>JBDNHE010000028.1:0-7289 GCA_041688945.1 Gemmatimonadota bacterium | reverse complement strand
CTGGCCCAGCAGGTCGAGATCGTCCGACTGATCGGGAATCTCGACATCGAAATCCTTCAGACCACGACTGCTGCTGATGGCTGACTCGATGCCCGCCCCGGATGCTGAACGCTACATGCTTGAGCTCCGCAACGTTCGAAAACAATACGGCGATTTCACCGCCGTCAAAGATCTGAGCCTTCAGATCAGATGCGGCGAGGTCTTCGGCTTTCTGGGCCCGAACGGGGCAGGAAAGACCACCACCATCCGGATGGTGGCGGGCGTGCTGCAGCCCTCGGCAGGCGAGATCCTGGTGGGCGGCGATGATCTTCACGCTAATCCCGAAGCCGCCAAACAACGCGTGGGCTACATCCCCGACCGACCTTTTCTGTACGAGAAGCTCAGCGGGGGTGAGTTCCTGCGCTTTGTGGCCGGGCTATGGGGCAAGGAGGGACCGGACGTCGAGCGCCGCGCCGATCGGATGCTCTCGCTCTTCAACCTGACCGAATGGAAGGACGAGCTGATTGAGAGCTACTCGCACGGGATGCGACAGAAGCTCCTGATCACCTCTGCGCTGCTGCACCAGCCCAAGTTGATCGTCGTGGACGAGCCCATGGTCGGGCTGGATCCGCGCTCGGCCAAGATCCTCAAGGATTTGTTCCGCACCTTCGCCGACGACGGCGGTACGGTCTTTCTGTCGACGCACACGCTTGAGGTCGCCGAAGCACTCTGTGACCGCATCGCCATCATTGCCAATGGCGAGATCATCGCCTTCGGGACGATGGACCAGCTCCGTGAGCAGGCCGAGGATGGCGGCGCTCAGCTCGAGGAGATCTTCCTGAAGGTCACCGGCGGGGACGACATGTCTCATGTGGCCGCCTCACTGCGCGAAGCCCTCCATGACTGAAGGGCGCCAGGCCGATGTCTGATTCAGTCGCGGTGCCTCCCAGGCGGCCCGGAGTGCTGGCCCTTCTGCGGCCCAAACTTCGCATCAAGATCAACCGTGCCAAGACCAGTGAAGGCCAGCTCTTCAAGACGGTTCTGCTTGGCTTTGTGGGACTCTTCTTCTGGAGTTTCATCTTTGCGGTGATCTACCGAATGCTCCTGTATTTCCGGGGCACGCAGGGAATCGGCGACCTGTTGGCGGCCAAGCTTCTGGGCCTCGCCTTCCTGACCTTCTTCATGATCCTGCTGCTGTCCAACGTCATCACCGCGCTATCGACGTTCTTCCTGTCTGAGGATCTGGAGCTGCTGGTGGCTGCCCCTGTGGAACGGTTCCACCTGTACGGTGCGCGACTGGTCGAGACGATCATCGACTCGTCGTGGATGGTGGCGCTGTTGGGGATCCCTCTCCTGACGGCCTACGGCGTGGTCTATGGTGGGGGTGTCTCATACTACCTGCTAGCCATCGGCACCGTTGTGCCTTTTCTGCTGCTGCCGGCGGTCCTGGGATCGGCCCTTACCCTGATTCTGGTGAACGCGTTTCCGGCGCGGCGGACCCGCGATCTGCTCGCACTGATCGGGCTGTTTGCGGCGGCCGGTGTGGTCGCTCTCTTCCGCTTCCTGCGCCCCGAGCGCCTGATGCGTCCCGAAGAGTTCAGGGACCTGGTGGACTTCATGGCGGTGCTGCGCACGCCGACTTCGCCGTGGCTCCCAAGCGAGTGGGCCGCCAACGCGCTCATGACCCACCTGAATGGCTTCTTCGATTGGCACTCGTGGCTGCTGTTGCTGACCACGGCGGGCGCCTTCGTAGTGTTTGGGGCGACGTTGCACGGGATCTTCTACCACTCCGGGTTCTCTCGGGCTCAGGAGGGCTCCGAGCGCCAGGAGGGTCGAACCCGGTCGCGCTGGCTGGACCGTCCCTTCCGGAACACGGCGCCAGCAACGCGCGAGCTCGTGGAGAAGGAAATCCGCGTCTTTTTCCGCGACGCCACTCAGTGGTCCCAGCTGATCTTGTTGGGCGTGCTGGTTGTGGTCTACGTCTACAACATCACGCAGCTGCCGCTCTACACGGGCGAACAGGTCTCCTTCTTCCTGATCAACGTCGTCTCGTTTCTAAATCTGGGGCTGGCCGGATTTGTGGTCGCGGCGATTGCGGCCCGATTCGTGTTCCCCGGCATGTCGATCGAGGGACGGATGATGTGGCTGCTGAAGTCTTCGCCCACCGACGTGCGTTCGCTCTTCTGGGCCAAGTACTGGGTGGGGACCATTCCGCTGCTTGTGGTCTCTCTTCCCCTGATCGTGATCACCAATCTGTTGATGAACGCGACCCCATTTATCCTGATACTCACCACGATCACGATGATTGGCGCGACCTTCGCACTGACCGCGCTTGCTCTGGGGTTTGGGGCGCTCTATCCCAACTACGACACCGAAAACGTCGCCGAAATCCCCACATCGTTCGGAGGACTTCTCTTCATGATGGCGGCGGTCCTCTACCTGGGCGTTGTGGTGCTGTTGGAGGCGTGGCCCGTCTACCTGTACCTGTCGGCGGAATTCCAAGGGGTCCCCGGCGCTCAGGGTATCGTGCCCCTGTTGCTGGGTGTATCGGGGGCTGCCGTAGTGACCGCGTTGGCGATCTGGTTGCCGTTGCGGGTCGGAATCGACCGGGTCACCGGCTCCGATTTCTGATCGTGTTCCGGGTTCACGCACTGGGGATCATCCCTGAGTTTCGCCGTGCGGATGGGAAAATATTCTGCGACTCACGGCGAGCCGATCCGGGGATGGCTTCATGCGGTGAGCGGTCCGAGTATCGTAGGTTGGTTCATGAGGGGCCGAGGTTCGGCCGCCCCATGGCGCTTTTAACTGCAGGTGTTCGAGCTGAAGGTCCTTTCTGGACGCTACGCCTGGATCCTGCCTGACCCTGAAGTCGTGACATGCTTGATGCGATCCGGAAGTACTTCGACCAATCCATGACACCCGCCGAGCCGGGGTCGACAGACTCTGACCCGGCTGACAGCGGACACGATCTGCGCCTTGCCGCGTGCGCTCTGTTGCTGGAGCTGGCCTGGGCCGACGATGATTTTTCGACCGCGGAGCGGGAGCACCTGGAGGGAGCGATTCGGCGCCACTTCGGGCTTGATCACGCCCACGCCGACCGCCTGATCGGACTCGCTGAAGAAGCACGGCGATCGGCGACCGATCTCTGGCAGTTCACTTCTCTGATTCGCGACAACTACTCCGTGGGCCAGAAAATGGTGCTGGCCGAGATCATGTGGGGTCTGGTCTTTGCAGACGGGGATCTGTCCGGGCGCGAAGACTATCTGATGAGAAAGATCTCCAACCTGCTGGATCTGAAGGTGGCCTACCTTTCCGAAGCCCGAAACCGAGCCAGATCCGACAACGATCCCGGTCCACAGCCGCACGATATCGACTGAGCCAGAACCTGCTGCCTCGCCGTGGACACACCCCCGCCCTCGGCCCATATTTGTGTGCACATCAGCTCCAACTATCTGACGGAAATCTCACATGCGTGATCTCGTCCCCGGCGGCTACCTCTTCACCCACCTCGTTTTCTGGACGGTGGTCTCGATGGTCGCCGTAGGAACCAATGCCGTGGGCATCATTCTCTCCATGGGGCTCGGCGTGCTCGTGTTGGAGACCTTAAAGAAGGGTTGATCCGATCCTTATCAAGATCCTGATCGGTTTTGCGGCACTGGGACTGGGCATCTGGCTCGGTCTCCCGGGCCGCTATGAGCAGACCCCCGAGGAGCTCGACGACAGCCTCGGCAGCACTCAGCGCCGCACCAAGCACAAGAAGCGGGCGGTGAATCCACTCGCCTGGGTGCAGCGGAAGACCCGTCAGTCGGAGCTCAGGACGCGCAGCCAGCGCGGACGTGAGATTCGGGTGGAAGCGCCGGACACCAAGAAGTAGGTCCGGGTGGTTGGTCGCCCCCTAGCTCAGCACGAAGAAGTCCAGCCCCGCCAGCGCCAGTCCAATGAAGGCGCCCAAGATGTAACCCAGCACAATGATCATCCGCAGTTCGCGGTCGGTCACCTTGCGGACGATCTCCTCCAGGCGGGCCATCGGGAACTCGTTGACCTTGTCTTCAACCCGGCGGGCGATGTCGAGCTTTTCGACCACCTCGGGAACCTGCCCCTGGAGCCAGTTCCAGATCACCGGGCCAAGCTCGGCTTCAATGCGTTCGGGCGCGCTATCGGGTAGCCAGGTCGCAGGTCGACCCAGATCACGGTCCAGCAGCGCGTCTGCGGCCTTGTGCAGCAGGTCACGAAGCACGCGTTCGGCCGTCTCACTGCGGGCCGCCGAGATCATCCATTCAGTGACCCGCTCGGGTGGGATGCGTTCGAGCAGGTCGCCCCAGGTGCGCGCCCCGGCGCTGGCGAGGGCCGAGCGCAGCTTTTCCACCACGAAGTCCCGCGTCTGCGGGTCGCGGGCCAGCCCTACCATCCAGTTGGACACGGTCTGGCGCGCTTCAATGACGGAATCCGACTCGGGCGCGCCCAGCACGGACTGGACCGGGCGGCGCAGAAAGTCGACTACGGCTTCGTTGACACCGCGCGACATCGCTTCCTGCACGGCCGGGTCCTGCAGGATCTCGGAGAGGCGCTCGGCACCTTCCTTCTCTATGGTGTCGAGGATCTTGTCGACGGTGTCGTCGTTCACCACGAAGCGCGCGACAACCCGCTGATGGAACTTCAGATCGCCCAGGAAGCGGTGGAACAGCTCGCGAATCGTGGTCTCGAACTTGGCTCGCGCGTTGTCGTCTTCGAGCAGATTTCCCAGGCGTTCGATGGCCAGCGGCAGATAGCTGCCAATCGCCTTCTCGAAGGAGCTGACCAGGCCCGACGGAAGGACCTCTTCAAACGTTCGGTCCGGGGCCAGAAGTCGATGCGAGGCCCGCTCCAGATAGTCGTCGATCGCCTCGTGCAGGTCGGGGTTCTCAACGGCGTCCTCCAGCCACTCCTGCACCGTCTCGGTCAGCGCGGCTTCCCGAGCCGGGGTAAGCAGATCGCCGATGGGCTCGTCGGCCACGGCCGCGACCAACGAACCGGTTCGTGCCTCAGCCACATCCGGAAAGCGCTCGGAGTGCACATACTCCGAGATCCTCAGGACCGTGTGGTCCACCAACGAATCCAGCAGACCCTCAAGCCGGGGCGCCGCGTCCGGTGGCAGAAGCTCACGGATCGACCCGCGTTCCTTCTGCAGGATGTCGTCAAGAAAAACGCCCAGGCGCTCGTCGAAGGCGTTCCGGAACTCTCCTTCCGAAAAGATTGCCGTCAGATCTTCAGGCGTGAGCAGCCGAGTCCCGACGGTACGCCCGATGGCGGCGGCCAGGCGAGGCTGGTTCTTGGGCACGGCGCCCTGGAGCCAGCGAACGGGGCGGCCCAGCAGTTTGGGTGGCGTATATGGATGAAAGAGCATCCAGATGGCCACGGTATTGGTCAGGCCACCCGCGGCTGCGCCGAAGACGATCTTGATCAGGGCCTGCATGAGTTCTTCAGACAAAAGCGTCAGCGCTGTGTGTGTCGAATCAGGCCACGAACCGCGTATTCCGCGCCTCGCAGCACCAGTCGGCCGCCGACTTCAAGAAAGCCGTCGACCGGAAGGAGTGGGCCGTCACCGATACCGGCTTCCAGATCGGCGCGGCGCAGTTCCAGCAATGCGCTCAGATCCCCGGTGTCCGATGAGATCGACCACGACACCGGAACGTCCCGCCGGGCGCGATCATACGCCTGCACGGCGCCCCATGTCACGGTGGCCTCGGGCCAGCCTATGGTCTGCAGCCCCTGGCGACCCCAGACCTGGTACTGCTCGCTGCCGGGTCCCATGGCGTGCATGACCAGGGCGAGTGAATCCCCGGAAGTGAGCAGCATCCAGTCCCCGGGCGGCGGATTCGTGCTCTCTCGCCAGCTGTGAGTGACGTCCAGGAGTCGTCCCGTAAACGTACGGCCGCCGACTTCAACCTCGGCGTCCAGCAGGCGCATGACGGCGCCGAAGCCGGTGGTCCATTCATTCAACAAATCGCCGAGCCGGAAGGCGACGGGCGGAGCGGCCTTCTCAAAAATCAGTTGCTCAACCCGATCCGATTCTCCGACCAGAATCCGCATTGCCGTGTCGGGCAAGAGGCGCCACGGAACTGCAGAGGGCGAAGTGACCGCCGTTGCGCGGTAGAAGACCTGACCGGTGCCGGCCAGAGTCACGACGCCGCGACTGATGCGATCGACCCCGTCCGGACGCGATGCGGCGTCGGCCATCCAGCCGGCGCTCAGGACCGAATCCTGACGGTTCGAAAGGAACACGAAACTCCGCTCAAAGCGCTCCGCTGACGGGCGGACCGCGGCAGGTGCTTGCACGGAATCGCTCGCTGCAGCCCCCACCGGCGCCTCGGCCTCGGGGCTCGAACAGGCGGCCGTAACCATCATGATAGAACTCAGAGCGATGAACTTCGCGATGGCCCGCCTCATCCGATTGCGGCCTCGGCTCGAGTCCGCGCTTCCAGCGTGTTCGCACTGCTGGCCCCCACGCACTGGTCCAGCTCCCGAATGAAACGTCGAATCCGTCTGCGCGCCGCGCCCAGGTCGAGGGCCGACCCATTGGGCGTCGAGTCCAGATCCACCCGCGTCTGCGCGTTCTTGTCCAGGGTGATCATGACCCGAACCGTGGCGGGCATCTTGAACATCACCCCAACCACCCGCGCCTCGATCCGTCCGGCTTGATCATCGGAGTCGACCAGCGACCAACGCGACAGGCCCCCCGAAGCGATGCCGAGTCCGGCGTTCCAGACCGTATCAAACGGGATGGCGTAGGTGCGACCGCGCAGTTCCCGATCCGCGTGGTCCGGATCCGTTCGCTGCGTAGTGGCGGTCTGTACGCGCCCGTCGGTCAACGCATCCCCCCGGACGTAGGGACTCCGGGAAGCCCCCAGGTGATCGTCACATTTGCACTGACCACCTGCGACCCCGCCTCAATCGGAGTGGCGTCGGCCATCGCCATCTCAAACTGCCTGGAATCCTGGCGGAAGGAGGGCCCCGACACACCGGTGCGGACTTCCAGGATGCCCCCCAGTGGCACATCAAGCGCGTCGGTGATGATCATGGCCTGATGGAGGGCCTGGGCGATCGCCATTCGCACCGCCTCATCGCGGGCATCCGACAGGTCAGAGGCAAAAAACGAGAGCTCCGCCACCCGATTCGCACCGGCGCCGATTGCGGCATCCAGAACCGCGCCGGCCATATCCACCCGAGCGATCACCACCGTCACATGGTTCAGCACCTGATAGCCGATGATCCGCTCGCTGGTCTCGTCGCGGTCCCTGGGGGCGTAGACCGGCGTGAGCTGGTACCCGGAG
>JBDNHE010000027.1:0-17025 GCA_041688945.1 Gemmatimonadota bacterium | reverse complement strand
ACGGCCGTCGCCGTCCCTACTTCGGCATCATAGCCACCCTTAAGAGCGGACCCCTTATGCGTCTGAAATCCGTATCTCCGGCCTCCGTTTCTCTGGCCTCTGCTTGTCTGGCCTCTGTTTCTCTGCTCCTGACTCTCTCGGCATGCGACCTGGCCCAAAGTTCTTCCGCCCTCCCCGAGTTCGAAGAGTGGACCATCGCCGGCGGCCTCCGCCTCGGCGACCTCGACGACCCCATCTACGCCTTTGGCACCGTCGGAGCAATCGTCGTGGCCGAAGACGGAACGCTCTACTCGGCCCACCCGCGCGAGGCCAGAATCCGCGCATGGTCCGCTGAGGGCCAGCCCCTGGGGATGTTCGGCGGACCGGGGCAGGGCCCAGGCGAATTCAGGTCGCTCGGGGAGATCGGAATTCAGGGGGACAGCCTTTGGGCGATGGATACCCGCAACTCGCGGGTGACCTGGTTTGGACTGGGCGATGAAGCGCTGGGTGAAGTGCTGGGCACGATTGCTGTGCCAGTTCAGCCCCGGACACCGGACAGCGATCCCTTTGCAGGGCGGGTCTTTGCCACGCACTTGCTGCCCGATGGGTCCTACTTCGGCCGGCAATCCGGGCTGCTTCCGCAGATGGCGGAGTGCGACTCCACGCTGATCCGCTCCTACCACCTGGCCGCGACCTCCGAGGTGCTTCATACGCTGAACACCACCGCCTTCCTCCTGCACCACGGGATGGCCGTGCCCAACCCCGGGGGAGAAGGATGGCTGTACGGATCACAGCCGTTCGCCGATCAGGCACTCACCTACTTTGAGCCATCCAGCCAGCAACTCCTGATCGTGGATCGGCCGGTCTACCAGGGCGAAGGGGAGGCGCGCTTCACCGTCACCCGGTTGAGTGCGAATGGCGACACGCTCCTGCATCGGTCGATTCCGTACACACCCGAACCCCTTCCGGAGACTCTGGTCGAGCAGGTCCTGGAGCGACTGACCGCCCAATGGAAAACGCAGCTTGGCACCGCCGCGCCGGGGGACGACGACATGGAGCGCATGGCGCGAGGCGCTCTCTTCACACCCGGATGGTTTCCCCCCGTGGCCGCAGCCGGTCTGGGACCGGACGGGACCATCTGGTTGAGAGTGCCCTACTCGGGGTCGGGGCGCGTGCCCTGGATGATCTTCGACGCCGATGGCGACGCGGTGGCCCGGGTGCCGCTCGCAACCAGCTTTGAGTTTCGAGGCGGAGATGCCACGACCGCCTGGGGGGTGACCACCGACAACCAGGGGACGCCTTACGTGACCCTGTATCGGGTCGGGCCGGAGGAGTCGGAAGAGGTGGGCGGGCGGGAGTAGGCTTGCCTAAACCGAACTAGCGTTCCGCCGTTAGTTCGGTTTAGGCGCTAAGTCGAACTAGCGGATCGGGGTAGGTATCTGTGGGAATCGGCCGGGTCCTCCGACTCGCGGAGCTGCGCGAGCATGTGGGTGTCACGCAGGAAGAAATGGGGCGTGGGAAGCGGCCGGGCTGCTGGACCTGCTGGCGGGATTCGAGTCAGGGCTCTGACGCCCAATCCGCCATTCGTCCGCCCGACGGGCGATATCAACCTGAGTGTGGCGTGACACCAACACCGAAGACTGTCCGCGGGGATCCTTGGCGGGGGACTCAGCGAAGACAGCGACACCGATCGCCCACCCGGCCCCACCGGCGTTGACAATGAGACCAGGCAGCCTGATCCTTGATTCACAACTTTGCTCTTGCTGAACTGGAAGTCCTCGGACGACCAGGCAGCGCGTCCTACGGTCGCCTCTGTCTTTTTGACGGGGCGGCCGTAGTTGTTTCTGGAGGGCCCGATGTTCTTCTGCTACGTTGACGAATCGGGTGACACCGGCACTGTAGCGAGCGCCACCGACCTCACTCAGCCCGTTCTGGTGCTAGCCGGAGTCGTCCTGCCCTATGACGCTGTTCCAGGAATAACGCGCGACTTTATCGCGCTCAAGCGGCAATTCTTCCCGGGCAAGTTCGGTCAACTGGATCCGTTCCTGGACGGAATCGCTGTTGAGGTAAAGGGCGCCGATGTCCGCCGAGAGGTCAGGAGCAGCAGTCGTCGCGAGCGGCGGCGAACCCGCACAGTTCACACTTGGGCTGACATTCTACCCAAGCGGTCTAATACTCAGGTAGAATGACTACCCAAACGAACGACGCGGACCGCGTAGAACTCCTCCAGGGCACGCTCGACGTGCTCATCCTTCGTACCCTGGGCCTCCAAAAGGAGCACGGACAGGGCATCGCCCGAGCCATTGAGGCCAGTTCAGAGGGCGAGTTGCTCGTCGACCACGGCTCCCTGTATCCCGCGCTCCAGCGCCTCGAAAAGAAGAAGTGGATTCAGGCGGAGTGGGGCGTCAGCTCAAACAATCGACGTGCCCGGTTCTATGAACTCACCGCCGCCGGACGCGCGCAGGTCACGGTCGAGCTCGATCGATGGCACCGATTGGTGAGCGCCATGGGTCGAGTGCTCGGTACCGAAACGGGTGGAGGCTGACTCATGGGTCGTGACGAGCGCAGTGGCGTGGACCGGCGCGAAGAGATCCTCACGCACATCCGCATTGAGGCCGACCGCCTGATCGAGGAGGGTGTCGACCCATCCGAGGCCATGGCTCAGGCGCGGAAACGTTTCGGCAACGTCGACCTGATCGAGACGGCGAGTTCGCGTGCTCGGGTCAGGGTGGGTGACGTGGTCTGGCGGGATGTGCGGCACGGGGTCCACAGGTTGATCGCCGCACCGGTGGCGACCGCCACGATCCTGCTCTCGCTGGTCATTGGCGTGGGTGTGAACACGGCGATCTTCTCGTTGGCGGACCAGGTACTGGTGCGTCCGTTGCCCGTTTCAAACCCGGACCAGATTGTTCAGATGGAATGGGAGGGAAACTTCATTGGAGGGGGACGCGGCTACGGGCGTCTGCTCCCGCATCCCCTCTATCTGTCTCTGGCCGAATCTCAGTCGGTCTTTTCAGCGATGGCAGCCCGCAGCCCGGGCGAAGCCACACTGCTGACACCGGCGGGACAGGGTAGCGCGATCGGTGTGGCGCTGGCTCGTGACCGGACAGGTGGCGTTGGCTCTGATCCTGTTAGTCGGCGCCGGACTGTTCGGGCGGACCCTGAGTTCTCTCCGCTCCATGGGCCCGGGATTCGAGACTGAACAGTTGATCACCTTTACGGTGAACCCCGGCAACGAAGGGTATTCTCCAGCCGAGGGAAAATCGGTCTTGGCGGAGGTTCAGCGCGTAACCGGTGAAGTGACTGGAGTGGTGGGTGTTGGCGTAGCGGCCTGGCCCCTGCTGGATGGCGGTGGCTGGGGGAACCCCATGCTGGTTGAGGGGCGCGAGCGGCTGGTTACGGATGTCTCTCTTCCGATGAACTCGGTCTCGCCCGGATTCTTTGAACTGTTGGGGGTGCCCCTTTTGGCGGGGCGCGATTTCGACTCTCGCGATCAGACCGAGGGCGACCAGTGGTCCTGGACCACGGCGATCGTTAGCCAGGCGTTCGTCGACCGCTACCTGCCCAATCAGAACCCGCTGGGTGTGCGAATTGATTTTTGGGGTGACCCCTCGGTGGCGGCGCGGATGGAGATTGTGGGCGTGGTTGGCGACTACGGGGAACAGCAGCTCCGAGACATTCGACCCCAGGTGTATTTTCCCATGTGGAGTCAGGCTCAGGGCCGCGGTGTCTTCTACCTGAAGACGCGCCGCCCCATGGCTGAGGTCGGTCCGGAGATCCGCGCTGGAATTGCAACGGTGGCCCCGTCCATGACGGTGAACAACCTAAGGACCCTGGATCAGCAGCTCGACCAGTTGCTGGTGTTCGAGAGGATGATGGCCACTTTGGGGTCGGCCTTTGCCCTGCTCGGAACCGTGCTGGCAATGATCGGTGTCTACGGTGTCCTCAGCTTTACAGCGCGCTCGCGAACCCGCGAAGTCGGCATTCGAATGGCCCTGGGCGCTCAGCGGGCGACCGCCTCGGGGATCATCTTTAAGGAGGGCCTGAGACTGAGCGCTGTGGGCGTGCTGATCGCATTGCCCGTGATCTGGTTCCTGGGTCGCCTGATCGAGACCCAACTGTTCGGCGTCAGCGCCGCCGATCCGGTCTCGATTGGCGTCGGCGTCGGGACACTCCTGATCGTGTGCCTTGTGGCGAGTCTGATTCCGGCCTGGCGGGTCAGCCGAACCAGCCCACTCGAGGCCTTCAAGGTCGAGTAGATGGATGTGGGCCTAACCCGAACCAGCCTCCCGCCGTTAGTTCGGTTTAGGGGCTAAGTCGAACTAGCGGATTGGGCGGGATTCACCGGAAAACCGAAGGGGCCCCGGTTCACCGAAAGGTGGCCGGGGCTTTCTGTTGGTGGTGACCCCGCCCAGTCCGCCATTCGCCCGCCCGACCCGTCGCGGAACTTGGATCCACAGGATGACGGCGCGGGACATTGGGTGAAATAGGTTCTGTACTGCATATGCATTCAAGGATATATTGATGTGGAAAGTGGAGTTCACGGATGTATTCGAGACGTGGTGGGGCGGGCTTCCGCACGCTCGGCAGGACGCGATCGACTTGGCCGTTGGATTGCTCGCGGCGCAGGGCCCTCACCTTCGGTTTCCCTGGTGTTCAGGTATTCAGGGATCTCGCCATTCGCGGATGCGAGAGCTCCGCATTCAACATCGAGGTGAACCGGTCCGGATTCTCTACGCATTCGATTCGCGCCGGGTCGCTGTGCTCCTGATCGGGGGCACCAAGCGGGGCGATGATCGGTGGTACGTCAGGATGATTCCAAAGGCTGACGAACTGTTGGATCGGCATATTGAACAGCTGGAACAGGGGAGCTGACGATGGCTCGGAATTTCAAAGAACTGCGGGACAAGATGTCGCCCGAGCGTCGCGCCCGGAATGACGCCCGGGTGAAGGCGTATCTGGCTGTCCTCCGACTCGCGGAGCTGCGCGAGCACGTGGGTGTCACGCAGGAAGAGATGGCGGGGCGTCTTTCCGTGGCTCAGTCCAGCATCTCCAGGATGGAGCGGCGAGACGACATGCTGGTCAGCACGCTTCGGGATGCGATCGCGGCCCTGGGTGGAGAGCTGCGGCTGACCGCCGAGTTTCCGGAAGGGATGGTGGAGTTGGACCCGAGTGGGCGACAAGGCTGATTGAAGTTTGTCGGTCACCGCTGCCTCCCCTGGATGTGCCACCGGCCGCCGGGTCTGGCCCGGATCGGGACTTCTACGGGCGCTGACACCCCTCTTGGGGTCGTCGTAGGCAGCATGGACAGTTCCGTGGTCATCAGGGCCGCTGGCTGACTACCCCTCGATCTCCCCCACCGCCTTCCCCAGCCGCTCCTCAAACCAGTCGACCTCCCGCGCTTCCAGCCCGGCACCCTCGGCTTCGCCCCGCCACAGCTCCAGGCTCGCCAGCACCTCGTCGATGATGTCGCGCCCCTTCGCCGGCACATCAAAGGTCCGCCCCACCTCCATCAGGTCGGCGCGCTGGATCTCCCGGAACTTCCCGTTCACCGACATCTGATGTTGGCGGGTCCAGGCGTCGTTTTCGGCAAAGGCCACGTCGTAGGCCGGTGAGATGCGCCATTGGCCCTCCGTATCCATGAGGAAGGCGAAGTTCTTGAGATGGTCGTCGAAGTTGACGGTGGCCACGCTGAACACCATGCGCCGGAAGGCTTCGTTCACTTGGGTCTGATCCAGGCCGAGTCGACGGATCGTGTCGAAATAGTCCTCGTATCCGAGCTGGTACTGAACGGAATAGTCGGCGTGAAGAATCCCGCCCAGCGTGTGCATGTGGAGGCGGTCTTCGACGGCGGGGCCGGTGCGATCTGACCCAGGTCGGCGAAGTGCCGATCAATCAGCCGAGTGCCGAAAGCATCGGGGAGCGAGTCGGAGAAGACGCCGGGCAAACCTTCAAAGGTCCGGCTGCGCACCAGCTCCGGAAAGGTCTGGGGACCCCGAGTGCGAAGTGGGAGCATGATGGGTGAGATCTCGAGCCTCGTGCGCCGAAAGTCCGGGTCGTACTCGAAGATCCGTTCGCCGACCGAGGATTCGGCCAGTACGCCGACCCGCTCGCCCCAGAGCCGGACCTCGGCGGTGGCAAAGTCACCCATCGCTGCCTGACGCTCTTTGCCTGCGGCGGCCGGAGCGCTTCACCAGTTCCAGAGGCGATACGGTGGGTTCAGGCAGAAAGCTGTCCAGCGCGTTCAGCTTTCCCAGGCCTCGGAGGATTCGGACCAGGGTCGTCATGGTCGCCCCCTCGCCCGATTCCAGCCGCAGCAGGGTGCGAGTCCCGACTCCAGAGGATTCCGCCAACTCCTCCGCGGTGCGGTTCTGCTCCAACCGGGTGCGCCGGATGCGCTGGCCCAGCTCGGTCAGAACCGTTTCCGTCCGACTGTTTGGAAAAATGCGGTCCAATTGGCCTCCATGTATTATGCCATATTCGGCTGAACATCAAGTATATCTTTGTTAATATGCCACACACGACCTATTACGGCAATCGTCAGTTCGATGTTTTAGTAGGCCATAAATGACCGATTCAGAGATGAAACTTCTGTAATACGTCAATAATGGCGTATTGTGAATCACTCCCTTGCCTCTCCGCGGGGCCCCGCCTGACCGTCGCCCGTCGCGTTTCGATCCCCCCCCGCATTCAACCATCCCGCTGAGCAGATGACGGAATTCCGGTGTAAGGTGTAGAGAGGGGATCACCCTTACCGGACACACCTTCAAATGCGCCCAGCATCCAGATGACAGAGAGCCCCGTCGACCCTCCGCTCCAGCCCTCACTCACGGTTCGCGCGGGCCGATTCTGGTCGAAGCACCGCACCCTGCTCTGGGGCCTGCATTCGGTCTGGGCGCTGGCCACGGGTATCGCGGTCATCGTGCTGGCGCACGAGCGCTACAGTTTCATTCCCTGGCTTGCCGCCTTCCTGGCCTTCACTTGGGCCACGACCATGTACTTCGGCCGACAGACGTCAATGGTCGCTGCCGAGGACATTGCCGCCGATGAACGAGCTCATCATGAGGCCCGGGTGCATTCCCCCGGACTGGTCGAGGAAGTTTCGTCGTATCTGACGCGGATCTTTTATCAGGAGACGCTCTTCTTTCTCCTGCCGTTCTATGCCTATTCGACCGTGATGCGCTCCTGGAACGTTCTCTTCCTGGGGCTTCTTGGAGGGCTCGCTCTCTTCTCCTGCATGGACGTGGCGTTCGACCGCTGGCTCCGCACGAAGATTGTTTTCGGGATGATCTTCTTCGCCACCGTCACCTTCGCCGCGCTCAACCTCCTGGTCCCCCTGGTGCTCCACACCAATCCTGCGCTCGCCGTACGTCTGGCCACGGTGATCGCGGTCGGAACGGCGATCCCGCTGGCCCTGCGGGGTGGGGCAGGAGGTCGCGGTGCGCGGTGGCGCCTGGCACTCTCTGCCGTCCTGGTTCTCGGGATCCCCATCATGCTCCCAGCCCTCGTGCCCCCGGTCCCGATCCGGATGGTATCGGCCACCTTTGCCAACGAGATCGAGCGGAGCACGCTAGAACTGATTGAGCCTCTGCAGGACAACGTGTCCGCGGGGCATCTTGGGGGGCGGCTCGTCGTGCGGGCTCAGGTGTTCGCACCCACCTCAATCCCGGCCCGCGTCACCATCGAATGGAAGCGGAACGGAGAATCGATCCGCACCAGTCGCGAGGTCGCAGTGACCGCAAACGAAGGGGGCTTCAGGATCTGGGATGGCTGGGTGCCCACCACCGGTGCCGTTCAGCCGGGGGAGTATCAGGTGGTTCTGCGGACGAGGGGGCGGCGGGTGTTCGGGGTGGTGGGGATTACGGTTACCCAGTGACGTCGGGGGGCAGGGGGTGGGCCGAACGGTTCATGATCACCCCCACGGCCTGAACCACGCTGTCATCCCGGCCAGCAATCCCAGAATCGGCGTAAGAACCAGCACCCGCATCGCCGCGGCCTTTCCCTTGTACGCCGCGGTCAGCGCCCCGCCGAAGATCAGCCAGATCACCAGCTTGATGTAGATCCAGATCGGCAGTCCGCCCTGGGCCAGGCCGAGCCTGGCGAGCATTCCGAAGCCCCCGAGCAGGATCAGGAAGAGCGCTATGCCGTGAGCGGTACCGACCTGCAGCCGCCACGGATTGTCCTTTCGGTTGCCACCCTTGAGCCCGTGCATGGCGGCTGCGCCCAGCGTGACGATGAGGGCGAAGATTCCGAACAGGTGGAAGAATCGGTAGGCGTAGTAGGGCATGGTTCTTTTCGACGGGTCAGGAGCGGGCGGTGGTCTTCTGGCGGAGGTAGGCTGAGACGATCCGGTCGTCGGCCTCCCCGAGGGCAACCTGCATGGTCAGGGCGTACAGCTCCTTCGGGGGCACGTGCAGATCGAAGTTGTTGAGCCGAAGAAAGACCAGGGCGGCAGCAAGGGCAGTCCGCTTGTTCCCGTCACGAAAGCCCTGCGACCGGCTGAAGCCAACCAGATATGCGCCGGCGAGGTCGGCCAGGTCAGCTTCCTCATCATAGGCCCACCGCTGACGGGGACGAGCCAGGGCCGACTGCACCACATTCTCGTCGATGAGTCCGTGCGCGCCGCCGTAGCGCTCGATCTGCCGCGCATGGAGTGCCATGAGAATCGGCTCGGTGAGCCATCGGGGCTCGGGGCGCTTCACTCAGCGAGCTTCCGGAAGACTCCGTCGTACTCCTCCATGATCTCCTCGTGGGCCTCCAGCGCCTCGGCGAGTTCAGGCGTGTGAGGCACGACTCTGAAGCCTCCCAGTCCGTCGTCAATCCAATCGAGTTCCTGGCCGGCGGGGATGCCCAGCCGGCGAACCACCTCCGCGGGCAGGGTGGTGACGATCGAGGCTCCCTGAGCCCGGGTCTTGCTGGTCAGTGACATGGTTCGCTCCAGGTGAGACTTTTGTTACACCTCGAATGTGACGGGCTGAATGGGGCCGGTCAATGAGGATTCGCGCCGGTGCTCCAGACGAGGCCGCCATTTCGCCGCGTGGTGGTCAGTCGGCGACGCGCAACTCGCTGGCCCGGACTCTCCTGCGGCTCGTCCACCGTCCGCGTGGACCTGTGCGCCCGACCTGAGTATTGTCCCGGGGTGACTGAACCCGCCCCCACTCCCGATACTTCGCCAGTCCTGCCGTCGTTCGGCCGGACTCTGGCCCTTCGCATCCTCGCCCTCGGCGCCGGCTTCGGAGTCATGGTCTTTGAGATCGCGGGCGCGCGAATCATGGCGCCGGTGTTCGGCCTCAGTGCCGTGCCGTGGACTGCGGTCATCGGCGTCGTCCTGGCCGCGCTCGCACTGGGAAGTCATTTCGGCGGCAAATGGGCGGATGAAGGCCGCATCCCTCTGGCGTCGGTCCTTCTTGGCGCGGGTGCCACGGCGGTCCTTCCGCTGATTGGCGGATCCTTTCCCGCACGGGCCCTCGATCTGTTCGGCTTCATTCCGGGCGCGATGATCAGTGCTCTGGTGCTCTTCGCCCCGCCCGTTCTCGCGCTGGGTGCGGTGGTCCCCTATCTGGTCAAAGCCGACACGCACTCCATGGCGACCATAGGCCGGAAGGCCGGCGACATGAGTGCGCTGGCCACAGCGGGAAGCATTGCCGGCACCTTCCTCACCGGATTCGTGCTACTTCCGCTCTTCCCGTTGCCGACCCTGATCAGCATCACAGCTGCCGGAATCGTGGGGCTGGCCGGTCTGGCCTACTGGGTTGATCGGAAGGGTCCGCCTCCGGGTCTGATCGGGGTTTCGGCGCTGGTTCTGGGCTCAATGGGAATCGGAGGCTTCGGTGAGGTGCCCGGCCTGCTTCATCGCGAGGAGACGGTCTACTCATCAATCGCGGTGACTCAACGCACCTGGGGGGATGACGGACGGCTGGTTCGCGAGCTCTGGCAGAACGGCGGATCTTCGTCGGCGGAGTACGTCGACACGGGTGAGCCGGCCCACACCTATGCCGTGGCTTCTGGCTTTCTGCTTGCCGAAGCCGGGATGGAACTGCGTTCGGCGCTCATCCTGGGGGGCGCCGCGCTGACCCTGCCGGTGGCGATGAAGCGCGCGTGGCCGGAGATGACGATGGATGTGGTCGAACTCGATCCTGCAGTCACTCGGCTTGCGACGGAATACTTCGCCTACGGCCAGATGGCAGAGGACCCGACCTTCAATGTGTATCATCAGGACGCGCGTCAGTTCATCAGTCAGGGCGACCGCAGTTGGGATCTGATTTTTCTGGATGTCTTTGATCATCTGCTCACCGTTCCGTGGCCCATGGTCACGGTTGAGGCGATGGAGACTTATGCGGACCATCTGACGGAAGGCGGCTTTGTGGTCGCCAACGTCCTGACCCCGCTGGGGGGTGCCGGGATGGGGTTCTTTCAGCGTTTTCTGGCCACTGCCGAGGCGGTGTACCCCGTGGTTCGCACCTACCCGGTGATCTGGGACAGTCCACCCGAGGTGACGCAGAACGTGCTGGTCGTCATGGGCTTCGACCCCGAAACCATGCCGGGTCCCGACTGGCCGACAGCCTTGCCGGGGGCCGCAGGAGCGCCCCTCACGGACAATCACGCCCCGGTCGAATACCTGCAGGCCAAGGTCTTCCTTCAAGGGTTGGGGTGGTGACCGCAGACGGCGTTGTGGAGTTCCATGCACGTGATGGAGTTTCCGAGAACACTCACCCGGCGAACCTGACGCCCGCAGGCCCTGGAATCGCTCCGCCAGTGGTCGAGCGCATTCCGATCTTCGAAGTCTACATGCGCATGGCCGAGGAGCTTGCCAAGCGCAGCACCTGCGCGCGGCTCCGGGTGGGAACGGTATTGACCGATCCGCTCCTGGAGCACGTGGTTGCCATCGGCTACAACGGTAACGCCCGAGGCTTTCCCAACGAGTGCGACAGTGATGAACCCGGCCGGTGTGGCTGCATACATTCTGAACAGAACGCTCTTGTGAAGGCTCCCGGAGAGATGCGGGACAAGGTCGCCTTCGTTACGGCCAGCCCCTGCGTGATGTGCGCAAAGCTGATGGTGCAGGCGAATGTCTCGCACGTCTTTTTTCGAGAGGCCTACCGGGACGCCTCCGGTGTCGAGGTACTGTTGAGGGCAGGCATCACGGCTGTGGAATACACCCGCTGGCAGCGGTCATGGCGCTGACGGCAGTCACCTTTTCAAACGGCAGGACGAGCAGCGATGTCTGAAGACAGTTACGGCCACGGGTTGGAGACGGGCCACTTTTTCCTCCCCGGCCCGACCGAGGTCCACCCCGACGTCCTGGCAGCACAGAACCATCCGGTCATCAGCCATCGCGGTGCCGGTATCCAGAAATTGATGGAACAGATGCAGACCGGACTCCAAGCCGTCTTCATGACGGAGCGGTCCGTCTTCGTGTCCACGTCGTCGGCCACCGGGCTGATGGAAGCCGCCATCCGAAACGGTGTTCGCCGCAAGGTCCTGTGCCTGGTCAACGGCGCCTTCAGTCAGCGCTTCGCCGACATTGCCCACGCCTGCGAGCGTGAGGTTGAAACCATCGAAGTCGCATGGGGAGAAACCATTGATCCGGGCCTGGTTCGCGAGCGTCTGGCAACGGGCGAGTTCGATGCCGTCACCGTTGTCCATTCGGAGACCTCCACCGGGGTACTACACGACCTGAAAGCGATCTCGTCGGTGGTCCAGAAGTTCGAGAATGTTCTGTTCATGGTCGATTCGGTCACAGGCGCAGGCGGTGCCGAATTGCGGACCGATGAATGGGGACTGGATTTTGTCCTCACCGGATCGCACAAAGCCCTGGCCATGCCGCCGGGACTCTCCTTCGGTGTGGCTTCAGAGCGAATGATGGCCCGGGCCCGCACCCTGCCAGGGCGAGGGATGTACTTCGATCTGGTCGCCTTCGAAAAGAACGCCGCCTCGTTCCAGACTCCGACCACGCCGGCCGTGACTCTCATGTATGCGGCAGCGGAGCAGCTGGCCCGAATCACCGCGGAGACCCTGCCAACTCGTTGGGCACGGCATCTGGAGATGTCCGCCCAGACCAAAGCATGGACGCAGGCGATGGCTGACCGCGGCGCCGGCCTTACCGTGCTGGCACCCGAGGGCAACCAGTCACCCACCGTGACCTGCATCTGTCTTCCCGAAGGCGGCGATGGACCTTCTGTCGTGAAGGGAATGCAGGAGCGGGGATTCGTGATCGGCGGGGGCTATGGGCAACTCAAGCCCGATGCCTTCCGGATCGGTCACATGGGAGATCACACACCCGACGAGTTGGCACTCGTTCTTCACACTCTGACTGAGGTTTTCTCGTGAGCGACCGTTTTCGCGTGCTGGTTACCGACAAGATCGCAGCCTCGGGCCTGGCCGCCCTCAATGACGACGATCGTTTCGAAGTCATGCATGAAGACGATTCTTCGACTGACGCGTTCCGTTCCGCGCTGGAGACCGCCCACGCTCTGATTGTTCGAAGCGCCACGACCGTGACACCGGCGCTGATGGAGGGAGCGCCTCTCCTCCGCGTGGTGGGCCGAGCCGGGGTCGGGGTCGACAATATCGATATTCCCGCGGCCACCGAGCGCGGCATCGCCGTCATGAATTCGCCGGCGGGAAACACCATTTCAGCTGCCGAGCTGACCATGGCTCTGCTCCTTGCCGTGGTCCGACTCGTGCCAGCAGCCGACCAGTCGACTCGTGCCGGTGAGTGGGCCCGCGGTCGCTTCAAGGGGTCGGAGCTTCGGGGCAAGGCACTCGGTCTGGTTGGCGGTGGCCGTATCGGCTCCGAAGTCGCCAAGCGTGCCCGCGCGTTCGGGATGCGGGTATTGCTGTTCGACCCGTTCCTGCCGGCGGATCGCGCCCGGGAAATGGGCGCCGAACCCCTTGAGCTGGACGATCTCGTGGAGCGGGCCGACGTGATCTCGCTTCACATCCCCCTGACCGACGAGACCAAGGGGCTCTTCGGCCTCGAGCGAATCCATCGGATGAAGAAGGGCTCGGTTCTCCTGAATGTGGCTCGCGGCGGTGTCATTGATGAACCCGCGCTGGCTCAGGCCTTGGCCGAAGGGCACTTGGCCGGAGCCGCCCTGGATGTGTACGCCGAGGAACCGCTCAGCGAAGACAGCCCTCTGCGGGCTGCTCCAAACCTGGTCATGACACCCCACCTGGGCGCTTCGACCGGTGAAGCCCAGGAACGTGTTGCGGAGGAGATCGCTCAGGGTGTCGCCTCGGCCCTCGCAGATGGGGACTTGTCCGCCGCACTCAACGCGCCCGGTGTCGGTGGCGAAGCCATGCGCAGCCTTGCGCCGCTACTGAAGCTCGGAAATCACCTGGGCCGCCTTGCGGTCGCCCTCGCGCCAGCGGGAATCCGCGAGCTGAAGATCCGCTATTCGGGAGCTCGTGAGGAAGGCCTCTCGCTCCTCCCGCGCAACGTGCTGGTCGGCGTCCTTCAGCCTGCGCTGGGCACCGATGGCGTGAACGTCGTGAACGCCGCAGTTCTGGCCGAGGCGCGCGGGATGGCTACCCAGATGACGCAGGTCCCGACGCGTGGAGATTTCGCTGAGCAGATCCATCTGACCGTGGACACCGCCAAAGGCTCGCTCTCGCTGAAGGCTGCCTTCCTCGGACCAGGTCACCCGCGACTGGTCGGAATTGACGGCTTCGTCATAAGCGTGGAGCCTCATGGCTCGCTCCTGATTCTTCGGAACCGCGACGTTCCCGGTGTCATCGGGCGCGTCGGTTCGCTGCTGGGTGAGCGTGACATCAACATTGCCGACTACCATCAGGCGCGTGGGGAAGAGGGCGGTCTGGCCCTTGCGGCAATCCGCACGGACGGGCGGGTGAATCCTCGTGTATTAGGTGAATTGCGAGCGCTTCCGGAGGTCGAGTCGGCGCACTGGGTTGATCTTGGCTGACGTCTCTGACTCGAAGGGCAGTTCTCCCGTCGAACGATATCGGGCGTCACAGACGCGACACCAGGGGCGACTGACTGCGGTGCGGGCCGCCATGCGGACCGTTGTCATCGGCAGGGTGGTCACCTTTCTGGGTGCCGTCCTTCCAATGGTCCTGATCTACGATCTTCCCGTCCGCTACCTGGTGACGGTCAGCGTTTCGGTATTGTCGGCCGCGGCGTTCATCGCGTTTGTGGTCCGGCATCGCCGGCTGCACATGGAACAGCGTCGGGCCGAGGCGGGGGTGCGAGTCGCGGGCGAAGGGCTGGCGCGTCTGGACCGGGACTGGGATCAGATGGCCGAGTTCCGGAAGGCTTCAGGGGATGACATCGCCGAGCTCTCCGAGGCGCGCACGCGGTCCCCCGATCATCCCTATGTCGAAGACCTCGACATTTACGGTTTGGTGAGCATTCGCGGCCTCATGGGGCCCACCCCATCGCCGACCGGCTCGAGAATACTGCGGTCCTGGCTCGAGGCACCAGCGGCACCTGCGGACCTGTCTGGCAGACAGGCGGCCGTGGCGGCGATCGCCCAGGACTTCGAAGCCAGAGAGTCCCTCTACCTGGAGGCCATGCTGGTGGGGCGGGTCAGGCCGGGAGCCTGGACACGGTTCCTGGAGTGGCTGCACGCGCCTACCATGTGGGGAGCAGCCGGCATCCCGACGTGGGCACCTGCGGCGGCGCGCATTCTTCCCGTGCTGACTCTCTCAATGGCCGGACTTCGGCTGCTCGGGGCGCCCGTACCGAACGCGGTGTGGGCTGGCCTGCTGGCAGTACAGGCGGCGCTGGCCTGGCGATGGAAGGACGCGGTTACCCAGTACTTCATGCGCTTGGGGCTTGGGATTGAAGGGCTACGGAGTTTCCACACGCTCATGGCCGCCTGGGAGGCAGTCGAGACGGACGACCCCTGGATCCAGGCTCGGCAGGACCGGCTGAAAGGCGAGGATGGCCGGCCGGCTTCAGAGCAGGTCCGTGTTCTGGAGCGGGCCCTCGACATGGCGGAATCGCGGGCGTCCCAGCTCCATGTGATCGTCGCGATCGGGCTGCTGTGGGACATCCACACCCTGATCCGACTGGAGCGGTGGCGCGAGCAGGTCGCGGACCGGGTCGAGGGCTGGTTCGAGGCGATGGGGGAACTGGAGGCCGCCGCCGCTCTGGCCGCGCTGGCCCACGACCAACCCGAGTGGTGCTGGCCCGAGATCGATCCCGCCCCCGGAGCCACCCCCGGATTTGCCGCCGAAGGACTCGGCCATCCGCTCCTGGCAACAGACGAGAACTGCGCCAACGATGTCGCCCTGGACGCTCCCGGACGATTCCTGCTTGTGACGGGATCGAACATGAGTGGCAAGAGCACACTCCTGCGCTCTATCGCCCTGGCCGCCGTGCTGGGCCAGGCCGGGGCGCCCGTCTGCGCACGCAGCTGTCGGATGACGCCGCTCAGCACCTTCACCTCCATGCGGCTTGCCGACTCGCTGGCCAGTGGGGTCTCTCTGTTCATGGCCGAGCTCCAGCGGCTCAAAGCGCTCGTCGATGCGGCTCCCGCCAACGGTGACACTGGACCCGCGCTCCTCTACATGGTCGACGAGGTCCTGGCCGGAACGAACTCGGAGGAGCGCCGGATCGCCGCGCAGCGGATCATCATCCACCTGCTCGGCCGGCGGGCGATCGGCGCCGTCACCACTCACGATCTCGCACTGCACGAAGAGCCCGCGCTGGACCAGGCCGCCACCCGTGTGCATTTCCGCGAGACGGTCGGAGCGCCCGGGGAGCCCATGCTCTCATTCGACTATGTGCTGCGCCCCGGACTCGCCACGTCACGGAATGCCCTGAAGCTCCTGGAAGTCGTCGGGCTCGGTGAGGTCACCGGGCATCCCGATGCCGAGCTGAATTCGCCCGGCGACTAGCGTCGCAGCACCCCGACCGAGCCCGCCTGTTCAAGTACCCACCCCACCATGGCATCGGTGGCTCGCCAGACGGAGAGGGTGCAGGTCAGCAGAATCGGAACGGCCAGGTTCGAGGATCTCGGCGGGGATCCCGAGCTATCTGACAGCGCTGAAGACTTACAGCGACGAAGTCACGCTACCGGGCTTACCCTGGCATTCCAGAACCTCATTGGGTCAGAGGACCTCCAAGCCATCGGAGGTCACTACGATCGAGGAAAGGAGAATGCCTACCGCTCGGACCTAACCAAGATCGCCGCGTTCGCTCGGGATGTAACTACGTTCATTGATCGCCTCGGCCCGGGCTTTCCGCCCCGAGAATGACCAGCCGTTCCGGTGGGCCAAGTGAACACGAGACAGCTCCAGAAAGATGTAGGTCGCCGATTCCGCTTTCGGCCCGTCGCGGAGCGCGTTGGTCCAAGTGGAGAACCACTTCCTGCCCAAGATGACCGATGGAGGTTGGAAGAGGTGAGGCGGAAGCCGGCTCTGGTGAGGCTCTTGAACACACGCGCAGGCCATTTCGTGGAGTTGGAGGGCGACAACATCAAGGAATTTCGGTCGCCGGATTTCCTAATGCTGCGATGCCAGCTGGTCCTGGAAGGCTGTTGAAGAAGTGGGGTGCGGCCGCGCGAAGGGGTCTTCGGTGTGTTCAGGGCAGGAACGACGACGAGTCGTAGCGAAAGCTACGTTGAGGAGGAGAGACGCAGCATGAATCACCGAACCCCCCTTCGCCCTTTGGACCACCGCTCACGCGGTGGTGCCCACAGCGGCATGGGGCCATCTTTTTCGTTGGACCGCCTCGACGTAGCTTATGGCTATGTCTTCGGCGATCCGCCTCGAATTTGGCCCCATGGCGCTCGTAACGCGGCTCGCCCCACTTCTTCAACAGGCTTCTAGAGGGAGCCGCGCTGAGCATAGAACCTGGTCCGAATCGCCGTCAGATAACAACAGTTACCGCCTCCGTTCGCTTTGCTCACTCCGGTGAATCACGGCCCGAAAGCAGATCGGCAATCTGAGCAGTATTCGTGCGCAACGAGATCGGCGGACTCGGCGCTTCTGATTTCGGGCCGCGCCGGTAACTTAGAACGTTCTATGAAAGCGAGTGTCAAGGCAGGGCTCCGCCCCGGCTGAGTGCGAGGCCGTATT
>JBDNHE010000026.1:0-2408 GCA_041688945.1 Gemmatimonadota bacterium | reverse complement strand
CGCAAAGAGACGTGGACTGAGCTCAAGCCGCATGAGCGCAGCGTCCTGGACGCGCTGCGATCGATCGGCGGGACACGCGTCACCACCGACGAACTCGAGAACGAGTTCTACAAGAAGCTCAGCGGCATTCGTGACGACTTCTACGAAGCTCTAATGCATCAGGGTTTCTACAGTGCCCGTCCCGACAAGGTGATCATGAAGTGGGTCATCGGGGGGATCGTAGGCGGCGGACTCATGATGGTCGGCATGATCGCCCTGACCGGGATCTTTGGTCTCAGCATCGTCGCCGCCATGATCGCCGGCCCCGCCAGCATCGCCATCATGGTCCTGTTCGGCATCCTCATGCCCGCCCGGACCAAGGAAGGCACCCGCGCGCTGGAAGAGGTGAAGGGCTTTGAGGACTTCCTGGACAAGGTCGAGTCGGATCGCTTCAAGCGAATGATCGACACGCCCGAGAAGTTCGAGGCCGCCCTGCCCTACGCCATGGCCTTTGGCATCGACAAGAAGTGGGCCAAGACATTCGACGACATCTACTCCGAGCCGCCGGACTGGTACGCCGGGGAACCAGGCACCGCCTTCCGGGCCAGCTATCTGGTCGGGTCGCTCAACAGCATGACAACCAGGACGGCCAGCGCGATGCAGACGGCCCCACGGTCGTCGTCGGGGAGCTCGGGGTTCAGCGGAGGTGGTGGGTTCAGTGGCGGTGGGTTTGGCGGTGGGGGTGGCGGCGGGTTTTAAGGCGACCCGCTGAATTCCGGGCGGTACGGAGCAACTCAATCTGAACCGACCACGCGTACGTCTGCGTGTGTAGGTGAGAGGTCAGCCCCAGTGCCTCGGCCGCCTTGGTTAAGGTGCCGACTATTGCGTCAGCATCGTCCGCCAAGAAGTCGCTGACCCGAGCGCTATAGAAGCGACGGCTTCGATCACGGTGAGCTTCCATCGAGTTCGTACGGGCGAGAGGGGCCTTCAGTGGTTAGCAGCCAAGGCGCGAACATGCGCCCAAATCTTCCGAATTGCCACCGGCCTCAACACCGCAGTCACCTGCCCCCGGTGGGACAGCCTCAAAAAGGTTGGCCCAATCCGACATGGGACTGCCCGTTGGCCGGTGAGAACCTTCAAGGCGTGTCACTCCTCGTCATCCTCGGATGCGCAAGGATCACCGACCCACGCCAGCCCTCGGCCGCTCAAAGAGTCCGGCTGTTGGGGGCCCTGAGGGCGGTCGTTGAAGGCAATGGACTGAGATCGAGAGTCGAGTTGTCAAACGGGCAGAAGACAAACTGAACGCCACATCGCCTTGGAGCGAGTATGAGAATCTCAAGCCCAGTCATAGAACCCCTGAGCACGGTGGTCGTGTTCGGCGGGCTGGTAACCTCGCAGGATCCCTACATCAACGGCGTAGGAGTCTATGGCGTCGCGGGTTCGAACGGAGGCTGATAGTGATGTCGCGATTCAACCGGATTGCCCTGGGGGGACTCGGCGGCCTCATGCTCCTTGGGAGTGGCCTGCCCGGGGAATCGGCGAACGACGACGCCATCGTCCTTATGCGAAACAATCCGGCTCTGGAACTCCACGACGGCGTGCTGTCGCTGATGGGATCACCCGTCACTGCCACTCTGATCGAAGTCCACGAGAGCGGGGTTCTGAAGCGTAGTGAACAGTGGGTCGCCGGCCGCCGTCACGGTAGCAGCACCGGCTGGTATTCCAACGCCCAGATGAGCGAGTTGCGCGTCTACGGGGATGGCCGAAAGAAGGGTCGGCACATGGGCTGGTACTCCGACGGCACGCTGCGCTTTGACTATCGATACGAGCGGGGGGTATTGGAGGGGAGCGCCCGGGAGTGGTACCCGAGCGGCGTCCTCTACCGGGACTTCAACTACCTCGCCGGCCACGAGTCTGGGTCGCAACGGACGTGGAGCATCGATGGGTCGCTGCGCGCCAACTACGTGGTGCGAGACGGTCGTCGGTTCGGCCCGATCGGGTCCAAGGGATGCACGGGTGAGCCTGTGGAGGTCTGCAACGCTCTTCGTGGAGCGGGAGGCGGCTTCGATGCATCTGGAGGAGACGGACAGGGTGCTGATGGCGGAGGAAGGGTTGGCGAGTTGGCCTTGGTCCCCTCGTGGGCATACGATATGATTCGATAAGTATGCTTGCAGACAGACGAGTAATGCTGTAGCGTATACTCTCCGACATACGAGATAGCCCCCGTCGTCTATCCCAAGGCATACACAATGGATTTCAACAACCTGCGTCGGCAGCAACTTGACGAACAGTTGTCTGTCTTCCGGCGTACTCCACTCCCCCTCAAACCAACTCAGGGCTGGGTTCGAACGATTCGGGAGTCGCTCGGGATGTCTCTCCGGCAGCTCGGAGCGCGTGCCGGAATGAGCAAAGCATCGGTTGCGCAGATG
>JBDNHE010000025.1:0-3056 GCA_041688945.1 Gemmatimonadota bacterium | reverse complement strand
TAATTCGACCCGGGTGTCTAGTCGAGATTGCCTTACTCTCGCCTCCTGCGGACGTGAAATCGGTCACACAGCGCGAAGTCCGTACTCCCCCTATGACTGAGGCTGTGGCTGTGCGCGATATTGCCAAGCAATTTGGCGGCGCAACGACCGCCCTTGAGTGTATACCGTAGGCTGCTCGCCGTGGGCAAGTGGCCACCGTGCTAGGCGGGGATCCAGGTCCCAGTGCCGTTGATGATCCACATCGCCCAACTCTGTTTCCATCCACCAAGGATGCTTGCGCCTCCAGGTGAGCTGTGACTGGTCGACGACGGTGTAGAAGCCGGTGAGGGGCCGCGACCGACCATTTGTGACGTTACGTTACAAACAACCTAAGGAGAATCACATGCTCGTTCCCGATAGGGGAGTAGTGAGCCAGCAGCCAGGATTCAGTGACAAGGTCGCTTTCATTTGGTCACTGGCCGAGGTGCTGCGCCGGGACGTCAAGAGCCACGAGTACGGCCAGTTCCTGCTCCCATTTCTGGTACTGCGCCGCCTGGAATGCGCCCTAGAAGCCACCAAGCCCGCAGTTATCGAGAAGGCCAAGATCCTGACCGCAGCAACGGATACCGCCACCGAACCGATCCTGCGCAAAATCGCCAAGCAGCGGTTCTACAACACCAGCCCGCTGGACCTCACCCGTTTACTGAACGACCCGGGCAATGTCGCCGCGAATCTGCGCACCTACATCGCCGGATTCTCCCCCGGCGTGGCCGAAGTACTAGAGGCGTACGGATTCGACGACAAGATCACCAGGCTCGACAAGGCTGGGCTGCTGTACACGTTCGTCTCAAAGTTCGCCGAAATCGACCTGTCCGAGAAAGCCGTATCGAACCGGGAAATCGGGCTGATGTTCGAGGAGCTGCTACGCCAATTCTCCGAAATGAGCATCGAGACCGCAGGGGAGCACTTCACCCCCCGCGAAGTCATCCGCCTCATGGTCAACATCCTGTTCAGTGAAGACGACACGGCCCTGTCCGGCGACAAGCCCGTACGCACCATGTACGACCCCGCGTGCGGGACCGGTGGCATGCTCACCATCGCCCAAGAGCACCTGTTCGAGCTCAACCCCAACGCCCTGCTTCAGGTCTACGGGCAAGAGCTCAACCCCGAAACCTGGGCCATCGCTCGTAGTGACTTCCTGATCCAAGACCAGGACCCTGACCGAATCGTGCTCGGAAATTCCCTGACGGACACGGACGGGTTCGGGCGGGAGAAGTTCGACTACATGCTCGCCAACGCGCCCTTCGGTGCGGACTGGTCCAAATACAAGGACCCCATCGAGAAGGAACGCAACGCCCTCGGTTTCGACGGCCGCTACGGACCAGGACTACCCGCCAAAGGCGACGGCAGCTTGCTGTTCCTGCTCCACATGCTGTCCAAGATGAAGCCCGTCGCCGACGACCCCGCAACCCCCGACATCATCGAAGGCGGCACCCGGCTGGCAATCGTGTTCTCCGGATCGCCACTGTTCTCCGGCGCCGCCGAAGGAGGCGAGAGTGAGATCCGCCGCTGGATCATCGAAAACGACCTCCTGGAAGGCATCGTCGCGCTGCCTGATCACCTGTTCTACAACACCGGCATCTCCACGTATTTTTGGATATTGACCAACCGCAAGCCCGCGCAGCGCCAAGGCAAGATCGCACTCATCGATGCGCGTCTGAGCTTCACCAAGATGCGCAAGAGCCTGGGGGAGAAGCGCAAAACCATCACCGAGGTGCAGATCACCGAGATCACGCGCCTGTATGCCGAAGCAATCAAAAATGAAGGCAGCGACAAGCGGGTAAAGATCTTCGACCGCGAAGCGTTCGGGTTCCAGCGCATCACCATAGAGCAACCCCTGCACCGCGTATGGAGATTCACAAACTCAAGCGGCACGGACGAGAATGATACAGAGGCAACATTCACGGATGAGAAGGCAGCGAAGACCTGGATCGCGAGGCATCACGCAGACGCGGACGCGAAGACGGGCGAGACCCTGCTAAAGGATGCCACTGGGTCAGATCCCGAAGCACCGATCCTGACGGACAAGCACGGGAACCCGGCACCGGATCCGGACTTGCGCGATCAGGAGAACATCCCGCTGCCCGCCGGCTACTTGGACCTGAACGAAGCTGACCGCGACGCGGCACTCATGGCACAGGCGGTGGCGTACCTGGTGTCGGACATTCGCCCATACACATCCGAAGCGTGGATTGATCATGCCAAGACAAAGATCGGGTACGAGATCCCGTTCACGCAGTACTTGAGGTGTTGGTAGCGCTGCTGTCATATTCATGCCGCTCAAAGGTGGGTCAAGAACAGAAAGAACAAACCCTAGACAGCTTGGATTCAGGTGATACACATGTCGCATGAAGAAATCTGTGTATGCAGCTCGGTTCGAACACGCGCCGCAGCGCCCGGCATGGATGCTGGTCAGGGCTGACTCAGCTTCGCCTGTCCGTGTTGTCGAAGGTAATGACTGGTTGCTGGAATTCACTGTGGCGCACACGCCGGAGAACACGGTGAAAAGCTATGCCGGTCGTCTGTCCAAATGGTGGGGCTGGTGCGTTGATAGCGGGATTGATCCGATCCCCGACGGCGGTCATCGCGAACACCGAAAACTTGAACTTGGTCAGTGCCGACTACCTTCTACACCTCATCGAGACACCCATACCGAACCGGTGCGATCCGTCAATGCAACAGTGCCCCTTCGACGCTAATTTCGGGTCAGCTCTTAGGGGATCGCGTAGACGGTGAACGTCTTAGCTTGAGGTGTGCCGTAGTCCGTCGTGACGATAGCGGTCGTCCCGTTCGTACCGCTGTAGCCCAGCGAGAGCAGGGTCACCGGTTGAGGGACGACCGTCGATCCCGGCAGCGGGCCCGCGAGAATATACATCGTCGGAACGTACTGGTAGTTCCAAATCACCTGACCGTCTAGTGAGACGTCTCCGGCCTTCGTAATGACCAGCACATGCTCGCCGGCCGAGTCCGACATGGAGCCTGCGAAAACGGACAGTGGGACCGAGTTGAACGGGGAT
>JBDNHE010000024.1:0-2195 GCA_041688945.1 Gemmatimonadota bacterium | reverse complement strand
GCTGGAAAGGCTGGCGACCGAAGTGGAAGCCGCGGTTCAGACCGTACCCGGCACTCGGTCGGCCGTAGGTGAACGGGTTGTGTCTGGGTCGTACCTGGACATCGACATCGACCGTGATGCCGCCGCGCGTTACGGCATCAGCGTTCGAACGATCCAGATGGTGATCGCGTCCGCGGTCGGAGGTATGGAGATCACGCGCACTGTCGAGGGTCGCGAGCGCTATTCCGTCCGTCTGCGCTACCCTCAGGAATTGCGCGATCAGCCCGAGAAGCTGGCCGAGATCCTGGTGCCTGTCGGGAACCGGAGTGCGGCCATGAGCGACATGGTCACGAGTGCCACCATGACCGGGATCGATGGCTCCCAGGCGCCCGCGAGTTCTTCGGGTGGCATGGGAGGGATGGCGGGCACAGGCGGAGGAATGGCGAGAGGAGGCGTGGCGCAGATCCCTCTGGGGCAGGTCGCTACCATTCGTACCGTGAAAGGACCCATGGCTATCAAGACGGAGCAGGCGTTTCCAACCGCGTGGGTCTTCGTCGACGTCGAGCAGAGTGACCTGGGGTCGTACGTCGCCGCGGCTCAGGAAATGGTGGCGAGCATGGTCGAGTTACCCCCGGGCTACTCGCTGCAATGGTCCGGGCAGTACGAGTACATGCAACGCGCGAAGGAGAAGCTGCAGGTTGTGGTTCCCGCGACGCTGGTCATCATCTTTCTGCTCCTTTTCCTGAACTTCGGGACGCTGGGGGAGACCATGATCGTCATGTTGTCGCTCCCCTTCAGTCTTGTAGGGGGCGTCCTGATCCTCGCGATTCTGGGCTTCAACTGGTCTGTGGCTACCGGCGTGGGCTTCATCGCCCTGGCCGGTGTCGCGGCGGAGATCGGGGTCATCATGCTGCTTTACCTGGGGCAGGCGTGGGAGGAGCACAAGCGCAAGGAAGCGAGTGTGGAGTCGCTCAGGCGCGCGGTAGTGCAAGGCGCTGCCCTGCGCGTCCGGCCGATCATCATGACCGTGACGGCGATCGTCGGCGGGTTGTTACCGATCTTCTGGGGTCATGGCGCGGGCGCGACGGTCATGCGCCGAATCGCGGCCCCCATGGTAGGCGGGATGATCTCGGCGACGGTCCTGACTCTGCTCGTAATTCCAGCGATCTACTCACTTTGGCAGGAAGCCGCCCTCAGGGCGGAGGCACGAGCGAGTGCAGCAGAGCTGCCCTCCAGTGCAACCCTGCCGTCCGGCGCTGACCAAGGCCCACGGAGGATACCATGACCACGATGAGAGAAGTGAAGGCGATTGTTCGCACGGAGTGTGTGCCGGACCTGATACACGCCTTGAAGGGTGCGGAGGTCGCTCGGTTCTACCTGTCGCGCATTCACGCGGTAGGAGCGGGGGTCGATCCCGAAGACTTCAGGGCTTCGCTCGACGAGGGCGGCGTCTACACCGAAAAGACCAAGATCGAGTTCCTGTGCGCTGCGACCCGCGTCGATGATCTCGTAGCTGTCGTACGCGAGTGGGCCCGGACGGGGCATCGTGGGGACGGAGTCGTGATCGTCTCCAGCGTGACCGACGTTGTGAACGTGCGCACGGGTGATCACGACCGCGTCGCACTCATCTGAGCAAGGAGGGGGGCATGAATACGCACATGATGGCCGCTCTACAGTCAGGCACTTGGCACTACGGTGGGCTCTTCATGGGTATGCACTGGCTTTGGTGGCTCGTCTGGGTCGGCACGATCGGAGCACTCGGCTGGGCCTTCGTTCGCCTCTACTCCGACCGCGCGAGGGTGCGCAGGCGGGTGGGTGAAAAAGAAGCCGCCGAAGCAGTGCTTCGGAAGCGGTTCGCACAGGGGGACATCGACGAGGATCAGTACCTGAAGAAGGTGAAAATCCTTCGCGAAACCATGCTCGGTTAGCTCAGATGGACGGTGCCGTTGCTCTCGTGCAGACGTACCTGCGCATCAATGGGTACTTCACGGTCGCGGAATTTCCGCTCGTGGAGTGTTTCGGTGGATCTGACTTCCGGGCGGCAACCTGCCGAACCCGCTGCTCCACGCCGACATTCGGCCGCGAATGTTGGAGGCGGAGCAGATTTTCTGTGTAACTGGCCGTTTCATCAAACAGGCACTCGTCCCGGGAAACACGAGGGCCAGGTGGTTCAGTGCTGCGGGCCAGTCCTGCACGGGGCGGGTCCACCGTTCACT
>JBDNHE010000023.1:0-7907 GCA_041688945.1 Gemmatimonadota bacterium | reverse complement strand
CCGCCCAGCGACACCCTCGGTACGGACACGGGACTTGTGCCACACCACACAGAGGGTCGAGGCGCCGGATCCTGCGAGGCGCCACGACGAGGGATAGCAGCGCTATCCCGACTCGGGGCAACGACGCAGGGCCGGATGCATCGACGTTCGAATGGCCGAGACACTTTTGAGACACCACACAGGTGTGGCCGGGATTCCGTTCCTGATTTCAGGCTTGCTGGTTGTCAGGCGTCTCGCCCCACCGCCATGGGCTTGAGCGCGCCCACGCTGGTCGCATCACCGGTTACCATCCGGCGGTGATAGTCGACCTGCCCCAGGTGATAGGACAGGTGGACCGCCAGATGAAGGACGAACATCCGCGTAGTGAGCGTCTTTCCGCCCAACGCCAGGGGAAAGTCACCGTCCAGAACCGAGCCCGGCGCGTCCATGAGGACTGCCGAGATGGTCCGTTCGACGGCGGCGATCTCGGTCATCAGATCAGCGCGCGGAACATCCCGCCGTCCGAATTCACCCTCTCGGTCTCGCACGTATCCGTCCTCGGCCAGAATGGTGCCGATGAAGTGTTGCAGATTGCCGGCCATGTGAAGGGCCAGCGTCCCCGCCGAGTTGGGCGCGCCCTCCGGCAGCGCCCATACCGAAGCGTCGTCGGGGTAGGCTGCGAGTTCGTCCCTGAGAGTCTGCAGCTCACGCAGCATGAGACGGGCGATATCGGTGGGGAGTTCGGCGGACATTCAGGCTCCGGAAGGTGCGTACGAAGTGCAGGACTGCGAGCCTCCAGATTAGGGGTGCGTGCCACCCTCGCGCCAACATGGGAGCCCGCCCCCTACGACCTGCCCCCGATCCGGGGTAGATTGCCCCCCATGTTCGACTTCAAGATCAGCGCCACACATGGGCGCGCGCGGGCGGGAACCTTCACTACGCCACACGGCGACGTGACCACGCCAAAATTCATGCCGGTGGGCACCCTTGGTACGGTAAAGGGCGTATCGACGCACGAGCTGGCCGATCTGGGTTCGCAGATGATTCTGGCGAACACCTACCACCTGTACCTGCGCCCCGGGCACCAGCTGGTCCACGAGCTGGGTGGTCTGCACGATTTCATGCGCTGGGATGGGCCGATTCTGACCGACTCGGGCGGCTTTCAGGTCTTTTCGCTCTCGAACACGCGCAAGATCGAGGACAACGGGGTTCGCTTCCGCAGCCACATCGATGGCTCCGAGCACTTTTTTACCGCCGAATCGGTCATGGAAGTCCAGCGCACCCTGGGCGCCGACGTGATCATGGCCTTTGACGAATGTCCTCCGGGAGGGTGCACCCGTGAGGTGGCCATGGCGGCCAACGAACGGACTTCGCGCTGGCTGGACCGATGCCGCACACGGTTCATGGAACTCGAGGCCGAAGGCGACGTACCCGAGCAGTCCCTCTTCCCGATCGTGCAGGGGAATGTCCACCAAGACCTGCGCCGCGCCCACGCAAAGGCGGTTCTGTCGGCGGGTGAGTGGGACGGGGTGGCGATCGGTGGACTGAGTGTTGGCGAGTCCAAGTCCGACACCTACCGCATGCTTGAGGTGATGGACGAAGAACTCCCGGAATCCAAGCCCCGATATCTGATGGGCGTGGGCTATCCCGAGGACCTGCTGGAGGCCATTGGCAGGGGCATTGACGTGTTCGACTGCGTGGCCCCGACCCGCAATGGGCGGCGCGGGGGGGCCTGGACGCTGGCCGACGGACAGATCAACCTGAAGACTGCCCGATTCAAGACGGACCGCCAGCCGCTCGATCCAGGATGTGACTGTTACGCCTGCGCGCATTACGATCGTGCGTATCTGAGACACCTGACGGCGGCCGGGGAGCGGCTTGGAGAGAGACTGATCTCGATCCACAACCTGCGCTTCCTGATCCGTCTGACCGAACAAGCACGCAGCCACATTGAGGCCGGGGACTACAACACCTGGGCCGCCGACTGGCTCGAACAGTATCGTAGTAACAAATCCGAAGACTCCTGAGTTCGTCCCGAAACAAGGAATAGATCGTGTTCGAAGCCCTGATGATGGTCCCCCGCGAGGGCGGCAATCCGTTGATGATCATGCTGGTACAGATGGTCCTGTTCGGCGCCATTTTCTACTTCCTGCTGATTGCCCCGCAGAAGAAGCAGGCAAAGACCCGCCAGACCATGCTGGGCGGGATCCAGAAGGGCGATGAGATCGTCACCAACGGCGGCATCGTCGGACGGGTCATGCAGACCAGCGACCATCGCCTGACCATCAGGTCAGGTGAGTCCACGCTCGAGATCGATCGGGTGGGCGTGGCACGTGTCCTGGACGGAAAGACCTCCGAGTAGTCGGCCATGGTCCACAAGATTGTACTGATGGGGGATCCGGTGCTCCGGAAGGAGGCCACCGAGGTCGAAGAGATCACCGACGAGGTGCGAAAACTGGTCCAGGACATGTTCGAGACCATGTACCACGCGGAGGGCGTGGGGCTGGCCGCCCCTCAGATCGGGATCTCCAAACGGATCTTTGTGATCGATGTCCGTGATGAGGACCAGGCGGGCGGTCGTTATGCGTTGATCAATCCCGAGATTGTGGGCTTTTCAAAGGACGTCGAGAAGTCGTCTGAGGGCTGTCTTTCGATCCCGGGTCTGGAGGAGATCGTCGAGCGTCCTTCGGCAGTGCAGATGAAGGCGCTTGATGTGGACGGCAACCCGATCGAGATTGAGGGCGATGAATTGCTCGGGCGGGCGCTGCAGCACGAGTTCGATCATCTGAACGGGATCCTCTTCCTGGATCGGATCACCCCACTGAAGCGCAAGCTCGCCATCAAGAAGTGGCACAAGCTTCAGGCGGAAGATTGAAAGTTCTTTTCTGGGGCACGCCTCACTTCGCTGTCCCCACTCTCCTCGCGCTCTCCGAGGAAGGGCACCAGGTGGTGGGCGTTGTCACCCAGCCGGACCGACCCGCGGGGCGCGGACGCACGCTGACCGCCTCGCCGGTCAAGGAAGTCGCTCTGGAGGAGGGGATTCCCGTCCTGCAGCCCGAGCTGCCCAGGGGCGAGGAATTCATTGAACAGCTTCGTGCTCTGGATGCCGAGATCTCGGTGGTCGTGGCGTACGGTCACATCCTGAGGGAGGACGTTCTTGAGCTGCCACCACTCGGATCGTGGAACGTTCACGCCTCACTGCTTCCTGAATTGCGCGGGGCCGCTCCGATCCACTGGGCGATCGCGCGCGGGCTCGAGGAAACCGGCGTCACCATAATGCGCATGGCACGGGGAATGGACGCCGGGCCGATGATTCATCAGGTCGCCGTCTCCATTGAGCCCGACGAGTCAAGTTCTGAGCTGTCGATGCGGCTTTCCGAAATCGGAGCCCAGGCGATGGTCGAGGCGCTGGCCTTTATCGAGTTCGAAGGCCCCGAGGTTCAGGAGCAGGATCATGATCTCGCCACCTTTGCGCCCAAGGTCTCCCGCGCGATCGCCCGAATCGACTGGTCGCTGACCGCCAAAGCCGTTTCAGACCATGTACGGGGCATGGACGACATTCCGGGCGCCTGGATGGAGTGGAAGGGGCAGCCGGTCAAGCTGTTCGGCCCCATGCTCCAGGATGATCCCCGCTTTGATGGCGGCCCGGTCGCTCCACCCGAAGCCCAGCCCGGAACTGTCCTTAGCGCCGACCCGGATCGCATGCCGCCACTGGTGATCGCCACGGCCGACGGACCGCTCGGGTTTTGCGAGGCTCAGCCACCGGGCAAGCGCCGGATGGACGCCGCGGCCTGGCTCCGGGGCAAGGGTGCCAGAGAGGGAGAACGGTTCGAATGACGGCAGAGCGGAGGATTCCGCGCCTGCACGTCGTCACCGACACCGAGGCGCTGGAGCGCCCCGACTTTCTCGACCTCGCCGGCGGCCTGCTGGCGGCCGGCAGCGCGGCTCGTCCGATCGCCCTTCATCTGCGTGGAACCGTTCACGGACGACTCCTGCACGATCTGGCGGTCGCACTGGTTCCGCTGGCTGAAGGGGTCGGCGCATCGCTGCTGATCAACGACCGGGTCGATGTGGCGCTCACGGCAGGCGCACACGGTGTACAACTGCGCCAGGGTAGCCTCCCGGTTGCATCTGCCCGTCGCATGCTCGGGCCGACCGGACTCATTGGCGCTTCAGTCCATGGAGGCGATGAGGCCCTGTCCGCGGCTTCGGCCGATTTCCTGATTGTCGGCAACATCTGGGAGACCCACAGCCACCCGGATCGACCGGCCGCCGGGACGGAGCGGTTGAGACACGTGTCTGAGGCGTTGGACGGCCTGACCTGCCCGCCCCTCATGGCCATTGGCGGGGTGACTCCCCAACGGGTCTCCAGCGCGATCGCCGCTGGCGCCACCGGTGTTGCCGTTCTGAGCGGCATCTGGTCCGCAGCGTCTCCATCCGAAGCCGCGTTTCGCTACCTTGAGGCGCTGGAACTGAACCTGTTTGACCCGGAATCCGGATCATGAGCAACACGATTCTCGTTCGCCTGAACGGAGACGATCGCCAGGTGCCTGCGGGCCTCTCGGTGCGCGCGCTTCTGGAGTCCCTCGATCTGAAGCCCGACATGATCGTGGTCGAAAAGAACCGGGACATCCTCAAGCGGGATGCCTACGCCGAAGTCGAGGTCAGCGAGGGCGACGTCCTTGAGCTGGTCCACTTCGTTGGCGGTGGCTGACCGCCGTCATGACATCGATCGAAAGCACCCCCCCCGAGCAATCCCCGAGCAATCCCCGACGCAGCCTCAGACGCACCCTCCGACGCAACTGCTGAAACCGTGAACGCCTCCCATTCCGATCCCCTCTCCGACGCGCCCTTCGTCATTGGCGGCCGCACCTTTGCGTCCCGCCTGATCGTTGGCACCGGCAAGTACCGCAACAACACCGAGATGGTGGACTCCATCCGGGCCTCGGGCTCGGACATGGTCACCGTGGCGGTGCGCCGCGTCGATCTGGACCGCAGCAAGGAAGAGGGCGTTCTGCACCATCTGGATGCCAATGAGTTCTTCATGCTGCCCAACACCGCCGGGTGCTACACCGCAGAAGACGCCATCCGCTACGCCCGACTGGGCCGCGCGGCAGGCTTCAGCGACTTCCTCAAGCTGGAAGTCATCGGGGACGAGACCACGCTGCTTCCCGATGTGGCGGCGACGCTCGAAGCGGCCGCAGTCCTGATCGCGGAGGGCTTCAAGATCATGGCTTACACCAACGACGACCTGATCACCGCGCTGCGGCTTGAGGATCTGGGTTGTGTTGCCGTGATGCCTCTTGCCTCGCCCATCGGATCCGGCCTTGGCGTCGTAAATCCCTACTTCATTCGCGAGATCAAGCGGCGCCTGAATTGCCCCGTGATCGTCGACGCCGGGGTGGGTACTGCTTCAGACGCCTGCATCACCATGGAGCAGGGCGTCGATGGGGTGCTCATGAACACCGCCATCGCTGCCGCCGACTCGCCGGTCCGCATGGCCGAAGCCATGAAGCTGGGCGTCCGGGCTGGACGACAGGCCTATCTGGCCGGTCGGATGCCCTCATGTGAGATCGCCGTGCCCTCATCCCCCACGCAGGGGATGTTGGACTGAGCGGGCCGATATCGGCCGGACGGATCGCAGCATTCGACATCCTGAGCCGGGCCGAACGGGGCCAGCGACTCGACCGGGCCTTTGATCGTGCCGTGCGCGACCTCTCGCCACTGGAGCGGGGCTTTGCGCATGAACTGTCCTATGGCGTGTCGCGGCTTCAGGGGCGACTGGATCACCTGATCAATCCCTGGCTCCATCAGGGCGCCGATTCCCTGGAATGGCAGCTTCGGATTCTCCTGAGGATCGGGGTTTACCAGCTGCTGAGAATGGATCGCGTGCCCGACTACGCCGCGGTCTCTCAGACGGTTGAGATGTCGGTGGGCGCCGGCCATGAGCGGGCTCGCGGCATGATCAACGCCGTTTTGCGCCGCGCCGGCGAGGCAGGAGAAGCCGATGACCGCTTTCCAGATCCGGCCACCGATCCGGCAGGCTGGCTGGTCAGTGCCGGATCGCATCCACGCTGGCTGATCGACCGTTGGCTGCAACGGTGGGACTTCAAGCAGGTCAGCGCCCTGGTGGAGGCGAACAACACGATTCCTGCCACCCACCTTGTGCCCCTGAGCGGCGATGTCGGCGCTGCCTGGGCCGAACTGGACGAGGCCGGCATCGAGTCCGAGCCCGATTCCCTGTCGGGAACGCTTCGGCTGCCACAGGCCGATCCGACCACCGCATTGGCGGCCGTCCCCGGATTCATCCAGGACCCCGCCGCGGCGCTGGTCTGTCGCTACGCTGCGCCCCCTGCAGGGGGACTGGTGGCTGATCTGTGCGCCGCTCCGGGCGGAAAGAGCCTGTCGCTAGCCCGAACTGCCCGCTACGTGCTGGCGGCGGATCCGGCGGCGGGTCGCCTGGCTATCGTTCAGGAGAACGTTCGCCGAAGCGGGCTTCCCATCGGCGTGGTCCAGGCCCGGGCGGAAGGGGTTCCGGTGATCACCGCCGATTTGACGCTGATCGATGCCCCGTGCACAGGTACGGGGACGTTGCGACGCCATCCCGACGCGCGCTGGCGCCTGGAAAGCACCGCACCGGTCGAATTGGCTGCGGTGCAGGCACGGATCCTGCACCATGCTTCACGGTCTGTACCTGTCGGGGGATTGCTGGTGTATTCTACCTGCACGCTGGAGCCAGAAGAGAACCGGGATCAGGTGAGGGAATTCCTTGCCACGCATACCGGTTTCGTGATGGATCCACCGGACGATCCGGCTTTGCCGATGGACAATGAAGGGATGCTCGAGGTGCTGCCGCAGCGAGATAGCGGCGACGGTGCCTTTGCCGCGCGAATGCGCCGCAAGAGCTGACGCGGGATACGGAAACGCAATGCGCCTGGGAAATTCGATACGTCGCCGCCGCTCAAAGAAGCCGGCCGCGCGCAAGCAGAAGAGTGGGGGAGGAGCCCGTCGCCCGAAGACCGCCGCCGCCGGATTCAAGCTGCCCACTGGAATCTTTGCGCGGGCAGCCGCCGTGGCCGTTTTCGGTGGACTCCTGGGTTACCTCTTTGCCACGCAGGTCATCTTCCCAGCCCCGTCGGCCCCCGAAGACCTGCGTGACGTTCCGCGACTGGCTGGACTGACTGAGGGCGCCGCACAGACCGCCGTATCGGACGCCGGACTGGCTCCAGGCCGTGTGCAGCGCATTCACCATCCGCGTGTCGATTCCGGGACGGTCCTGGGGCAGGCCCCGCTGGGCGGACAGCTGGCCATCCCCGGCGACAGTGTGTTTCTGACCGTGAGCCTGGGCCCGGAGCGACGACAGGTTCCCGAGGTTGTCCGCCTGAGAGGGGACCGCGCGGCCGCCCTCCTGGAGGCCGCGGGATTTGAGGTGGAACTCGACTCCGTCGAAAGCCCGCTGCCACGCGGTCGCATCATCGAAGTCCTGCCCGCTCAGGGAACTCAGCTGACGCTACCTGGCACGGTGGCACTCACCGTTTCTGTGGGTCCACGCCTGGTTCTGATGCCATCACTCCTGGGCATGACCCAGGACGTCGCCACCGACAGTCTCAAAGCACTGGGGCTCACCGTCGGCGAGGTCGAGGAGACGTTCCGATTCGGACGGGACCAAGGCCGAGTGGTCGGACAGAACCCCGCTGAAGGCATCGAAGTGGAGCGCGGATCGGCGATCCGGTTGGTCGTTGGCAGGAGAGGCGGGGTTCCCCAGAACGATTGACCCCGGCTCGGGTCTAGAAGCCTGTTGAAGAAGTGGGGTGCGGCCGCGCGAAGGGGTCTTCGGTGTGTTCAGGGAAGGAACGACGACGAGGCGTAGCGAAAGCTACGGTGAGGAGGAGAGACGCAGTATGGACCACCGAACCCCCCTTCGCCCT
>JBDNHE010000022.1:0-6487 GCA_041688945.1 Gemmatimonadota bacterium | reverse complement strand
GACGGCTATGCCTTCGGCGATCCGCCTCCAATCTGGCCCCATGGCGCTCGTAACGCGGCTCGCCCCACTTCTTCAACAGCCTTCCAGGGAAGGCATCGAAACACATTCTCTGTCCTGAGTTCGTGTCGGTCTACAGACCCAGCCAGAGGTTCACCTTGATCATGAAGACGTTGTCGGCGGGAGCACTGAAGAGTGCGTCCAGATCGCGACCGAGATCGAAGTTGCCGACGCTCGAACTGGCTGCCTGCTGGCGCTGCCAGACCAGAAAGATCGTGGAGCCCGGGCGATACTCCCATCTAAGGACCGCGTTGCCAAGGAGCGAGCGAACGTTGAAGTCGCGATCCGAAAAGCTGTAGTCGGCGATGCCGTTGCCGTCGAAGTCGACATTCTGCTTGCCGTCTGGAGTCTGGCAGATCTGACCCGAGACGCAGCGTACCGTCCCATTCGGTCCGTCAGCCGAGACACCCTTCTGCCAGTCGACGAAGTCGTAGGTGCGGGCCTCTGACAGCTGGCGATAGTTCAGGTAGTCGCCACTTGAGACAAACGGCTGCGCGTAGAGCTGGAACGTCAGGGTCGGCGACATGGTCAGGTTCAACCGAGTCTGCATCGACAGCGTAGTGCGTTCCAGCTCCGCGAAGATGTAGCGCCGTCCAAAAGTCGGGTCGTAGCTCTGCGTGCTGGTTGAGGTCACAAACTGACCTGCGTCGGACTGCGTGGACCAGCTTGGGTCCAGCGACAGCTCAAGACCGGGGGAAGGCCTGAACTCAATGCCCCCTCCCAGGGTGAACTGGCTGCCCGAGCCGTCGATCCCACGACTGACCTTGATGTTGCCGTTTACGTTTACCGCTTTCCGGCGATCAGAGTTGAAGCGGATCCCGGTCCGGTACGAGCCTGGATCGACCATAACCGGCCCACCACGCGTCGCCGTGTAGGACATGGTGTTGGGCGAATACCCAAGATCGATGTTCGCTCCCCAGTAGTTCAGAAGCTCCCCACGCAGGATCATGCTGTAGCTGGCCGTGGTGTGGGCATCCTGCCAGGAGTCAATCGAGAACGCGTCATTCAGCGCCTCCTGACTCCAGTTGTGGAAGGTGAAGAACGTCAGGTTGTAGTTCCGAAATACACTGTTGGGTGTGATCTCGCGGTAGTTCAGACGGAAACCCGCATCGAGCTTCTCGCGATTGGACGAAAAGCCGAGGTCGTTGATCTCGAACCCGGGGGTCACGACGCCCAGCCAAGCACCGTAAGTCCAGTTGTCGCCGCGCAGCCGGTTGAAATTCAGCCGCATCTCGCTGCCCATCATCGACGTGGCAGTTGAATCAACCGTCTCGTTCACCGCATCGGGGCGCTGGAAGTAGTGACTGCTCGAACGCTGAATCCCTATCATCGCGAGTGAATCACCTCGGATGTACGATCCGGCCACGGTTCCGCTGAGGCCCCAAGTCCGGTTGCCCCACTGGTGTTCAAAGTCCAGGCCGGCCGAGAAGGCCGAGGAGTTGAGGAAGTCGAACTCGCCTCGCGACGGCAGACCGCGGCGCATTCCGGTAACGATTCCGTTGACCTGAGAAGCACCGCCATTGAAGTCCTGCTGCAACCGCACAACCCCGTATTGGGCACTCGGTTCGACCATGTAGTTCTCGTAGCGGTCTTCGCCTGAGAAGTAGGCCCGTGCGGTCTCATCCTGCGTCATGGCAAACAGCCCGCCGACCGAGAGGCCTCCGGTGGTGCGACCCGTGACCTTTGCCGCGCCGAGAATCGTCGCCGCGTCCGGACGATCGGAAAAGTCCGATCCCGCCAGTGAACCGCCCGATGGACTGCGCCCGATCCGACGGGAATAGAACAGCGAGTTCCTCATTCCAGAGAGACTGAAGTTCAGAAGGTTGGCGTCCTCCACAAAGAAGGGGCGCCGCTCCTGCTGAAAGGTCTCGAACGCACCCAGGTTGATCTGCGCAGGATCAGATTCGACCTGACCAAAGTCAGGGTTGATCGTGGCGTCGACCGTGAAGGCACTCCCCAGGCCGACTCGCAGATCGGTGCCCATCCGGGCGCTGCCGTCGGTACCGTCAAAGAACGGATTGCCGGCCTCAGTGGGTCCACTGTGTACTCCGGACAGGAAGTACGGACGCGCCTCGATGCGCCGGACAGAATTCGGGATCAGCACTTCATCGATCTGGCCGAACTGACTCACAACGCCCCGCCGCGTGCGCGACTGAAGCGCGTAGTAGGTCGTCTCGGCGCTCGCCACGCGGCGGCGCGCGAAGTTCACACCCCATGCCTGCGGCTCGGGCGAGGCATCGTATCGGATCTGGGAAAGAGGGACCCGAATCTCGACGGTCCAACCGCGGTCATCCTTCCCGATTGCGGATTCCCAGACCGCGTCCCACGCGTCGTCGTTCTTGTCGTCGTCAAAGAGGTACATGTCCCGCTGCACACCTGCGGCACTGACCTGAAAGACGTATCCGGTGCGACGATCCAGATTGGTATCGAGGCCAACGCGAAACCAGTCAGCCGACCCCTCGCCATCACGACGTACCAACTGGGCCGCGATGCTACCGGGGTCGGTATCCCACATGCGCGCGGCGATCAGAATTGCCTCATCGGTAAAGAGGATCCGGACCTCGGTATCGTGTTCTGCGTCGGCGCCTTCAACGGGCTCGCCCTGCACAAATCCACGGATCGGGGTCACAGTCGCCCAGTCTGCGTCGTCGAGACGCCCGTCGATCTGAATGTCGACTGCGGTGCTGCGCTGCGCGGCAATGGGGCCCGGACGAAGGGAGACCTCGACGGGTCCGACGTGGTTGCTGTTGGATTCCTGCGTCGAAACGGCGGCAGGCGGACTCAGAAGAGCCAGCAGCGCCAGGCCACCGATAAAGGGGTGTTTCGTCATTGGATTTATCTATTCTCTCTCGCGCAGCCAGGCTTCCGCAGCCCCATGAAGTGGGATGGGAGCTCTGTTCAGCGCTTCGATATCGATCTGGCGGGCCATTGGATGAACCCGTGCGAAAGAGACACCGGGATCGCCAAGAATGTTCAAAAGTTGAAGGACTACCGACTCATCCTCCGACACGTTGACCACAACCCAGTTCATCATGGCCAGAGTTGGGACTTCAGCATCGACGCCCGGATAGACACCGGTTGGGATGACCCCTCGGGAGTAATAGGGATGCGCCGCAATGACCCGCGCGATTCCTGCTTCGTCGATCGGAAGGATTTGGATGCCCCCTGCACTGGTGGCGTCGAGGACGGCCGAAGCCGGATACCCCACCGAAATGATGGCCGCGTCCAAGGCGCCATCGCGGAGTGCCGAAGCCGACTCTCCAAACGAGAGGAATTGGACGTTGACCTCTTCGTAGGTCAGCCCCCACGCAGCGAGCACCTGTTCCGAGATGCGCTCCGTGCCGGAGCCCGCTGACCCTACCGAAACCCGAAGCCCGGCCAGGTCCGCAATCGACTCGATCCCCTCAGATTCACGGACCAGTACGTGCAGAAGATTGGGGTACAACGGGGCCGCGATCCGGAGAGGCGAATTCGGATCGCGCTCAAGCTCTTCCCAAGCGGCTACGGCCAGCGAGAAGCCCATATCGATCTGTCCGGCCACGACGCGATTCACATTCTCTACCGACCCGCCTGTGACCTCCGCCGTATAGCGTCGAGTCGAATCTCCGGCGGACAACGCATTGGCAAGACCACCGCCCAGCGGATAGTAGACGCCGCCGGTTCCGCCAGTCCCGATCGACAGGAAGGCGACCTGGCCCGGACCCGCCTCACACGAGGTGGCGGTCAGGGCACAGGCAGTTATAAGAAGGGCACGTCTGAAAAGCACAGCGGTCTCGGGCTGAGATGCGAAGAGATACAGCCCTTTAAGTTAGGCCGCGGCCGACCCCTGACCAAGACGATTCCGCGGATGCCGCGCGGTGAGAAGCAGCGCCGCAACCCCCAGGGAATCGCTCAGGAGCCCGGGGCTAACCAGCGCGATAGCGGCGGCCAGCAACAGGATGCGCTCAATGCTGTGCAGGGGCCGACGGATGTAGCCGGCGACAGCGCCGGCCAGGCAGGTCACGCCGAGCAAGGCGGAGCCAACCGCCAGGACGATGTCACCTGCGGAGCCTTCAAGGAGCAACCCCGGGGCATAGATGAAGCCGAAGGGGACCAGAAAGCCGGCCGAGGCGAGCCCCGCGGCGGTCAGCGCCGTCTTCATGGGTGGGGCGCCGGCCACTCCGGCGGCGGCAAACGCGGCAAGCGAGACCGGGGGCGTCACATTCGACAGGCAGCCGAAGTAGAAGATGAAGAGGTGAGCCCCCAGGAGTGGAACACCCAGCTCGACCAGGGCCGGCGCTCCGAGCGCGGCCAACACCACGTAGGCGGCTGTGGTCGGTAGCCCCATCCCCAGAACGATCGAGCCCAGGGCAGTGAGTATCAGCGCGATCGGAAGCCTGCCGCCCGACAGCGTGATGATCAGCTCCGACATGCGGAGGCCGATGCCCGTGAGCGAGGCGACGCCCACAACCACCCCGGCGGCCGCACATGCTGCCGCCACCTGCACGGCCCCCCGCCCCGTGGCCGTCAGGATGTGTTCGAAACGTTCGCGGGTGATTCGGGTTGCCGGTGCGGCGAAGGCCACGACAAACGCTGACACCACGCCCCAGAAGGCGGCGCGCATCGGGGAGCGGCCAGTGGCCAGAAAACCGACCACGACAAAGAGAGGCAGAAGCAGATGGACCCGTGTCCGCAGATTGAGACGCTGCCCGGCGCCATCCCCGGCGCCGATGCCCATGCGACCCGCCCGAAAGTGAATCGCTGCCAGGAGTGCTACATAGAAGAGGAGGGCGGGGATCGTGGCCGCTGCCGCCACCCGCACGTAGGGGATATTGGTCCAGGTGGCCAGAATGAAGGCACCCGCACCCATCACCGGCGGCATCAACTGTCCCCCTGTGCTGGCCGCCGCCTCGATAGCTCCGGCGAAGTGCGGCTTGAATCCCGTCTTCTTCATCATGGGGATCGTAAAGCTGCCCGTCGTGACCACGTTCGCCACGGCACTGCCCGAGAGTGATCCCATCAGCGCACTCGCCACGACCGCCGTCTTTGCGGGTCCGCCCCGGGTCCGTCCCGCCACCCGATCTGCCAGGGCAATCAGCAGCGCCCCGCCGCCCGAGGCCTCCAGCACTGCACCGAACAGAACGAAGAGAAAGACGAAGTCGGCACTGACACCCAGAGGCATGCCCCAGATTCCCTCGGTCGACAGATAGAGATGTTCGATCAGACGGGTCGCGCCGTAACCGCGGTGGGCCAGAAATCTGGGGAGCTGCGGCCCCGCAACGGCGTAGGCCAGCGCCATGACCGCCACCGCCACGATTCCCCATCCGGTGGTCCGTCTGGCCAACTCCAGGACGGCCAGGACGGTCAGGCCGCCCAGAACCAGATCGATTGCCAGCGGGGCGCCAGAACGTGCGACCAGTGAGGTGTGTTGCGTGATAAGCCAGAGGGCCGACACGACCAAGATCAGGCCCAGAAGCAGATCCAAGGCGGTGTTCAGGCGGGATCTGCCTACACCAGGCGTGCCCTCAACGGAATCGGTTTCCGCTCCGATCGCGCGCTCGGAATCGGAAGATCCCGATGAATCCCCCGAGGCGAGGCCGCTGCGCAGCCCCCCGATCAAAAGTGCAATCAAACCCATGAGCGCCAGATGAACCGGGCGCTGAATAAGGGCTGTGAAGGGCGCTATGCCGGCCGAGTACAGATGGAAGGCCGCGGCAGCGAAGCACAGTGCAAGGAGAGCGGAACGACGCATGCGGGGGTCCTAGTGTCCATCGGCAGCCAATCAGGTGTCCGGAATGAAGACCGCGATGATGGCGGTGATGCTGACCATCATGATCACGACCACGGCAATGCCAGACCCGACAGACCGCTTGCGGTCAAATCGACTGGCCAGCGCCCCGAGCACGACCCATGACCAGATCCCGAAGAAGTCGAGCATCTTCGACAATTTCAGCGGGTAGCCGCCGTCCATGAACAGCTCCAGAAACGTCCCCATACTCAGGGTGAGTTGAGGATCCCGCGTCATCACCCGCAGTGGGGAGAGCAGAAGAGCCGCGAGCCCGGCGATCACAAACGCCCACGCAGTCGCCGCCAGGTACTGCCTGAATTTCCCCTCGTCACCAAGAATGAAGGCGAACACGAGTGCCATCAGGCCGGCCGTAACCAGGTTGATCACGAACCAGAAGATCGAGATCCCGCCGAGCGCCGCGTACTTGAAGAACGATCCCGAGGTCATGAAGGCGGGCATCTCTACACCCGAGCCGCCCGCACTGGCCGCGGCGGCTCTGTTGGCATCTACAAACACCTGCGCCGGAATCACTGCCGTTCCGATCAGAGTGAGCACGAGCCCCAGCAGGAGCGGAGCAAGCCACGCCGGGCGCTCGACAAGCTCATCCCCCAGCGCCGACGGGGAGCTGAACAGAAGTCCGAACCGCTTTAAGAAACCCATCGG
>JBDNHE010000021.1:0-47110 GCA_041688945.1 Gemmatimonadota bacterium | reverse complement strand
TGGACTCGGGACCAGTCCACTGCGGAGGCGTACGGGTCGGTTGCGAGGAGCGAATACAGGCTCTGAGGGGTGGTGCCGCCCGCCAGCGCCACCGCGTAGCGACCGGATGCTTCAATCGCCTGAGCGGCGGCGGAGACCCACTGTTCGGCTGCGGCGTGCATGAGAGCGTCAGGCGTGGGCAACACCTCGATATAGGTGCGCGGATTCTCGAAGGCGGCAGTCTCTTCGGCCGGGGGGGCGGCCGCCACCGGGTCTTTGCCCGTCACTGCGTGGGCTCCGCGCACTCCGGGCAGTGCCAGCCACCGGCGTGTTCCGCGAGCTGTGCCGCCTCGGGCGGGCCCCAGGTCCCCGGGTCGTATTCGTGCACTCGGATGGAGGTATCGAGGATCGGCTGCACGATCTCCCATGCCGCCTCCACCGCATCCTGACGTGCGAAGAGGGTCGCGTCGCCCGCCAGGGCGTCGCCGAGCAGGCGCTCGTACGCTCCCATCTCGTCTCCGTCCGGATGGTTGACCACCTTGAGTTCGGTCGGCTCGGTCAACATCTGCTCGCCGGGCTGCTTGACGCGCGCACCGATCGCGATCGTCACCTCCGGGCTGAGCCGAAAGCGCACATAGTTCGTCTCGTCCAGGCACAGCTTGCTGAGTGGCGGCCGCCGAAGCTTGACCAGCACCTCGGTACTCGTCGTGGCCAGGCACTTGCCGGCCCGGATGAAGAAGGGCACACCCTCCCAGCGCCAGGAGTCGATGGCGAGCCGCACTGCGGCGAAGGTCTCGACCCGCGAGTCTGCCGCCACGCCCGCCTCTTGCCGGTACCCACGGAACTGCCCCCGGACCAAGTCGTCCTGGCTCAAGGGGCGGATCATCCGGAACACCTTCACCTGCTCGTCCCGCATGGCCTCTCCATGCGTCTCCGCCGGCGGCTCCATGGCGAGGAAACTCACCACCTGAAGCATATGGTTCTGGATCACGTCGCGGATGGCGCCTACCTGCTCGTAAAAGTCGCCGCGCCCCTGCACGCCGAAGCTCTCGGCCATGGTGATCTGCACGCTCTCGACGTAGTGGCGGTTCCAGATCGGCTCGAGAAAGGTGTTGGCAAAGCGGAACACGAGCAGGTTCTGCACCGCCTCCTTGCCGAGGTAGTGGTCGATCCGGAAGATCGACGTTTCGTCGAAGACGGTATGCAGGGTCTTGTTCAAGGCCTGCGCCGACGGAAGATCACGACCGAAGGGTTTCTCGAGGATGACCCGGGCATCGCGCGCGCAACCCGACTGGTGGAGTCCCTGCACCACGGTGGCAAACAGGCTGGGGGGAATGGCGAGGTAGTGGACCGGGCGCTTCGCGTCGCCGAGCTCCTCGCGCAGCGCGTCGAACGTGGCCGCATCCTGGTAGTCGCCTCCGACCAGGCCCAGCTGCGTCGAAAGCTTCGCGAAGGCCGCCTCGTCAATGCCGCCGCCGTGCTCCTCGACGCTGTCACGGGCACGGGCCCGGAGCTGTTCCAGCGTCCATCCCGACCGCGCGACGCCGATCACGGGGATGTCCAGATGTCCACGCCGGACCATCGTGTGCAGGGCAGGAAAGATTTTCTTGTATGCCAGGTCGCCGGTGGCTCCGAAGAAGACCAGCGCGTCAGAGCGGGTGGGGGTCATGATTCCTGCTCGACGTGCCCACCGAACTCGAATCGCATCGCTGACAACAGCTTGTCGGCAAACTCTGCCTCGCCTCGCGAGCTGAAACGCGAGTAGAGGGCCGCGCTGAGCACCGGCACAGGCACGGCTTCGTCGATGGCCGCCTGGATCGTCCACCGCCCCTCGCCGGAATCGGATACGCGGCCCTCGAACTTCGAGAGCGTCGGATCCTTGACCAGAACAGCCGCAGTCAAATCCAGCAGCCACGATGCGATCACACTACCCCGGCGCCACACTTCGGCGATGTCGGGCAGGTTGAGATCGAACGGATAGTACTCGGGGCTCCGGAGCGGCGTGGTTTCCGCGTCCGCCGCATGATCCCGCGTCCCCACGTCGGCATGGCGCAGGATGTTGAATCCCTCGGCGTACGCGGCCATGATGCCGTACTCGATTCCGTTGTGCACCATCTTCACAAAGTGACCGGCACCGTTCGGCCCGCAGTGCAGATAGCCTTGTCCGGCGGTACCGGCCCGCTTCTCGATCCCTGGAGTCGCCGGAAGCGCTCCGGGCCCCGGAGCGAGGGTCGCGAAGAGCGGATCGAGGTGGTCAACGACCTCGGGTTCGCCACCGATCATGAGACAGTACCCGCGTTCGAGCCCCAACACGCCCCCGCTGGTGCCGCAATCGACGTAATGGAGGCCGTCAGTGGCGAGTCGCTTGGCGCGGTCGATGTCGTCCCGATAATGGGAATTGCCTCCGTCGATGATGATGTCGTCCTGGGCGAGCAGCGGGACCAGGGTATTGAGCGTGGCGTCGACGACCGCTGCCGGCACCATGAGCCACACGACACGCGGCTGCCCGAGGCCCTCGACGAACTCCTCAGGGGATTTCGCACCGACGGCACCTTCGCCGGCGAGAGCGCTAACCGCAGCCTCCGAGAGATCGTAAACAACACACTCGTGGCCGCCGCTCATCAGTCGGCGCACCATGTTGGCGCCCATGCGCCCGAGTCCGACCATTCCGATTTGCATTCAGTTCTCCCCCCTCTGTGCCTGCGCGGTATCCCGTTCGCAGCGCGGGGCACAGGCGAGCTTTTCTACGGCGGCGGCGATGTGCTTGGCCGAAATCTTCGCCGCGTCGAGAAGGGTACCGGCGTCCATCGGTTTAACGGAATAGGCCTCGATGACCCGAACTTTGATCGAGACGGTCGGCGTATCGAGACGGTCGGCGTCGCTACGCGGATGGTTCAAATATAGCTGATGCCTGGGCGCTTCGCCATCAGACCGACGAGCCGGGTGGTCTGGTTCGCATCGCACGGATAGAGGACGGTGCGTGGACCACGCGCATCATAGCGAGGTCATCGAGGCTGGCCTTCAACGAGATTGCCGAGCAATCGTGGTACTTCGGAGGCAATCCGACGCGGGGTCAACAACGGCTGGCTCCGAATCCTTGAGGTGCTGCTTCGGAGTGCCCGAACCGCGGGGTGTGGATGGTGAGTGTGATCTCAGAGATAGATGGGTCCGCCAAGGCCCAGGAGGTGCTTGAGAAGGACCGGGAGTTCTTTGCGGCACTCCGCCGTGAGGAGTTTACTCGGCTCGAAGAAGGAGGTCAGGTCTATCTGGACTGGACCGGGACCGCGCTTTATCCCGTTCTGGCCGCGGTCAGTTAAAAGCCTTGTGTCGCAAGATATCTACAATGATATTCAGGTCGTGATGCTGATGGACTAACTGGGGAAGGGATGATGAACGGGATCGAACGAGTGGGAACCGCGTGGAAGAGCCTGGCCCGCAGCAAGGGCTACGCATTGGCCTTTGTGACGACCCTTGGCCTGGCCATCGGTGTCAATTCGGCGGTGTTCAGCGTGGTCAATGCGGTACTGCTCAAGCCGCTTCCTTTTGACAACGCGGATCGCATCGTCTACCTGCAGCAGCCAGCCGAACGGGCGGGCGTCGCCAATTCGCTGTTCTCGTTCCACGAAGTCGCGGACTACCGGAACGGCATGAGCACCATCGACGAAGTTGTCGAGTTCGGCGACTGGACCTTCTCGGTAGTGCCTGCTGATGGCGGCGAGCCTCATCGCGCCATCGGTGGCCTGATCACCAACAACTATTTCGAGGTCCTGGGCCTCAAGGCCGCAATCGGCCGTACCACACTTCCCGAGGACGATGCCGACGGCGCCGAGCCGGTGATGGTTCTAACGGACAGCTACTGGTCCCGAGTGATGGGGTCAGATCCTGACGTGCTCGGCCGGATCGTTGAGCTGAACGGCAAGACGACCCGCGTAATCGGGGTGCTTAAGCCGGGCACGCACTACACCGGATCGCGCCAGCAGGACTTTTTCGTCAACTACGCCACCAACGATCACTACCTGGGCGCGAGCATGCAGGACGCACGCACTCACCGGATGACCGATGTCTTCGCCCGGCTGGCTCCGGGTACGTCGGTTGAGGCGGCGCGCGCCGAGGCTCTGGCCATCAGTAGTCAGCTGCATCAGGAATACCCGGACGCCTACACGGAACAGCTGGGCTACACGGTCACGGTCGACCGCTGGCAGGACGCACTGACCGAAAACGCCCGGCCCATCTTCCTGCTGTTGATGGGAACTGTGGCGGCCGTGCTTTTGCTCGCATGCGCCAACCTTGCCAACCTCACGCTGACCCGACTGGTTCGCAGAGAGGGGGAGCTCACGACCCGCGGCGCGCTCGGCGCAACCGCCCCGGAGCTGCGACGTCTGCTCGCGACGGAAAACATTCTGCTCTCGCTGGGTGGGGCGGTGCTGGGGCTGGGCCTGGCCTGGATGAGTCGTGGACTGCTGGCCGCCTACGCCTCTCGCTTTACGGTTCGAGCTGAGGAAGTCGGCGTGGACGCCACTGTATTTGCGGTCACACTGCTCATCAGTGTCGGGGTGGCGGTAGGACTGGCCTACCTTCCGGGAATGCCCATCGCTCCGGGGACCGGCAGCATGGCCGCCGCCGCAGGTCGCACAACCGGATCTCGCGCTCGCAAGCGGGTTCAGTCCTCGCTGATCGTTGCGCAGTTGGCGCTTTCGTTCACCCTGCTCGCGGGGGCTGGCCTGCTGGTCCGTTCGCTTCTGGCCATCCAGTCGATGGATCCCGGTTTTGAGACTGAAAACGTGCTGACCATGCAGGCCTTCCAGTCCTTCGCGAACGCCTCACCGGCCGTGTCCAGCCAGGACCTGTTCATGCAGGTCGAAGAGCGGGTCATGGGCTTTCCCGGAGTTCGTGCAGTCGGCGTGGCAGGATTTGCCCCGATGACCGGCGCCATGAGAATGGCCTGGAATTTCAGAGTCGAGGGCGGCGAGGAGGGGGCTGAGCGGACGATCACTGCGGCCAACAACAACGTCTCGGTCGGGTACTTCGACGCGCTCAACATTCAGATCCTGGCGGGCCGGACATTTACACACATGGACATGGCCGACACCGAGCCGGTGGTTGTGATCAGCGAAGGTCTGGCTCGCTCCTACTTCGGCAACGATGACCCCATCGGTGAGCGGATTTCGACCTCCTTCGATGGAGCCAACTGGAGCCCCTGGGTTCGCGTGGTCGGCGTGGTGGAAGACTCGCGGCAGTTCGGTCTGAGCGAGGATGCCACCCCGACGCTCTACCTCCCGGCCATGCAGGCGGGCTTCGGCCAGACCATCATTGTTGCGACCTCGGGCGATCCACTTCCGCTGACCCAGGCGATCAAGGATGCGATCCGGGACGTGGACCCCACGCGACCGGTCGATCAGATCCAGACTGTGGAAGATCTTGTTGCCGAGGACGTTGCCCCAGCCAGGCTGAACGCGGCGCTCTTTGGCACTTTCGCCCTGCTGGCTCTGGTCATTGCGGCGGTGGGCGTGCTGGGCGTGCTCGCCTTCTCTGTAAGTCAGCGTACGAAGGAGTTCGGGCTGCGAATGGCCATTGGCGCTGACCGCGAGATGGTGCTGCGCTCGGTCCTGACCGAAGGGGTCAAGCTCGTCGGCTTCGCGCTGCTGGTCGGAGCCATCGGTGCAGTGGCCCTCTCACGATTCCTCTCGAGCTTCCTGTTCGGGGTGGACCCGATCGATCCGGTTTCCTTCGCCGCGGCCGGCGGAGTTCTTGCTTTTGTGGCGCTGATCGCCGCCTTCCTGCCCGCTCTGCGCGCGACCCGGGTCGATCCGATCCAGGCCCTGCGCGCCGAGTGACGTCTCTTCAAACGAATCCCATGCCCGAGCCATCCAAGTTTCTTCCGCTCAGCACCCCGGTCCTGCACATCCTCCTTGCCCTTGGTTCGGAGCGGCTGCACGGACTGGGCATCATGGACACGATCGTCGCCAAGTCCGAGGGACGCGCAGAAATCCTCCCCGGGACCCTCTACGTGACGCTCAACCGCATGGTCGACGATGACCTGATCCTGGAAGTTGATCGCCCCGAGGGCGCCGATGCCCGTCGCAAGTACTATTCGGCCACAGCGTTCGGTCGAGCGGTGGTCGCTGCCGAGATGGAGAGGATGGCGGTCCTGATGAGCGTCGCTCGCAACGACGCCGTGGCCCAAGGCTGATCGAATGATCGGCCCCCGGCTCTATCGGATCCTTCTGCTGGCCTATCCCCGGGCATTTCGGGAACGCTATGGAGCGGAGCTCGCCGACGGGTTCGAGTATCTCCACCGCTCGGCATCCGGCGACGGGTTGCCGACCCTTGTGCGGTTCTGGGGGTGGACCCTGGTCGATACGCTTGGCAGCGGGCTCCGGGAACGCCTGTCGGCTCGGGGATACCGGAGCCGCGGAGGAGGAGGCGTGCGCCTGCCGTCGCGTGGCCTGCGCGCCCTTTTCGCCGATCTGGTGCTCGACACGACCTACGCTGCCCGGAGTCTGAAGAAGAGCCCTGGCTACATGATCGCGATCGTGATCACGCTGGCTCTGGGCATCGGCGCCAACACCGCTCTGTTCAGCGCCGCCTGGGGCGTGTTCGGTCGACCGCTCCCCTTTGCGCAGGGCAATGAGCTGGTGCGATTGAGCGCGACTCGGCCCGATTGGCAAGCGGGAGATGTCGGGGATGACGAGCAGCCGTTCTCCGTGGCGGAGATCGGCGACCTGCGCGGTCTGCCCGGATTCGAAGACCTGGCCGAATACCATGGCATGTCCTTCACCATGATCGGGCCGGACGGTCCGGACCTGGTCGAGGCCGCCGTGGTGTCGTCGAACTACTTCGACTTCCTGGGCATGGAGCCGATGCTGGGCCGCCTGTTCGATCCCGCCGAGGATCACATGGGCGCCCACCCGGTCGTGGTCTTGAGCTTTGAATACTGGAAGGAGCGCTTCGACTCTGACCCGGATGTCGTGGGCGACACTGTCCGCATGAATGGTGAAGAGCACCGGATCGTGGGGGTACTGCCGCAGATCCCGCAGTTCCCGGATCGCAACGACATCTTCCTGCCGATCTCAGTCTGCCCCACGCGCTCCAGCCCCGAATTCATTGAGAGTCGCGGCCGTCGGATGATGACCGTCTACGCCCGCCTGGACGAGGGCGTCGGCCTCACGCAGGCGTCGGGCGAACTGAGCGCGCGCACCGACGAGGTCCACGAAGCGCATCCGGAGTTCTATGCGGACATCGCCGGAGGCCGCGAGGTCACGCTCACGCCGCTGCGTGAAGAACTGGTCCGGTCGGCGCGTCCGGTGGTCTGGCCACTGGTCGCGATTTCGGCCCTGCTGCTGATCATCGCTTGTGCCAACGCAGCTGGACTCGCTCTGGCGCGGGTCGGGCGGCGGATGGATGCGCTCGCGGTTCGGTCCGCGATGGGGGCCGGGAAGGGGCGGCTTACTCGTCAGCTTCTGACCGAGTCGGTGCTTCTCTCCACCCTCGGTGGGCTGCTCGGGCTCGGCATCGCCTACGTGGGCAGCGACCTGCTCGCCACCTTTGCCGAGCGCTTTACGACCCGTTCCCAGGAGATCCGGCTCGACGGGGTCGTGCTCGGCTTCGCGTTGACCTGTTCGGTAGCGACCGGGCTGGTGTTCGGGATCGCACCCGTGACTGTGACCCATCGCACGTTGGGCGGACTGGCCCAGAGAGGACGGATGACGGCCAGTCGGATGAACCGCCGATTCCAGCAGGGGCTGGTAGCCGTGCAGGTCATGATCGCGTTCAGCGTGCTTTCTGGCGCAGGTCTACTGATGCGGAGTTTCTGGGAGGCCAATTCCGAGCCGGTCGGCTTCTCCACGGAGAACGTGATCACCGCCAGGCTCACAGGCGGACTTGACCAGTCCCACGACGAGTACCAGATGGCCTCGGTCATGCGGGCGATACGTGACAGCCTGCAGGCCCGGCCCTCCGTCCTGGCTGTGGCCCGCGTTCCATGGGCGCCGCTGGCTGACCCGCATGAGCACCGGGATGCCTTCACCGTGGGTAGCGAATCAGGCGGGTGGCACGCGGCAGTCGGCGATGCTCGCGCCGTGGACTGGTCCTACTTCGAGGTCATGGGTCTCGAAGCAGTGGAAGGGCGTCTGCTGATGGCGTCCGACACGTCAGGCGCCGAGCCCGTCGTTGTGGTCAACGAGACGTTCCGAGACCGCTACATGTCCGGGGTCGCCGGCGTCGGAGATCAGGTCCGGGACTGCCCACCGGGGGGCGAGTGTGGTGAACCGCACCGCATCGTAGGCGTGGTCCCGGACGCCCGGGTCAATGGAGCGCTGGACCCGGCGTTTCCCGCTCTCTTTGTACCGCTTGAACAGACGGACTGGTTTACTGATCAGTTCATCGCTCGGGTGAGCGGGAACCCCGCCATCGTCATGCAGGCGTTCCTGGAGTTGGTCGATGCATATCCGCTGGACATGGCCGTAACCGGGGTAGGGACGCTTGAGGACTTCCGGCGCGACGGCCTGCAGCCTCGGCGTTTCCTGGCCGCGCTGCTCTTCCTCTTCGCTGCCGTGGCGACGGGCCTGGCCCTGACCGGGGTATTCGGGGTCACTGCACTCGCGGCGTCGGCTCGCGTCAGAGAAATGGGGATCCGACGCGCGTTGGGTGCCACCCGTCACGAAACCGAGCGGCTGGTGTTGAAGGACGGAGTGGCCGTGGTAGCGGCGGGCCTTGTCGGCGGACTGCTGCTTACCGCCGGAACTACGTGGCTGTTGGAGGGCTTGTTGTGGGGAGTGACCCCCACGGATCCCTGGGCGCTGGCCGGAGCCGTCGTTCTCTTTATAGGTGCCTCGGCCGTAGCCTGTGTGCTCCCCGCTCGCCGGGCGGCCCGGGCCGACGTCGTGGCATCGCTGGCCGCAAACTGACCGAAGATCGCGACAACGTTCTGGAGCAGGCATGAATACCATCAAGAAGATTACGGCAGTACTCGGATTCGCTGCGATCGCGGCCCTTCCGGCTTCGGCTCAGATCAATGATTCGAGGACGGAGTTGCTGGTCGACGCGGCTTGGCTGATGCAGAACATCAATAACCCTGGCCTCATGGTGATCTGCCACATCGGCCTCTGGGCCTCCGCGGTCGTGTTCGCGGCCCGCACTCTGGGGATCGACGCACGACTGTACGATGGCTCCATGACCGAGTGGGCCAACCGGGCTGAGCTTCCTCTGGTAATGGAAGGCGGCGGAAACTGAGAGTTGCCTTCCCTGCGGCTTTGGAAGGACGAATCACGGGAATCACTTGAAGGTACGTGGGGATTGTTTGATCATTCCTTGTATCCCCCCCCCTGGGGGGGGGATAGCTCGCGGTACGAGTGTTGCATCGTGCGTTCTGAGAGAGGTCGCAATGTCCGAAGCAAACCCACCGGAGGTCCAGTTGAGCGAATCGGATCAGAAGGTCATCACCCGGCTGCGAAGCATCGAAGGGCATGTGCGGGGTATTGAGCGCATGGTGCGTGACAAGAGCTACTGCGTGGACGTGCTCAATCAGATCCTCGCCGTGCAGCGTGCGTTGCAGAAGGTGAACACCATGGTGCTCGATCAGCACTTGCACTCCTGCGCCACCCGGGCCATCCGCGGCGAGGATGCCGACGAACGCGAACGCGTGCTTCATGAGCTGGTCGACGTTTTTTCGAAGGCCAGCCCCTGATTTCCTGGAGAAGAGAATGACAAGCAGAACCTTGAAGGTGGCCAACGTCTCGTGTGGCCACTGCACCGGCACTATCGAACGCGAGCTCGGCGAGCTTTCCGGCGTCAGCCAGGTCAAAGCCGAGACAGATGGAACCGTCCGGCTCGAAGTGGACGAGGCCGTGACCCCGTTCGCCGAGGTCGAAGCACTCCTGCGCGAAATCAACTACCCACTGCAATCCTGAGACACTCGTGACACCTTCGGGACCCGCTGCACCCGCCCCGCCGACATCCTCCACCGAGTCGGAACCATCCGCCTCCCCCGCGCCGGAACTATCCGCCTCCCCCGAGCCCGGTTCCGAACCTGACCACGAGGCAGGACCGGGGTCGGAAGCCCCTCTCGCCCGCATGGAGGTGGCGCTGACCGGAATGACCTGCGCCAACTGCTCCTCGGCCGTGGAGCGCGCCCTGCGGAAGCGTGTCGTCGGAGCTCAGGACGTGATCGTGAACCTGGCGACCGAGCGGGCCACGCTCCGGGTGCCGGACGACGAACAGACGCGCACGGCCGTGATCGAGGCGATTGAGTGGGCCGGATACGGCGCCATCCTGCACGACCCTGAGGTGATCGGGGGCGAAGACGGGTCGGCAGAGACGGAAGCACGCCAGGCTGAACTCCTGGGACAGAAAAGGCTCTTCCAATTGGGGCTCCTCTTTACGGTACCGCTCTTCGCCCTGAGCATGGCGAGAGACTTCGGGGTCGTGGGGCCATGGTCGCATGCGCTCTGGGTCAACTTTCTGTTCGCCGGGCTCGCCACCCCGGTCCAACTGATCGTCGGCTGGGGCTTCTACGTGGGCGCCTGGAAGTCGCTTCGGAACGGCAGCGCCAACATGGACGTTCTGGTGGCGCTTGGATCGACCACCGCCTGGGCCTGGTCCATGTGGGTCCTGTGGCAGATGACGCAGGGGACCGCAGGTGGAGCGCACGTCTATTTCGAGACATCGGCCGTGATTCTGACGCTGATCCGACTTGGGAAGTGGCTCGAGGCCGAGGCAAAGGGACGTACCGGCGACGCGGTTCGACGACTGATGGACCTTCGACCACAGACCGCCCATCGGGTCCGCAACGGTGTCGAACGTGACGTGCCACTCAAGGAGATCGTGGTGGGGAACGTCATGCGGGTGCGCCCCGGGGAGACCATCCCCACCGACGGTGACGTGGTGGATGGCGCGACCACAATCGACGAGAGCATGCTGACCGGCGAAAGCGTGCCGGTGCGCAGGACCGTGGGAGACTCCGTGATCGGGGCCACCCTGAATCGCACCGGATCCATCCTGCTCCGTGCAACTCGGGTAGGCTCGGAGACCGCACTGGCCAGGATCGTCCGGATGGTCGAAGAAGCGCAGGGCAGTCGGGCACCGATCCAACGCCTGGCGGACCGGGTCTCGGCCGTCTTCGTGCCGGCCGTTCTTCTGGCCGCGGCCCTCACTTTTGCGGTCTGGTTCTGGGTGATCGGCGTACCTCTGGAGGACGGGATTGTTCGAATGGTGGCCGTGCTGGTCATCGCCTGTCCGTGCGCGCTTGGGCTGGCTACGCCAACCGCGATTCTGGTTGGAAGCGGACGCGGGGCCGAGCGGGGAATCCTCTTCCGTGACAGCGCGGCGCTCGAACTGGCCGATGGCGTTCGAACCGTCGTTTTCGACAAGACGGGCACCCTCACGGAAGGGCGCCCTCAGGTGTTCGCTCTTCGGCCGGCGGGTTCTTTCTCGGAAGAGGAGCTGTTGAGCTGGGTCGGTAATCTGGAAACCCGCAGCGAGCACCCGCTCGCCGAGGCTGTTGTAACCGCCATGAAGCAGCGGAAGCTGGAGCAGCTCGATGTCCGGGACTTCGACGCTGAAGTGGGGCGGGGTGCCCATGGCGTGGTGCAGGGCCGTGCGATCGCCGTCGGCAGTCGGCGCTGGCTTGAAGAGCGCGAAGTCACCTTTCCCGACCCCCTGCACGACCGTGCCGACGAGGCCGAGCAGAAGGGTCGAACAACTCTCTGGGCATCCGTCGATGGCGAGGCCCTGGGCATCATTGAGGTAGCCGATCGGATCAGGTCCACCGCGCGCGAGGCGATTGCTTCCCTCAAGGCCATGGGTCTCCAGACGCAGTTATTGACCGGGGACAACTCCAGGACCGCCGAAGCCGTGGCAAAGGAACTCGGACTCGACGGCTTCCGTGCCGGTGTCCTTCCCGGGGAGAAGGCTCAGTACATCAAGTCACTCAAGGAGGCCTCCGGCGGAGGTGTCGCCATGGTAGGTGACGGATTGAACGACGCCCCCGCCCTGGCCGAGGCCGACGTCGGTCTGGCCATGGGCACCGGTACGGACGTCGCCATGGCGACAGCACCCATCACGCTGATGCGAGGGGATCCGCGAGGGGTCGCAGAAGCGCTTGTACTTGGGTCGGCCACCCTGACGGTCATCCGGCAGAACCTCTGGTGGGCGTTCGGCTATAACATCGTGCTGATCCCCATCGCCGCCGGTGCGCTCGCCCCGGTGGCCGGTGCCCCCGCGATGCTCCAATCCCTGCACCCCATTCTGGCCGCCGGAGCCATGGCGTTCAGCAGCATCAGCGTCGTTCTGAACAGCCTGCGCCTGGGCCGGATGCAGCTCGGGATGTCAGCCGCCGGAATTCACCGCCCCAGCGTGGGGATCAGCCGGTAGCTTCGGTCAGCGGACAACCGCCACGATCGCCACCAGAGACAGGGTCCAGAGCAGGACCACAATGAAGAGACCCGATCGAACGACCTTGGCATCCGGTTGCGCGATGGCCTTTTCGCGGAGGTCGTCGAGGATCTCGTTCGGTATCAGCTTCCAGGCCAACGCGATCCCGAGGGGGAGGAGGATCAAGTCGTCGAGCAGGCCGAGCACCGGAATGAAATCGGGGATCAGATCGACGGGACTGGCTGCGTAGGCTACGACGAGGAAGATGACGAGCTTCGCCGCAAAGGGAACTCGCTCATCGCGAAGCGCGGATGTGAGAACTCTGATCGACTGTTGAATCTCGGACCCAACCCGTTTCAGCTCGGTCCAGAACTCTCTCAGCAATATTCCGCCCTCAGTCGGGGGTGTCCTTGGATCGGTGTTCGCCCGCGGCTAAAGCGATCTGGAGAATCCCGCAGTTCAGCCCGGCTCGGAGTGAACCACGGCCGCCGACGGCGTTTGAGATCCCGCCTCGAGTTGGGCGTCGAAACGCCGCGTCTGCTGCAACTCCTGCATGTCTCGCCGCAGGTCGTCGATCTCTTCTTCGAGGTCGGCGATGCCACGGGCCTGCAGCGCACGGGATTCCGAACTCTCGCCGCCCCTCAGCTTCACAATCAATGCGGCCCGTGGATCCAGTCCACGGGCCACATTGATCTGGTATTCAAAGGGTCAGGTCACCCGTCGCACCAGGAGCCACTCACCGTGATCTGCTCCCATTCCTCATTCGATGCGGTTCCATTCTCAAGCGGGGAGCCGTTCGCATAGAAGGTCCCCAGCGAAAACCGTCCGCTCATGAAGATCGGGCCGTCTTTCGAACCCTCCTGGAACTGCAGGGCGTATCTCTCCGAAGGTCCCTCGTAGGTTCCCGGACCGAAGAAGATGTCGATGGTGTTTCCTCCGGCAACTCGGTAACTGTTGGCAACAAACGGATTGCTCCGCGAACGGTTTTGATTACAGGCCAACATCTGAGTTCCCGTGAAGTAGTACTCCCACCAAGGCTGCTGCCCCGCATTGGTGTTCGGGTTGTCGCGGTAGAAGCGGATACGCACGCCCTGCAAATCCTGAGTCGTTATCTGACTAGTGATCTCCTCCTTGTCTCCGCCCGTTCCGAGATCCAGCCCATCACAGGCTGCCAGCCCAGCCGCGATAACGAACCCAAAAACCAATCTGAGTGCAACGCGCATCGGATACTCCTAAGTGGAAGGGTAGAGGCAGATTGGCGGGGTCCCCACTTGGGCGCCAGCGAAAAGAAAGCAGGATTCCTTCAGGAAAGCGGGACCGTCCGACCAGGTCCCATAGGCACCAAGCCGCCTGGCCCACCACCCCGCCTCCACCAAAGGTACGCCCCACGCCGGGCGCCCCGATGCCAGGATCAGCCGACCCTGCCAAGTCCCATCGCCGAGGCGGGTCGGCCCAGGAAGGACATGAGGCCGTCCACGGGATGTCGGCGGTCAAGCGGTCCGCCCATTGGGCGAGGGAGGAGGTCGCAGTGAGGCGTAGCATCGCTACGTCGCAGGGAGGCCGCGCGGAGCCCAACGCAGCTCCGCGCCGATTTCAGCGCCCCAACGTCTCCAATGGGTGGAAGAGTTCGTAGCCTTCCTTAAGCCAATGCTCCCGGAACGGATACCGAGCCACTTCATCCAGCGTCAGCATGTTCGTCATTGGGTGCTCGTGCAGAGTCATCTGGCCGCGCTCATGCTCATGCATGGTGTAGCGCCCCGAAATCTGCACGTCGGCCTTGAGGCGGTTTTCGCCGTCCATCATGAAGGAGTGCAGCAGGTGGGTTGTCGAATGCCACTCATGCTGCGTCACCGTCAGATCGACCACCGGAGCCCCTTCGCACCATACCTTCACGCGAACCTCGTCCGGACGCTCGACAAAGTGCAGGTCGATGTTCTCCGGATGGGTCGGCATGCGGAGCCGGTCGTGCAGGCGGCGCCGACTCTCAGGAGACGAAGTCGCGGCGATGATCGGATAGAACCCGGCTTTGGGATGATGCGCCCAGGGCCCCGCCATCGGCGGCACCACCACCGAGAGCATCAGTTCGGCGAACGGACCCACATCGGACTGGCTGAAGTGGAAGGCCGAAACATTGAGGATGCTCCGTTGGGGGCGCACCTCGATCGGCTGGAGATGGGGAGGCAGAATGTGTGTGGCATCTGCCGTCGCCATCTCAAAAAGGGCGCTGACACCGGTAGTAAAGTACGACTTGCTCATGGTACTGAAGGTCCCGCCGAAGGAGACGAATGGCAAGCGCCGTGCCGGTGGAGTGATGCGTCGCCAACGTCCGACGGCCTGCTGCGGCCGACTCCAGATCGTTGAACCGTCGCTGCTGCTTGGGTATGCACCAGCCTTGAGTTTGTCGGAGGGGGCGAATAGTCTGCACTCGTGGCTTTGTGGCGCCGGGCCGGGCTGAGCAATCGAACTTGGAGGTATCCCCGCATGAAATCGCAGCGAATTCTTCGCACTGCCCTCGTCGCCCTGACCGTGGTCGGATGCGGAAAGCCGACGTCCGCTCCTCTCTTGCAGACGGTGCCGCAGCTTCAGGGGATCCCGGAGTTCGCTCCGCTCTCCATGCGTCAGGTGCCCGAGACGGTTCGTGACCAACTGGTCCTGCGGCTGGCGCCGAACCCTGCGCGTGTTGCACCGGACCGGGAAGAGTACGTCAACAGCCCTGGGGCGCAGGCACCGGAGCCCGGCGGTCGCCCCTCCGTCATCATCTCGGTTCCGCTGGAGGCGACGCAGGCAGCTCGGCGGGCTGCCGACCTGCGGGCCCAGGGGCTTGCGCCGGCGAGTACGACCAACGCCGCCAACGCGGGGGCGGGGGCTCTCGAGAGCTTCCAGACAGACGGCTACTACAATGAGGCGGAACAGCAGATCGAGACGGCCCTGATCCGCCGCGGCTTTGACGTTCGCGACCGCTCACGCTTCGAGGCCACGCTTCGTGATCTGCGAGACCGCGGTGACGCAGGTGGCCAGTGTTTCGGATCCGACTTCTGCCGTGTCGCCGAGGCGGCGGGGGTAGATGTGGCTCGCAACCAGCTCAGGACTCAGCTCGAAAACGGTGATATCGAGATCGGCGAGTACCAGCGGATCCTTGAAGAAGTCAATCGGCGCGCGATCGAATCCGCACCCGGTCAGCGTCGGACCGAGGACGAGATGATCGACATCGCCGAGGTGATCCGAGCGGCCCAGAGCGGCACGGAAACTGCGGACTACCTGCTCCAGATAAGCCTGGTCCAGGTGGAGCCTTCCTACGATCGCCAGTTCGAAATCGGTGCCTTCCGGGAGACCCGTGACTTCATGGGGCGCCATCCGGGCCTGCAGCTGGGCAACGGCGAAGGTCAGCTTCCCGCTGCGGTTCCTGCACGCTGGTTCCGGGCCGAATTCAATGCCAAGCTGATGTCGATCCGGACCGGTAGCATCGTATGGCTCGGCAATCACGAGCTGCAGTCGCAGGATGCCGAACCGCTCACGATCACTATCGACATTGAGCGTCGGGTCGCGAATGGCGAGGCCGTCCTCAATGCCATTCGGGACTTCAACGGCCGGGGCGATCAGTTGATCAGACAGGCCGCCCAGACTCGCTCACAGCTTGAAGCGCTCTATTCTGTCGCCCAGTCTCCACGCCAGTTCGAAAACGAGGAGGCGATGCAGGCTTGGGAGAATGAGACGCGCAGCCGCATCAGCGCCCTCGAGCGTCAGTATACCGGGCTCCGTCAGCAGTTGGTGGAGCACGCAGCAAACCGTCCTCCCGAGTTTTCCGAGGACTTTCAGTATGCCTACGCGGTGAGCACTCCCCGTGTCGACCCCAACCTTACCGACTTTGACGTGAACGATCGTCAGGCCCAGGAGCGCTTGGATGCGCACCGGTCCGCACTGATTCGCGCGCTCACTCGCTCGCTGATTGAGACGATTCAGGTCATAAACAACTGAGCCGACGGCAGGACAGGGTCCGACCAGCAGGGACAAAGGCCGGGATCGAGCAATTCGGTCCCGGCCTTTCCCGTTCGGCAAGGTGATAGACACTTGCATCACCGACGGATCGAATTCCCCGGCTGGCGCCCGGGGAGTTCAGAGAGCGAGACAACGTCCCGCGATCATGATGATACCCTCACCACCGAACCCATGAATTGACGAAGGCGGCCGCCTGAATCAGGTGACCGCCTTCGTGTTCTGGTCCTTCTCGGCGCTGTCGAGCGCCGGGCGCCTTATCGGTCAGAGCTTCAGGATTTTCGTGAAGTCTGGACCGGTCGAGCAGCCGGGGCCGGAGGGCCGAGGCTTGCCGGGCGGCTTGGGCGGCCCGGGTGGTCGCTTGGGCGGGCCGGGCAGTTTGATCCCCAGGATATCGCCGAGCTTGATCCCCTTCTTCGGTTTCTTTCCAGCCATCTGATCCTCCAATTGAACTGTTCTCCCATCCCTACGTGAGTGCATGGGTGGGAGGTTCAGTCGTTCTGATCCTTCTGTCCGTCCTGGCCCAGTGGCCCGGCTTCGAGCCTGGAAACGTGCAGGTTCAGGCGGTGATTCACCCGAAGTCCGACCACGCCGTCCATGCCCAAGCCTGCCCGCGGAACCCGGGTCACCTCGTCACCGTTGACCATGAAGCGGACCTCGCGATCGCCGGCCTCGATTCGGAGGAGGTTCAGTTGGCTGCTTTCGCCCTCTGCCACGCCCGCGAACGAGCGGATCGCAGGGTGCGCCGTCCACTCCACCACGGTTGAGGTGTTCCGGCCACTTCGGGTCTTGATCAGAAACTCGCCACCCTCACGGATCACGAAGTAGAGATACGACTGTCCATCGCCGGTCAGATCTCGGCCCCCTACAAAGACGCCGAACGCCTCACGCAGCGAGCCCGGATCGAACAGATAGATCTCAAGGTCGACGGCGAACCGTCCCCCGGCGCGGATCTCGGGATTGTAGAGGATGGCCGCCGGACCGGTGGTGACATGCCACCCCGGCGGCATGTCGGAAAAAATCAACTCACTCAGGTCGGCGTTGGCACGGTCGGCTCGAACGACCCACCCGGCCGGGAGATTGGCCTGAGCGGCCAGACCTGACGGAGCCAGAGTGGGTGAAAGCAGCACACCTAGCGCGGCGACCTTGGCGAATGTCCTCATCTTTTGACTCCCGACGGGTTGCGGAGACCCCGCTTCAGAGTGCGGATCACTTTGGAGCAGGTCAATTGGATCAGCGCCCCGGTCCCAGCAGAACTGCGTTCAGAAAGAGCAACTGGGTGGCCTCCGAGTAGCTGCGGTAGTTGGGGTCTTCGGCAAACGAGATCAGCTGTCCCGCCCCAAAACCCTGATGCATCAGGAAGGCCTTGTGGGCGAGTTGCGCTCGCCCTTCCTCCCAGACGATGCCGCTGACGATCAGATCATCCAGCCCGGCGTATCGACCCACGTTGGTCCCCTGGTCCAGCGTCATCGGCGTGAAGACCCGGCTGCCCTCGACCAACGCCCCGATCTGGCCGTCGGTTCCCGCAGACAGCCAGTGGCTCAGGTCCAGATCGACATTCAGGATCGCCCCCGGCACCGGCTCGGGCCCTTCCTGGGTTGGTGCCAGAGATGCGACCGGATCGATCGGTTGCTCCGGAGTGGCTCGTCGTGCGGGCCCGGCACCATCGCCGAACTCGGGAGCTCCGCCACGGAGTTCGGTCGCCGTGGACAGTAGGCCACTCCGTGCGGCCCAGCGCGATGACTCGGCCATGGTCACAACGGTCCCACCGTCCGCCATCCACGCCCGGAGATCATCCAGCGTGCCATCCGAGATCACCCCGGAGTAGTTGCCGGACGGCACCACCAGAACGTCATAGTCGTTCAGTTGGATGCGTCCCAGAGCGTTCCCGCGAACGGCCGTCACCGGAAGCCCGTAACGCTGCTCGAGCACGTAGCGAGCCCAGCCGGTGGAGTAGGTAGAGCCCGCCTCCCACATCAGCAGAACCTTGGGGAGGTGCAGTCGGCGCGTTGCGTTGCTGCCGAAGGACGAGCCCGAGTCGGAATAGCTGGACGTGACCGGGACGGCCTCGGTGTGGTGTTGGAGGGCCGTGGCCGTGACTGTCGCGTTCAGAGCGAATGCGTCGTTTCCGTTCTCCGCTCGACGGACGATCGCCGTTCCCACGGGCCACTCTCGGCCGTCCAGGGTCAAAGGTGCACCCGTCGTGCGCACAACCATTCCCGCCTTGAGCATCTTGGTGACCGCGGCAGCCGTCCCCGTCCCCCATGGCATCAGCCAGGCGACCACCGCATCCCCGTTCAACGTCGTGCCAGTCGAGACCGTGATCTCATCCCTCTGCCCGGAGTCGATCGAGCGGACACGGTCCGTGAAGTTGCTGCCCAGTTCCACACTCCCCGCCTCGATCCGCTCCACATCCCAGAGTGCCGGCATGCTCCACGCGGTCACGTCGTAGATTTGGTCGTTGAGGCGCAGTGACCGCCGACGGATCTGCTCCGCCACGAAGTCCGAGTCCATGTCCGTCTGCTGATCCAGGAGATTGCGAATCAGGCGATGTGCCGGCTGGTCCAGCGGAACGATGTAGGTGTCAGAAGGGGCGGAGCCGCTCGGATCGCCGATCGTGCGTCCATCCAGCTGCATCGGGCCGGCGGGCAGGTACACCTCGATCCCATTTCGGGCCAGTGTGGTTGCCAGTCGATGCGCCATCGCCGGGTCGTGCTCGGAGTGCAGGATGTAAGAGCGCCCTTCGCCCATCGCGACTGCCTCGCGACGGAAGGCCAGGAACTCGCGCAGCATCCGTTCGCGCTCCTGCGCTGCCAACAACGTCGTCGCGCGGGCCGCCGTGAAGTGCTGAAGAATGCCCTCGCCGTAGGTCAGGACCGACCCATCGTCGCGGCGCAAAACCAACCCCCGCGACGAGGCCTGCTCAAAGGTCATCCCGATGGCCCCCTGAGCCATCGGCCACGAGGTGCCGTAGCCTGGGTAAAAAGCGTCGTAAGTGTCGCGGTTGAAGAACAGGAATCCCCGATCATCGAAGGCCCCGGCCATCGCGGCCCCCAGGCGATTCAGGGTCGCGGTCTGCGCAGCAGTGGTCCACGCGTTCCCCGGGACCGCATTGGGCGGAAAGTAGTAGGTGGAGTTGCCACCCATCTCATGGATGTCGGCGACCACCTGGGACGGATACTCCAGCAGCAAGCGCACCCGTCCACGACTCTCCGGCTGGGTCTGCGCGAACCAGTCCCGGTTGAGGTCGAACAGATAGTGGTTGACCCGCCCGCCCGGCCACGGCTCGTCGTGCTCGGCCGAGGTGGGATCGGCGTCGGGCAGCAGCCCTCGCGCCTGCCGTGTACCGGACACGAAGCGGGCCCGGCCATCCGGGTTCTGTGCCGGGTCGATGATGATCAGAGAATTCCGAAGCATCAGATCGACTTCCGCGTTCCCACGTGCCGCCAGGAGGTGCCAGGCCATCGCCATCGCCGCACCGGCCGAACTGATCTCGTTGCCATGGACCCCGTGAACCAGGGCGACGGCCACCGGAAGGTCAGCGATCAGCGCCTCGGCATCCGCGTCCGAGAGGCCTCGCGGGTCGGCTAGCCGTCGCAGACCGGCGCCGACCTCGTCCAATCGCCCGATCGTGGCCGGCGACCCGATCATCAGAGCCATCAACGGACGCCCCTCCCAAGACCGCGCGTATTCGACCAGATGCGTACGATCCGCCGCGGCAGCCGCCAGTGCTCTCAGGTAGGCGTTGATCTCCTCGGGCGAGGTGATCTCGTCGCGAATCGCGTGCCCGACCACCGACTCCAACGTGGGAATCGAAGGGTCGTACGTCGTGCCCGGGACGAACTTGGGCCAGGGGGCGCCGTAGCCGGGGACCGGATTGCCATGATCCAGAAGGGCCTGCGCCGACGAGGCGGCGGGAAGGCCTGCGACCAGAAGGAAGAGCAGGGCGACAGTGGTTTTGATTTGCACCGGAAACATCGGCTTCTCGCGATCTCGAGGGGGTTTGGCCAGTCAGTGACAGCTACCCCCCGAGGGCGCCGGCCTGCAAGGGGCATGGGCGTGAATCCCCGGGCCGCCGCCCCGCCTCCACCAAAGGTACGCCCACCCCCGGGCGATCAAATGCACACAGGGGACACCCCGCGCTGCGCCTCCAATCACCTCACTTTGTCGTCCGAGCGAAGCGACGGACGATCGACCGAAAATGACCCCCACCGCCCAAGCACCCGGCGGAGGGGGCCGCTCAAATGGGATGCAGAGCAAGACGGGCGAGCACGGACGACTGAGACGTAGCGCGCGCTACGTCGCAGGGAGCCGCGCACAGCCCAACGCAGCTCTGCGCCCATTTCAGCGGTCCCCCCTCTGGCTAACAAAAGGCTGGGGGTATACGTCTTTAACTGGGCTGCGAGGCTTCGCGCCCCATCTGCACCCCTTCAAGGAAAGAAGTCCAATGATTTCACGTTTCCGTGCCGCTTTCACGGGTATGGCGGCCTTGGCTGTTCTGGCGGCGCCCGCCGCCGGACAGGACGGGCTCGCCGGAATGCTCGACGAATTCGAGTGGCGCCTCATCGGGCCGGCCAACATGATGGGCCGCGTCACCGACGTTGAGGGCCTTCCCAGCCCCTCCCGTACTTTCTATTTCGCGGCTGCGGCCGGCGGAATCTGGAAGACGACCAACAACGGAACCACGTTCCGCCAGATCTGGGATCAGACCCGGGCGATCGCGATGGGTGACATCGCCATTGCTCCGTCCGACACCATGCAGGTCTGGGCCGGTACGGGCGAGGAAGACTCTCGCAACTCCATCTCGGCGGGCGGCGGCATCTACAAGTCGACCGATGGCGGGATGACCTGGGAGTTCAAGGGCCTGAAGGAGACGCAGGTCATCGGCCGAATCCAGGTGCACCCGACGAACCCGAACATCGTCTACGTGGCGGCGCTGGGTCACATCTGGGGTCCAAACCCGGAGCGCGGGTTGTACCGCACGCAGGACGGCGGCGACACTTGGGAACTGGTGAAGTTCATCAGCGACAAGGCTGGATTCGTCGACGTGCAGCTCCACCCTCGCAATCCGAACGTAATCTTTGCGACGTCGTGGGAGCGCGAGCGCGGTCCCTGGTACCTGCAGTCGGGTGGCCCGGGCAGCGCGCTCTGGAAGTCCGAGAACGGCGGGGACAGCTGGACCGAGGTCGTCGGCAACGGTTGGCCGACCACCATGAAGGGCCGTCTCGAGACCGCTTTTGCGCCGTCCAACCCCAGCCGCATGTACGCGATGGTTGAGGCCGAGGAAGGTGAGGGCTCCGAGGGTAACGGTCTTTACCGTTCCGAGGATGGCGGCGTTAACTGGGCCAAGGTGAACGACGGCAACTCGCGTCCGTTCTACTACTCCCAGGTGCGCGTCGATCCGGTCAATCCGGACCGCGTCTACTTCTCCTCGACGCCTGTTCTCTACTCGAACGATGGTGGCGAGACCTCTGGCAACACGACGGTCGGCGTACACGTTGACCACCATGCCATGTGGATCGATCCGAACGACCCGAACCGCATCGTGGTCGGAAACGACGGCGGCGTTGCTCTCAGCATGGATCAGGGCGGAAACTGGACTTCGCTGAACACGTTTGCGATCGGCCAGTTCTATCACGCCTCGTACAACATGGGCATCCCGTACCGCGTCTGCGGTGGGCTGCAGGACAACGGCACCTGGTGTGGACCGTCGCGTCGGACCAACGGCTCGATCACCAACTACATGTGGGCGACCATCAGCGGCGGCGACGGGTTCGTCAGCGCCCAGCACACGGTCGACGACGACCTGGTCTTTGCCGAGTCGCAGGGCGGCAACATGTCCCGCATTCGCATGAGCACCGGTCAGCGCGCAGGGCTGCAGAAGCCGTCTTCGAACGACAGCCGCTTGATGTACGAGGACTCCATCCTCACGGCCTGGCCGGACGAAGAGAATGAGCCGCCGGCACAGGTCGCCGAGCGGATTCGCAACTTCCGCGAACAGCAGGCCGCGGATTCGGCGCAGAACGATCTCCGCTGGAACTGGAACACGCCGTTCTTCCTGTCGACCCACAACCCCGACGTCTTTTACGCGGCGGGGAACCGGGTGCTGAAGAGTGACTACCTGGGCTCCAACCTCTACGTCATCTCACCGGATCTCTCGACGCAGGATGCCGGGAAGCTTGCGGTTGCGACGCAGACCACCGGTGGAATCACGCCGGATGTAACCGGCGCCGAGATGCACACCACTATCGTCTCGCTGAACGAGTCGCCGCTGATTCAGGGCAAGCTCTTCGCCGGTACCGACGACGGGAATGTCTGGATGAGCCCGGATGACGGTGACAACTGGGTTGAATTGACCGCTCGCTTCAATGGCATGGTGCCGGATTCGACCTACGTCTCACGCATCGAGCCGTCGCGAGTTGACGCGAATCGGTTCTACGTGACCTTCGACAATCACCGTCGCAATGACTTCATGCCGTACGTCTTCGTGACGGACGACAATGGTCGGAACTTCCGCTCGATTTCGGCGAATCTGCCGAACGATGGTCCGGACTTCCTTCACGTGGTCCGTGAGGATCCGGTCAACCCGAACCTGCTGTATGTGGGTTCGGACGTCGGCATTTACATGTCGATGGATCGTGGCGGATCGTGGACCCGCTTCATGGAAGGGATGCCGGCGGTTCCGGTTCACGACCTCAAGGTCCACCCGCGTGATCGCGAGCTGATCGCGGCAACACACGGACGCAGCATCTGGATCGTCGATGTGTCGGCCCTGCAGGAACTCAGCATGACCACGATGGCCGACGCGCCGCTCCTGCTGAAGCCGGCGCCGGGGCTGCAGTTCGGCGACGCGTTCTTCGGCGGCGAATCGACCGCCCAGCAGTTCTTCGAGACCCAGAGTCGTGGATACGGAGCAACGGTTCATTACTACCTCCCGACCCGCCCGGAGACGCGGCAGGTCGCATTCACCTTCGAGTCGATGGATGGCTCATTCAAGGGTGAGGCTACGGGTGGTTCGACGGTCGGTCTGAACACCGTCAACTGGAACTTCCGGGGCACGCCGCCTCCGGCGATGGCGCTATCTCCGGCAGCACGCCGAGACAGCCTTCGCATCGCGAACATGATGGTTGAGGTCGCCGACTCGCTGGTCGAGTTCGAAGGTGCCGATCGTGAGGCAATGGATCAGGCGATCGAGCGCTTCAGTGGTGGCGGTGGTGGTGGATTCGGTGGTGGCGGTTTCGGTGGTGGTGGAAACCAGGGATGGGTTGATCGTCCGGGTGAAACTCCTGCGGTTGCCGCGCGTGGTGGCGGTGGCGGGGGCAACAGCGCAATCCGCGGCCTCTTCACTGCGCTCCAGGGCCGTGGAATGAATGTCCAGGGCCTCTTCCGCCGTGGTGGTGGCGGTGGTGGTGGGGCTCCGCTCGCTGAGCCCGGGATGTACCGCGTCACGATGACGGTCGATGGTCAGGCGTACACGACCCAGCTCGAGATCATCCGCGATGCGGCCTTCGTTCCGGACTCGGTTGATGAAGGCGGCCCGCTGTTCACCAACTGGGCGGACTTCTGGAACTGGCTTGAAGAAGTCGAGAAGGGCGAATCCAACTGATTCGAGCGCCTTCACGGCGCTGATGGCAGGACCCGGCGGGGGAGGCTTCGGCCTCCCCCGCTTTCTGTTTTGGGGAACCACTGCCGCCTACGTGGTTAACTTCTCGTCTTCCCCATCCCTGATCGCTCCAGACTCCGCCCAATGAGCCTGAACACCTCCAGCTTCGACTACACGCACCTGTCTGCCGACGATCTTTCGCGAGAGTGGCTTTTCAGGGCTCGGGTCCCGGACCATCTCACCTATTTCGAGGAATGGGAGCGAGACAGTCAGGCGGCGCGTGAGATCGTGCCCGGCCGCCTGGATCTCGAATACGGCGATCATCCGGCCGAACGACTGGACCTGTTCGTGCCAGAGGGAGTGGAGAGTGCGCCGCTACTGGTGTTTTCGCACGGTGGCTATTGGCAGGCGATGTCCAAGGAGTACTCGTCCTTTCTTGCGCCGCCTTTTCTGGAGAGAGGCGTCGCAGTGGCCATCATCGGCCACCCGCTGTGTCCCGACGTCGAGGTTCGTGACATCGTCGAGGCGAATCGGCGCGCGATTGCCTTTCTTGCGGACGGGGCAGGCACGCCGGGATTCAAACCCTCTCGAATCGTGATCTCTGGCCATTCTGCGGGCGGGCAGGTCGCCGCCCTGTTCGGCATCGATTCCCGCAAGACGTTCCCCCTTCCGGGTGGGCTCCTGGCCGGCGCCATCGCCATCTCGCCGATCCTGGACCTGGAAGCGATTCTGCCCACCGCGATCAACCATCAACTGGGTCTCGACGTGGATGCCGCGCGCGAGGTCAGTCCGATTCGACACCTCCCGAAGCGCGGTGCACGCCTGATTCCGCTGATCCTCTGCACGGGGGGAGACGAGGCGCCTCTGCTACTTCAACAGCAAAAGGAATTCGCCAGAATGTGGCGCGGGGCGGGTGGCGAGGTCGTGGAGCAGGTTCCCGCCGGGATGCATCATTTCAACGTGGTTCGGATGCTCGCGCAGCCCGGGTCGGACTTGTTTGAGGCTACGTTGGCGATGTTGATCGGGTAGCGTTCGGGGGTGCCGATGCGTATGCCCCGGCTTGGCTACCCGCTCGAAGAGGTGTTGGCCGGTTCGGCAATTTCGGCATACAAACGATCCGGTGCGACGTCCGACAGATCGACCTCACCCTCAACGCCGTCTTCGAATTGAACCCAGAGTCTGTAGTCGGGCCGAGCTTCGGTAGCCACGAGTCCAAAGAACTCGCTGATCTTCGGCACCGCCACCTCCTCAAAGGGTCAACGTCACACCTGTGAAGCTATCCCTGCTGCTCGACCCAGCGGTAGGGCATATGCCTGATGACGTTCCAGGCTACCGACGGGGGGCTCGCATCGCGAGCCGTGTTCCCCGGAGCGAACGGAGTGAGCGCAGGCGGCACCCGATTGTTATGGCGGAGTACTCGCAAAAAAGAGGGCGGTTGCCTCAGGTTGGGGGATGCGGGCTTGGTGTCCCCTGAGAGATCCCCAACATGAACGAGGTCAACCGCCCAATGGATAAGATCAGGAAGGTCACTGCCGCGATGAAAGGACTTTCGACTCCCCCATTGATGACCCGCGGACTGCGGCGCCAACAAGCCAAAGCGCGGCGTAGACGTGAACAGGTTCCGGCCGGCACTCTGGTCATTGGCATCGACCATCGTCCCCTGCCTCTTGGACCGCTGGCCCATGCCGCGGGAACCAGCGACGGATGATGGTCACGACTGAGGCGACTACCCCAGCTGCCAAGAACGCACCCACCGCGTCGGGGAGGCCCAGAACGCCGACCACCCATGACGTAAAGAGTTCCTCCAGACCTGCGAACAAGAAGACGGCGGCCACACCACCAGCACCATAGAGGGCCCCCTTCTTCAACACGAGATATGGTCCGGCCGCGCCACGGAAGAAGACGGCGTATCCGACCGACAGCACAGCGAAGAGCGTGCCGAGAGTAGAGGGCACTGACCACAGATGGAGGAAGTCTGCGCCGAATCCGTCGAGCGCTCTTCGAAGGACCACGGCACCAACTAGAAAGCCCAGGGCACCGTGGACCAGCCAGGTCGCGCGCGCTCTGGCCTCGGCCTCCGACGCCTCGGCAGTAAGCCGAAGTCTGGCTCCGCACATGATCAGCACTCCGAACCAGGGCAGGTAGGCCAGGTCGGGAAACGGGCCAGCGGAAAGCGGACCTCGCAGTAGGGTCCCAGACACTACGCCAAGCACGAATAGCAGCCAAACCCACCGGGATCCAACGAAGTCCCAAAGGCGACCTTTCGGGTTGTGGGCCCCATCGGCCAAAGTACCGTAGGAACGTGAAAGCTCGATGAACGACCCAATCGCTACGAGTAGCGCGAAGAGTGCAAGCGTGCTCGACACTTCCCCGAAAATGGGCGGAAGGGTGGGAGCCCCAGGTGCTGTAGGAACGAGCATCAAGTCCTGCACTCCACCAAGTGCTTGAGAGGCGCCTGCTGAAGCTACGAACACGCTGAGGATCGGGAGGTAAGGGGCCTCGCGGCGATGGCGCGCAGTCGCAACGCCCAGACCGACCCCTGCGGCTGCGGCGGCTGCCGGGAGGAGGCCACGAAGGAGCACGAACGATCCGACTCTACCTACCGCGACTACGATAGGCACCCCGTTCGCGATTTTCCATCGTGGCCAGAGCGCTTCATGCGCTCACTTAAGGGCCGGAGATACGACTGCAGTCGACCTCGGACCATCTGCAAATCACCTGCAGCCTGAACCCATTGGAGAAATGCTATGTGGTGAAAACTGTTGCGCGTCTATATCCTGCCCCAAGGGAGGAGTCCAGATATGGTTGATTATCCACTGCCGCGTCATCTATAACGGGCGGGGCCGACTATCCGAGCCCGTGACGGCCTACGCGGAACCGGCCTCTACTGTCCGCACGTGAAGCAACTCGTGGGAATCAATCAGGCGCACGGCCTCGGCGCCTAGAGTTGTTACGGCCAAAGTCGTTCCCTCTCCGGTGACGAACTCGACCTCGAAAGCGTCTGGTCCATGCACGTGCACGATCGCACCGACGTCTCCGGCGACGAGACCAAACTCCGGAAGGCCGAGCCGAAGTACGACTGTGTCTAGTTCCTTCATACCGCTTTCCCCCGCCAAGGATAGGCCGTCACCAGCAATGGGTAGGCACCCTCGCTGACAATCCAAACTGTCGCCAACTCCAGGCGATTGCCATCTGGAGCCCGTACGGCCCCGGTCACCACGTACTTTCTACCCCACTCCACATCCTGAATTGAGCGTACGGTCCCAATCCGGGCGATCTCCTTCAGATCCTGCTCGGGACTGTCTGCCTGGTCGGCCCGGTAGCCCCGGGACGCAAAGTACCGGGCCTTCGCGCTCCCGATGGGATGAGAGGAAGACAGCAGATACATCAGAAGCTTCGCACGCGGTACTTCGGCATCGGCACCGTTGGGCAGCTTCACAGACTCGACCTCATCGTACTCCCTTCAGATTCGGATGTCGCGATTCCCCATAGCGTTCAGTAAACGACACTGCGGCATGGCGCGCTCCGGGGCCTCGGTGAACCGCGTGGGCCCGCCACCCCCACCCTCCACCCTCCAACGGTACCCGTGAAATTCGGGCGGCGGCATGGCCGGATCGGCCCTAGCGGATCAGCCACCGCTCAAGTTCAGCCACCCTTCAAGTTCAGCCACCGCTCGGATCAGCCGCCCTGTTTACCCTGCTTGTACAGCGTGATCGTCGTCTCGGTCAGCTCCAGCGTCCGGTCCCCCCGGGGCATGTCATGCCCGGTCGCGTGCTCAATGGCCAACAGGGGGGAGAAGCCGATCACCTTCCAGCGTTCAACAAGCAGATTCGCCACCGATGAATTGTACGGCGGATCGGCCAGGACCAGGTCGTAGCCCTCTTCGCCGATCCCTGCGAGGAAGGGGATCGCGTCCATCTTGAAAAGGCGGGTGTGATTGCGCTCACGCAGCTTGGCGATGTTGGCCTTGATTGAATGGAACGCTGCGGGATCCCGTTCCACGAAGTCGACGGACCAGGCCCCGCGGGACAGGGCTTCCAGGCCAACGGCGCCAGTACCGGCGAAGAGTTCGAGGACGCGCGCACCTTTGATCTCGTCAGCCAGCCAATCCATCCACGCTACCCGGATGCGTTCCGCCGTGGGCCGAACTCGCTTTCCGGGGGACGTCAGGTCCCGATTGGCATGTTTTCCGGCAACGATTCGCATTTTGGTATCTCATCTGGATGGCGTGGGGACTGCGAAACTCGCGGAAATCGCCTTTCGCCGCGAGTCGCAACAGCGTGTCGCACGCTCTGGCCCCCTCCGCGGCGCGGGCGCATATTGGCCGCCCCGGTTCTCCACCAGCCACGCTGATCGCCTTTTCCGATAAACGGAGCCGCATGATGGGTCCCCGATCCTTCTCCAGATTTTTCCTTGGTGCCCTCGCCATCCTTACTTTGCCCGGCACAGCGCTTGGTGCCCAGCAGGCCGATGAGAGCAACCTCGCCCGTGCCATCGACAGCTTCGATTTCCGCGAGATCGGTCCGGCGATCATGGGGGGGCGTGTCTCCGACATCGATGTCGATCCGAACAACTCGGCCCACTGGTTCGTGGGGTTCGGAACAGGGGGCGTGTGGGAGACCCGCAATGAGGGGATGAGCTGGACGCCTCTGTTCGACGACGAGGCGACGTCGTCGATCGGTGATGTCACCCTGGCGCCTTCCAATCCCAACGTGATCTGGGTGGGAACCGGTGAGCCCCAGAACCGCAATTCGTCGCCCTATGGCAGCGGGGTCTATCGCTCCGTCGACGGCGGCCGCAACTGGACCCATGTCGGCCTGGAAGGCACGCAGACCATCGGAAAGATCGCGGTTCATCCGCGGGATCCCGACGTGGCCTACGTGGCGGCGGTGGGCCACCTGTGGGGACCGAATGACGAGCGCGGCGTCTACCGCACCACCGATGGCGGCGAGAACTGGGAGCGCGTTCTCTACATCGACGACGACACGGGCGCGATCGACATCGTGATGGACCCCAATGATCCGAAAACGCTCTTTGCGTCCATGTATCAGCGTCGGCGGACGGCCTATTCGTTCTCGGCCTGGGGCCCGGGCAGTGGACTCTACCGGACGGTCGATGGCGGTGACAACTGGAGCGAACTCACCGAAGGACTGCCCGAGGGGGACAAGGGGCGGATTGGCATCGATGTCTTCAAGAAGGACGGCAATCTGATCTATGCCACGGTTGAGGGAGCCAACCGGGACGCTGCCGGACTCTATCGTTCCACGGACCGCGGTGAGACCTGGGAGAAGGTCAGCGAAAACAACCCGCGTCCGATGTACTTCTCCATGGTGCGGATCGACCCGAACAACCCTGATCGCATTTACATGGGCGGAGTGGTTCTACAGGTCTCAGACGACGGTGGCCGAAGCTGGTGGCCCAATCAGGGCTACTGGGAAATCCACGTCGACAACCATGCACTCTGGATCGACCCGAACAACTCGAACCATGTGATCGTGGGTGAGGACGGGGGTATCGCCAGCTCGTGGGATGCTGCTCAGAGCTGGAGGCATCACAACAATCTGGCGGTGGGCCAGTTCTACGAGATCGGCGTCGACATGCGCGATCCCTACTACGTCTGCGGCGGCCTTCAGGACAACTCTTCGTGGTGTGGCCCGTCCAACTCGCTCGACGTCTACGGCATCGACAACGGAAAGTGGTACGACGTCTCCGGCGGGGACGGCTTCTACAATCAGATTGACCCGAACGACTGGCGCTACGTCTACACCGAGTCGCAGGGCGGCAACCTGTCTCGCAAGAATGTCGAGACGGGCGAGGCCCAGCGGATCCGGCCGACCTATCGTGGCGAAGGCCAGGACGAAGGGGACGATGAGGACGCCGGGGACGACGAGGACGGCGAGGGCGGCTACTCGTTCAACTGGAATTCTCCGGTCGTGGTGTCCCAGCATGACTCCCGCACGGTCTACATCGGCAACGACCATCTGATGCGGTCACGAGATCAGGGCCAGAGCTGGGAAGAGGCAAGTCCCGATCTGACACGCATGATCGATCGCGACACGTTGGAAATCTTCGGGCGGCCACTGAGTGAGTCGCACCTCTCCAAGCACGATGGAATGTCGGACTACGGGGCGATTGTCACGGTCGATGAGTCGCCGATATCTGCCGACGTTCTGTGGGCCGGGACTGACGATGGCAACCTGCAGGTGACGCGGGACGGCGGCGCAACCTGGACCAACGTTGTCGGCAATGTTCCGGGATTGCCGGGTCGTCGCTTCGTGTCTCGCGTTGAGGCGAGTGCCCACGAACTGGGACGCGCCTACGTGACCTTTGACGGCCATCACGACGACGATCTGACGCCGTATCTGTTTGTGACGGAGAACTTCGGGGAGTCGTGGCAGCGCATCAGTAACGGCCTGCCGAATCACAGCCTGAACGTTGTTCGGGAGCATCCGAACACCGCCCGACTGCTTTTCGTCGGCAACGAGGTCGGCGTGTTTGCCTCGGTCGATCGTGGCCAGAACTGGTATGCCATGAAAGGCGACCTGCCCCGCGTCCCGGTGGACGATCTCGTCATCCACCCGCGCGAGAATGATCTGGTGGTCGGAACGCACGGCCGCTCGATCTGGATCGCCGACGATATCGGCCCACTTGAGCAGCTCACCGAAGAGTTGGCGGACCGGCCCTTCCACATGTTCCTGCCCTCCGATGGTACCATGTGGTCGCGCACCGGAAACTGGCCATTCTGGGGAGACATCTTCTTCGGAGAGAATCCTGCGGACGGCGTGCGGATCCGCTACCACCTGGCTGAAGAGATGGACGCGGAGTCGGTGGAGCTGGTCATCAACAACGACGCCGGCAACCCGGTGCGCACTCTGCACGGTCCGACGGAAGCTGGAATGCACGTGATCTACTGGGACTTCAACGAAGATGCTCCCTACGAGCCCGAGCCCGAGCCCGGGCCGCCCGGGCAGGGCCGCGGCTTTGGCGGCGCGCCGGCGGGCCCCCAGGTCCTTCCGGGGGCCTATCGGGTGGCGGCGAGCGCTGCGGGTATGGATGTAATGGCTGGCTTCACGGTTCGACTGGATCCGCGGGTTGAAACGACCGAGGCAGCCCTCCAGGAGCGCTACGACGTCATGAGGGACGCCCACCTCCTGGCAGTACCTGCTCGTGACGCGGCTCAGGCGCTGCGTCGCCTGACCGAGCAGCTCGGCGAAGTTTCGGAGCTGCTCGACGACATGGACGATGCGCCCGAAGACCTGACCGATCAGGTCGACTCGCTCCAGGCACGGGTTCGGGCGTTGAATTCCGACATGGGACCGGTCAATGGCGCGTCTCGGGCCGGGGGCGCCGTCCGAGGCGACTGGGGCGCTCCAACGGCGGACACCCACTGGGCGATTGATCAGGGATGGGATGCGATCCCGGGCATCACCCGTCGGATCAATGTGCTCATCCAGACCGACCTGCCGACCCTCTATCGTCAGATGAACGAGCGCGGAATCCGGCGCGACCCGGGCGAAGCGCTCGCGGTGCCTCGTCGGGGCGGGGGTGACTGATTGCCGTGAGTGCCGAAGAATTCAGCGACGACCAAGTCCGAACGACAGATCGAGGCCACTATGGATCGGATCGCGCGAGCCGAATCAGACCGGTGACCAGCGCAAAGCGTGCAGGCGGGGCAGGGGCCCGGTGCTTGAGGTCGGTCATGGCGCGGGCCCGGAGGATCGGATTGGCCCTCGTGGCCCTTTCCGCCGTCCTGGGGGCCTGTGGCGGGTCGGACAGTGACTCGCCGGTGCCCGCCGACCGGCCGGCGCTGGTCCGGACCCCCGATTCGGGAACGAGCGGCCCGGCAACCAGCCCGCTCGCCCGGCGCGTACTCGATGCCGCGAACGCTCCTCCCGACACCACGTTCGGGCGGCTGGTTCAGGAGTTGTCGGAGCCGGGACAGTTCTTCGACACTGACAATCTGATCTCAAACGAGGCGTCGTACCTTCACGTCCTGGGCGCCCTTCGTCGGCGCGGCGTGCACGGCGGCGCCTACATCGGTGTTGGGCCGGATCAGAACTTCGCCTACATCGCAGCCATCCGTCCCGAGGTCGCGTTTGTCGTCGACATTCGGCGCGACAACGTGCTTGAGCATCTGCTTTTCAAGACGCTCTTCGAGCTGGCCGGAACCCGGGTGGAGTACCTGAGCCTTCTCCATGGGCGAGCCATGCCCGAAGACTCCGGCGATTGGTGGGATGCGACCCCTGAAGAGCTGGTCGAATACGTGCGGGAGGCTCGGGGTGGTCCCGGCACGGCCGAGGAGCAGTTTGCGCTCAATCTGGTGCAGGCGCGCGTGGGTGAGCTGGGGGTTCCGCTATCGGACTCCGACCGGGAAACCATCGACCACTACCATCAGGAGTTCATCCAGTGGGGGATGAGCCTGCGCTTCTCGAGCTTCGGGTCGGAGCCCCGGCCCTTCTACCCGACGTACGAGGAGCTCCTGACGGAGACCGATCTGGAAGGCAACTCCGGCAGCTATGTGGCGACCCGTGAGGCCTATCTATTCCTGCGCCAGATGCAGGCCGAGGGTCGGATCATTCCCGTGGTCGCAGACCTGGCAGGCAGCACGGCCCTTCGTGCCATTGGCAATGAGATCCGCGCCCGAGGGCTGACCGTGTCTGCCTTCTACACGTCGAATGTGGAATTCTACCTGTGGAACCCTGTCAGCTTGGGGAGCTACCTGGGAAACCTTCGCCGGCTGCCTGCGGATGAATCGTCCGTAGTGATTCGTTCGTACTTCCCTACACAGGACCGGAACCACCCCGACGCGGTAGCGGGGTATTCTTCGACTCAGACACTTCAGCCTCTGAGCGTATTGCAGGAAGACGACATCCAGACGCGACTGCGCAGCTACTACGATCTGGTGACATACCAGGCGATTGACTTGAGGGGATCCAATGACTGACGAAACCAAGCAGGACGAAGGCAGGAAGCGCGAGACCCACCGGGTGAGCGGAGACGATCTGCTCGGCAAGGTGAAGGAACTGATTCGCGAGGGATCTGTTCGCCGGATCGCGATCAAGAACGAAGAGGGCAAAACGATCCTGGAGATCCCGATGGTGTTTGGTCTGGCCGGTGCCGCGCTCTGGCCGGTGTTTGCGGCCGTGGGCGCTGTGGCTGCCCTGGTGACCAACTGCTCCATCGAGGTCGAGCGCAAGAAAAGCTCGGACGACGAGGAAGATCAGGCAGGCTGATCGGGCGTCGGTTCTGGACGTCATCGTTTTCGGGGTATCGAGGACTGGCATTTGCCGAGGGCCGGCCACACGATGGGGGACCTCGGTACACTAATGAAAGGGAACTCCATGTTGGATTTGAGGATAATGTGACCGTACAGAGTCAGCACCCTGCAAGGATGATCGAATGAAGAAGCGCGCCTGGGATACCATCAAAGAGTCTGAAGTCACGCCGTACCAGACGTGGCTCGACCGCCGTCAGTTCATGAAGGCGGCTGGGCTCGCGGGGGCCGCAGCGGCTTTCGCTCCCGGTGGCGTCGAGGCGGCAGGTCGGCGCCTGGCGGGTCTGGGCGGACAATCGCAGGAAGTGCCGACAGCCAGCTTCGGTCAGGATTTGCAGGATGAGGTCAGCGCCTTTGACCTGATCACCAACCACAACAACTACTACGAGTTCGGGGTGAACAAGGGTGATCCCGCGAAGTACTCGGGCGACTTCAAGCCGCAACCCTGGTCGGTGGTCATCGATGGTGAGGTTGGCAAGCCGGGCACGTATGCGCTGGAAGATCTCTACGACCCTTCCGAGATCGAAGATCGGATCTATCGGCTTCGGTGCGTTGAGGCATGGTCGCTGGTGATTCCATGGCGGGGATTCCCGCTGCGCAACCTGATCTCGATGGTCGAGCCCACGTCGCGGGCAAATTTCGTGGCGTTTGAGACCGTGAATCGCCCTGCGGAGATGCCCGGGGTACGCCGGCAGGTCCTGGAATGGCCCTACCGCGAAGGACTGCGCATTGATGAGGCAGCCAACGAACTCGCCTTCATGGCGACGGGCCTCTACGGTCGGGATCTGCTCAATCAGAATGGGGCGCCGCTGCGGCTCGTCGTGCCGTGGAAGTACGGCTTCAAGAGCATCAAGTCGATCGTGCGAATCACCTTCCAGTCCGAGATGCCGGAGACCGCCTGGAATATCTCTGCGCCGCAGGAATACGGCTTCTACGCCAACGTGAATCCGAACGTGTCGCATCCGCGCTGGAGCCAGGCGACCCACCGTCCGCTGCCCGGGATTCGACCGGTGCCGACTGAAATGTTCAACGGCTATTCGGAGCAGGTGCAGCACATGTACGCCGGGATGGATCTGGCGCGCTGGTACTGATCGCCGGCACCTCGGTCCGGATCTCAATACGATGAATGCCGACTCGGGCAATCGTGCCCGCACGCGCCTGTTCGTCCTTCGGCTGGTAGCCTGGGCGGCGCTCTCCGGCCCTCTGCTGTTCGGCCTGTATCGATGGTTTCTGGGCGACCGCTTCGGGTTCGATCCCGTCGAGGCGTTGCTTCGCTACAGCGGACTCACCGCCGTGATCGTTCTGCTGTCGTCGCTTACGGTGACACCGCTGCGACGCTGGACGGGCTTCAACGACCTGCAGAAGCTGCGCCGCCTGATCGGTCTGTGGGCCTTCACCTACGGTTTGATCCACTTCACGATCTACCTGTCGCTGGATCAGTGGTTCGATCTGGCACTGGTCTGGGAAGACATCGCCGAGCGGCCATTCATCCTGTCGGGATTCACCGCGCTCGTGCTGATGATCCCGCTGGCGCTGACGTCGACCAAGAGGTCGATCCGGCGGTTGGGCAAGCGGTGGGTGTCGCTTCATCGGCTGGTCTATTTCTCGGCCGCACTGGCCGTGTTGCACTTCTGGTGGGGCCAGAAAGCCGATACCCGAAATCCGCTCATCGCCGTCGCTGTTCTGATCGTCCTTTTCGGCGCCCGAGCATGGTGGGCGTTTCAGAAAAAGAGGCAGAAGCGAAGCGCCTGAAGCTGACGGCTCTCCGCGGTGGCCCATGAGGTTGCCGAGGGCTTAGATTTCGGGCTCGAGCTGCGTTCAATACGGTACTGTCAGCCGTCTGACCCACCGGGAAGCTCTGCATGTCCAAGAACCTAACTATCCGCTCGTCCTCGCTCTCAGTCATCGCGCTTTCGGCCGTCATGTCGGCCTGCGGCGGCGGCATGGTCACGTCGGCACCAGCGCCTGCCCACGGGCCGGCGGTCGAGGTGCCTCCGGTAGAGGGCCGGGACTTCGTGGTTTTCCGTTCCGACGGCACCCCGGCGTCAATGGACGAGCTGATCGAAGCGGCAGGTGAGTTCGATGCCGTACTCCTGGGGGAAGAGCACAACGACCCGATCACGCATCGGGTGCAGATGGAGGTCTTCCGTCGTTCCTGGGTGCGCTGGGGTGGCGGAGGCCCGATGGCGTCCGGTCCCCGTGCAGGGGCGAGTGGCCCGGGAGTCCTCAATGGCGATCGGAACGTCGTGCTCACGCTGGAGATGTTCGAGCGAGACGTGCAGTACATCCTGGACGAGTACCTGGCAGACGTCATCACCGAGACACACTTCCAGAGCAGCGCGCGCCCCTGGGGCAACTACGATCCTGACTACCGCCGACTCGTTGAGTTCGCCAAGGCCAACCAGATCCCCGTGGTCGCTGCCAATGCCCCGCGTCGGTATGTGAACGTTGCCTCCCGCCTGGGCCGCCCCGCGATTGACGCACTTCCCGAGTCAGCCCGTCGGTATCTGCCGCCGCTTCCCTATCCGCAGCCCACCGCCGCCTACCAGGCTGAATGGGATGCACTCATGGGTGATGCCGCGATGCACATGCAGGGCGATCCGCTGGACGGCCAGACACTCTGGGACGCGTCGATGGCCCACTCGATCACCACGGCGCTGGACGCCCACGAAAAGGCGCTGGTCGTGCACCTGGCCGGCGGTTTCCACGTAGAGAATCACACCGGGACGCCTGATGCGATCCAGCACTACCGCCCCGGCACCCGGTCGATGGTTGTGGCCATTCGGCCGGCGGACGATCCGTCGGTGTTCGGAACGGATGGGGCTGGGCTGGGTGACTTTGTGGTGCTGACGCAGGCGCCGGCGGGGAACTAGCGGGCGGGGCCCCCTCCCCACGCTTTGCGTGTGGGCCCGCTCCCGCCCCCAAAAAATCGCGGATTCTGCGGGCGGGAGAATGTCCCTATAGGTCGTCCTTACCGTCGGAAGCGCACCAGCGGCAGGTTCACGCCAATGGAGACGGCCTTGGGCGAGAAGTTCGACACCTTGGTGTAGCGCAATTCCAGCTGACCGTTCAGGAGTCGGTCGGTTGCCTGCCCGGCCAGAATAAGCACCAGGCTGTATCCGGTCCGACTCTCTCGTTCGTCCAGAAGCGCAGGTTCCCAGACCGTGTTGCGAATCACCGGACCGCCGCCGACCGCCAGGCCACCGAACTGGTAGAGGAAGTCCACGCCCATCTGCCGCTCGATCAATCCGTCCAGAAAGGTCCAGTCGGCCACGCCCTGCAGCTCCAGGAACGTCGCGCCGGGAATCGAAATGCGAGTGCCGGCGCCCAGCACGAAGGCGCCGCTGGTGACTTCAAAGTCGTAGCCGACCCGAGCTCCAATCGACAGCGAGGGGCGGGCATCGCTGTTGGGGCCCACCTGAGCTTCGGCGACGGACGGCGGCACGAGTGTGGCCAGCGAGAGAGCGGCGATCAGGACGGGGCGACGCATAGAGACTCCAACTTGGTGAACGGGTCGTCCCCATGAGACTCCCGGGGAGGGTCACGGGTTCCCTGCAGGTGCCCATGCGGGCTCTTGCACCGGCGTTCCGGCGGGATGACGTTGGCACCATGAGTGATTCCCCAAAGCAGGGCCCCTGGCGGGTCGACGACAGAATTGCGGCGGCCAGCACACCGCCGTCGCGCGTCTATCACGACGCGGACGAGTATCAGTCGCAGGTGGAGCGCGTCTTTGCGCGCAGTTGGCAGTATGCGGCAGATGCCGATCGGGTGAAGGCCCCGGGGCACGTGCTTCCCATCACCCTGCTTGAGGGGTGTCTGGACGAACCGCTTTTGCTCAGCATGGCCGACGACGGCCATCTGCACTGCCTCTCCAACGTCTGCACCCATCGCGGCGCGCTGGTCTGTGAGGGCGAGGGTCATGTGCGCTCGCTCAAGTGCCGCTACCACGGGAGGAGATTCGGGTTGGACGGGTGCATGTCCTTCATGCCCGAATTCGAGAACGTCGAGGGGTTTCCAGCCCCGAGCGACGACTTGCCACGACTTCCGTTGGAGCGCTGGGGGCCGCTGCTCTTCACGGCGGTCGATCCTGCGTTCTCATTCGAGGAGATGATGGCGCCAGTGGTGGAGCGGACTGGGTTCATGCCACTCGACCGGTTCGTGCTGGATCCCGACTCCTCTCAGGACTATCTGATCGGGGCCAACTGGGCGCTCTACTGTGACAACTACCTGGAAGAGTTCCACATCCCTTACGTGCACGGGGCGAGCCTGACCGGTGTGCTGGACTATGACAGCTATCGCACCGACACCTTCGCGTGGAGCAGCTTGCAGTTCGGTATTTCCAAGACGGGTGAGTCGGTTTTTGATCTGCCCGTTGGTCACCCAGACCACGGTGAGAAAGTCAGCGGATACTACTTCTGGCTCTTCCCCAACCTCATGCTGAATTTCTACCCATGGGGACTGTCGTTGAACCTGGTTCAGCCGCTCGGACCCCAGCGGACTCGGGTCACCTTTCGGTCCTATGTCTGGAAGCCTGAACTGCGGGGCGAAGGGGCAGGTGCCAACCTTCATCGGGTGGAGATGGAGGACGAGGAGGTCGTCCAGTCGGTGCAGAGAGGGGTGCGCTCACGGTTCTACGATCGGGGCCGGTACTCTCCCAGACGCGAGATCGGGACCCATCACTTTCACACTCTGCTTGCTCGCTTCATGAACGGAGAGTAGCCGCTCCGGCGATCAACCGATCTGGGCCAGTCGCCGTTGCGGCTTGCGAAACGCCAGGGTGGTCCAGCTGAGTACGAAGGCCATTCCTGCCACATGCAAGGGGAGCCCGGGCACCTCAAGCCCCCATGCGGCGAACACACCGGGCAGGGCGAACCAGAGATGCAGGGCGGCGGCCGAACCCCCAAGCAGGATCAGGCCTGTTCTCCACCCCAACCGAGTGAGACGAGCCAGGGTAGCCACGATGATCCAGGCTGCAAGTCCACCGCCCAGGGGACCGAGATAGGCCTGGACGAGCGAGGGCGCATCAGGGAGCCAGTAGAAGCCGATGATGACACCGGGGAATGCTGCGGCAAAAGCACCGAATGAGGTCGTCGTCCAGCCCACTCCGTGCCGAGACTCTCCCAGTACCTGGGGTATGGCGGTAGTGGGGTTCAGATCGAGACATCCGCGCGGGGCACACAGATTGCAGTCGCTGCATCGGGCGTTGCCCACTTCAATGAGCGGTGCCTGCCCGTAGAGTCGCTCCACGGGGAGGATGGGGCACAGACGATTGCAGAATCCGGCCTTTGCATTGGACCGGCTCCCGACCACATATGTGAACGCGCCGACTACAGCCAGAAGCCCCGCAGTGATGAGGCCCGAGCCGTCTAGAAGGACAGGTCGAAGTGGGATGAGCAGAAGGAGCGCAATGACTCCGGGAAGGACCAGTGGAGCTCCGCGGTCGGGAAGCTTGTCGACTCGCCCGGTCGCCAGAGTCGCCAGCGGGCAGACGTTCCTCCAAATACTCGTATCGATCAGGAAGACCAGGGGCAGCAGGGGCACGATGCCGCGCCAGAGTCTCAGTGTAAGCCAACCGTCGTCCAGCGCGAGAAGCGGAATCAGGGCAACGAGGACACCCAACGTCGCGATTCGGGCGATGCGCCAGGGAAGGGGGGGGGCGGCGGCCTTCATCCTTCGATCTCTGGATTGGAGATCATGACCGGGACTCGAGTCGACCGAACGATCTTATCGGCAGTGCTCCCCAGAAACGCTCGCTCCAGGCCGGCGCGTCCATGTGTGGCCATGACGATCAGATTGGCCCCGTACTCCTCGGCCTCGTCGCAGATCGCCACTGATGGAGTGACGGCCGTCCGCACGGCCGTCGTGACTGCAATCCCCTCATCGCCGATCGCTTTGGCCTGAGCCACCAGCCACGCCTCGGCGGCATCCCGGGCCTCCTGGGAGAGCTCGGGGGCGACTTGCAGCAATGTCGGGGCGTAGGGGGATGCCACTTGAGTTGAGACGGGCAGGACGCGGACCAGTCGGACGCTGGCACCAAAACCGCGGGCCACCGCAAGCGCGAGCGGGAGCACCCGCGTCGACAGTTCGCTTCCGTCCAGTGGCACGAGAATCCTGTTGAAGTCGGTCGGCGGAGGAGCACCCGCTTCGTCTGGTCGCACCAGGAGCAGAGGTACGTGCGCATGACGGATCAAGCCGTCGGCCACACTGCCCATCCAGGCCCTCGTGAGGATACCGCGCCCATGAGTGGCCGTAACCAGAAGCTCGGCGCCCGATTCGGACACCCGCGCCAACAGCGACGAAACGACAGGCCCGTGCTCAATGTGGGTTTCGACCGGACGCCCGCTGGCTTCGGCTACGCGGTCGGCCAGGCGGGCGAGATCCTCCTCCATCCAGGTCACGGTTGCCGAATCCCATTCTGCCAGTTCGAGGCCCGTGATGGGCTCATGGACGCCAACCAGATCGATCGTGGCTTCGGATCGGCGCGCAAGTTCAATGGCGGCGGGAAGGGCGAACTCGGCGAATTCGGAGGTGTCCAACGAAACCTGGATTCTGGAAAACATGATGTCCTGGATCAGAGGGAGCCGACCGGGGCTGAGGAAGCCGGTCGAGAGAGGACGTCCCCAGCTTGCGGCTGTGCGGACAGAGGCAGGGAGAGGGAGACGCGACTTCCCCCGGCATCACCAGAGTCGATGGAAAGAGTCCCCTCCGAAAGTCGGGCGCGTTCGGTCATGGCAAACACGCCGAGCCCCGGGGACCCCTTCCGGAAAAGAGCCGCCGAATCGAAGCCCCGTCCGTCGTCGACGACCGCTACTCTGAGCTCCGAGCCGACCGCCGTGAACTCGATTCGAATGCTACGCGCCTGGGCGTGCTCGACCGCATTTCGAAGAGCTTCCTGGACGATCCGGAAGAGGGCGATACGCGAAAGATCGTCCATTCGGTCTTCCGGGATCTCTCCCTCGATGCTCAGAGCGGCCCCGTTTACCGGTGCCTGTTCGGTCAGCCGCCGACCGAACGTCTCGATGGCTTTTCGGACCCCGAGTTCATCCAGCTCCGGCGGTCGCAGTTTTCGGGCGACCTCGCGAACGTCGTTGAGGGCCATGCGGATGTTCCGGGTCACCGAGTCCGAGGTGACTCGCGGATCTTCCCCACGCTCCACCGTGCGCTCCAGGAGGCGCAGTTGAATCAGGACCGCAGCCAGCGTCTGTGCGGTATCGCCGAAAAGGCCATCCGAAATCTGCTCACGGTCTCGCTCCTCGGACTGAAGTACCGTGCGGGAACGTCCGCGCTGCACTTCGCTCAACCCGTCAACCTTATCCAGCATGTCGTTGAATACGACTCGCAGTCGGTCGACGCCGGGGTCAGCAAGGGGAGAGGGCGGGGTTCGCGCCTTCATGTCGCCATCACGAACCCGCTCGGCGGTCTCCTCAAGATCCGAGATCGGGATCAGTGCCAGGTGAACCAGGATGGCATTGAACAGTGCGGACGCCACGAGTACACCGCCCGCAGTGACGACAAAAGGCAGGGTCCGGGATCCGGTTACCGAGAGAAGACGACCCCATATCGCCAGTGCCGCCAGGAGAATAACGCCGTTGGCTACGATGATCTTCCACGCCAGGCGCACACCAAGGATGCGCTCCCGCCACGAGCCGGCAGGTCGCGTCGCTCGTGGCTGTTGAGCCAAAGGTGCGGACGCCTGTGGAAGGTGCATCTGAATCGGGGGTCGCTGGACACGCCATACACCCCTCGCCTGACACGAGGGGATGCGTAAATTGCATGCACAGGACGGGATTCTCTGTCGGGAATGGCAGGTGGGGTCCTGTCGGGAGTTTCTCCACACTACACTAGCTTCAGCCGAATCGCCGACTTGAAGACAGAACTCTACCGAGCGCTCTTTGATAACGCCCCCGATGGTATCGTAGTGGTCGATCGAAATGGAGTGATCGGCGATGTGAATCCCGCGGCCTGCAGGATATTCGGCTACGAGTCGGGCGAACTGGCGGGACAGCGAGTCGAAGTGCTGGTTCCGGAGTCGGCCCGACCTGCACACCATGGGCATCGTGATCGCTTCATGTCGGACAACCCCCGCCCGCGTCCCATGGGAATCGGGTTGGAACTCCGTGGTCGGCGACGCGACGGATCTTCCTTTCCTGCCGAGATCTCGCTGAGTCCGCTTTCAGATAAGGACGGCGGCGGCGCCATCGCGACGATTCGGGACGTCAGCCTGAGAAAGCGTTTGCAGGATTTCAGCACGGGCGCGCTGCGCGCCGCGGAGGAAGTGCGAGCTTCGATCGCAAGGGATCTCCACGACGACACCGCCCAGCAGCTGGCCGCGCTGATAGTCCACCTGAAGCTGCTTGAGCGCGCAGACGATGGAGACACTCGGACCGCGCGAATCGCCGTTATTCGTTCAGGCCTCGAGGATGCTTCGGACGGGATCCGGCGGATCGCGCGGGGGCTGCGGCCGCCCGAGCTTGAGGACGCCGGATTGGCTGCCGCGCTGGGTGCTCACGCCCGGCATTTGAGAGAGGTGTCGGCGCTTGATGTTCAGATTGACGTCGAGCCGGTCGATGCTCTTCTTACCCCTGACAGCCTGCTGGTCGTCTACCGTATCGTTCAGGAGGCACTCACCAATGTGGCGAATCACTCGGGCGTCGATGTTGCGCTCGTGACCGTTGGCGAGGAGGATGGGATCGTTCATGCTGACATCAACGATCAGGGTCGGGGCTTCGTCTTCGACCTGACTTCGGGCGAAGGTCTGGGCCTGTTGGGGATGCATGAACGTGCCGCCATGGTTGGCGGGCGTCTGACGGTGACCACCCAACCGGGCGCTGGGACCAGCATTCGTTTCAGCCTTCCGGCCGACTTCGAGCGCAAGCCAAATCGTGTCTGATATCACAATTCTGCTGGTCGATGACCACGCCATGTTCCGAGCTGGCATCCGGGCGCTTCTTGAGTCTGAAGATCGGATGACGGTCGTCGGGGAAGCAGCGACGGGGGACGAGGGCGTAGACCAGGTGCGGGCGTTGCGACCGACTGTGGTCGTCATGGACCTGTCCATGCCCGACTCCAACGGCCTGGAAGCCACACGCCGTATCGTGGCCCTGGGCTATGACACACGCATTCTGGTGCTCACCGTTCATGCGGAGGAAGAGTACCTGGTGCCGGTCATCGAAGCGGGGGCGTCTGGCTACCTGACCAAAGTCAGTGCCGACCGTGACCTGATCGAAGCCATCAAAGTCGTGGCCCGCGGGGAAGTCTATCTTCCGCCCAAGGCAACGCGACTTCTGCTCCAGAAGTACAAGGCCGCAGAAGGGGACCCCGACATCACCGGGCTGCACGAACTCTCACCTCGGGAGCAGGAGGTCCTGGCGCTCACCGCCGAGGGATTCTCTTCTCGCGAGATCGGCGAAAAGCTCTTCATTTCGCCCAAGACGGTGGACACCTACCGCGCGCGGATCATGGAGAAGCTGAAGCTGAACCATCGCTCCGAACTGGTCCGGTTCGCCCTGAGGGTAGGATTGCTCAAACAGGTCTGACGCTGGTCAGGGTCTGCGAGGGGAGTTTCCCTACAGCTTAGGACGCGTTCCCCCCGACATTGAAGGAAGTGCAACAGGCCGAGATTTACGGTCATGTTATTTTCCTCCCTGACAGCGACATTCCTGGCCGGCCTGGTCGGGTCTCCGCACTGCATTGGCATGTGCGGCGGTTTCGCGTCCGCGTGCGCGGGCCGTAACGCGGGAGTGGCCTGGCACGCCGGGCGCCTGAGCACCTACGCGCTTCTGGGAGCCATCGCCGGGTTTACCGGGGCGGTCATCCCCGGCCCGACCTGGGTGGCACCGGCCATCTCCACGGTCGCCATCATCTGGTTTTCCGCAGCCCTCGCAGGGATCGTCCCCGAGCCTCGTGTGAGAATCCCCGGCATTTCCCGGCTTGCCACGCGACTGGCCTCGTCGAAAGGCCACGCCGGTCGCTGGCTGTTTGGAATGGCCACTTCGGCGCTCCCCTGTGGCCTGGTCTACGCCGCGCTGGCGATTCCAGTCGCGAGTGGCAGCGCTCTGGTGGGGGCCGCCTCGATGGTGGTGTTCGGCCTCGCGACCGTGCCCGCACTTGTGGTCGTTACCACAGGCGTTCGCAGCCTGGTCCTCCGTGACATTCGCGCCCGCCGCATGCTTGCCGTGGGCGTTCTGCTTGCCGGTCTGACCTCCATCGGTCTCAGGCAGGCCATGACCCCGGCCGGAATGGCCGGAATGCACGAGCCGAGCGGCTCCCCTGATGCATCGGTGTCCACTACGGACGCCATCCCCCCGAACGCTTTCTCGATCGTGGATCCGATCGAGGGTGCGTCCTCGCACTAGAACCGCCCGAGGAACAGCAATGGATTCGACTCCCTCCGCAACCGTCGCTCCGCCGGCGATCACTCCCAACTACGACGACTCGATCGTGAAGATGTTCTTCACGGCCACGGTCATCTGGGGGATCGTCGGCATGCTGGTAGGCGTGATTATCGCCACGCAGTTGGCCTGGTGGCCGGCCAATCTCGGCCTGCCCTGGACCAGCTTCGGGCGACTCCGCCCCCTGCACACCAACGCGGTGGTCTTTGCCTTTGCCGGGAACGTCTGCTTCACCGGCATCTACCACTCCATGCAGCGGTTGCTCAAGACACGGATGTTCAACGACACCCTGTCGCGGGTCCACTTCTGGGGCTGGCAGGCGATCATCGTTTCGGCCGCGATCTCGCTGCCCATGGGGCTGACGTCGTCCAAAGAGTATGCCGAGCTGATCTGGCCGATCGACATAGCCATCACGGTGATCTGGGTTGCCTTTGCCGTGAACTTCTTCGGCACGATCGCACGCCGGAAGGTCGATCACCTGTACGTGGCGATCTGGTTCTACATGAGCTTCGTGATCACCATCGCGGTGCTCCACATCGTGAACTCGCTGGCCATTCCCGCGACGCTCACACGGTCCTATCCGATCTACTCGGGACTCACCGACGCGCTGGTCCAGTGGTGGTATGGTCACAACGCCGTGGCCTTCTTCCTGACCACGCCGTTCCTGGGGCTGATGTACTACTACCTGCCTCGGGCGGCGGAGCGGCCGATCTTCAGTTATCGGCTCTCCATCATCCACTTCTGGTCCCTGGTCTTTCTCTACATCTGGGCGGGCCCGCACCATCTGCTCTACTCCGCACTTCCGGATTGGGCGCAGACGATCGGTATGGTCTTCAGCATCGTGCTGCTGGCGCCGTCATGGGGCGGAATGCTCAACGGACTGCTCACGCTCCGTGGAGCCTGGGATCGAGTTCGAACCGATCCGGTGCTCAAGATGATGGTGGTGGCCGTGTCGTTCTACGGCATGAGCACCTTCGAAGGACCGATGATGTCACTCCGCTCCGTGAACGGACTGGCTCACTACACCAACTGGGTGATCGGGCACGTTCATTCGGGCGCCCTGGGCTGGGTGGGGATGATGTCCTTCGGGATGCTCTACTGGCTGGCTCCACGGCTCTGGAATCGTCCGCTGGCCCATCCCAAATGGGTGTCCCATCACTTCTGGCTCGCCACCATCGGCATCGTCATGTACACGGTCGCGCTCTGGGCTGCCGGACTCATGGAAGGCCTGCAGTGGCGGGCGATCAATGACGCCGGGCAGCTGGTCAATCCGATCTTTGTGGACATCACCATGCGCCTTGAGCCCTTCATGTGGCTGCGGCTGGTGGGTGGGACGCTTTATCTGACCGGCGCCATCATGATGGGTATCAACTTCTGGAAGACTGTCCGTTCACCCGAGCGCCTCGACGCTGTAGCCGCCTGAACGCGCGAGAAACGGAGATAACGAAATGAGTAACGAATCTCAGAAGGGAACCGCCTGGGGTGATTTCCACCGGCGCTACATCGAGGGACGTGGCGCGGTGATGGCCATCTTGACCACGGTTACGATTTCGATCGGCAGTCTGGTCGAGATCGTTCCCATGTTCACGGCCACACTGGGGCCGGAGCAGCGGGCCGACGTCACACCCTACACACCGCTTGAGGTGGCTGGCCGCGACATCTACATCCGCGAAGGGTGCGTCACATGTCACTCGCAGATGATCCGGCCCATGCGTTCCGAGATGCTGCGGTATGGCGAGTGGACGCGCGCCTATGAGTACACCTACGACCGACCCTTCTTGCTGGGGTCCCGCCGGCTGGGTCCAGACCTGCAGCGGGTTGGTGGCAAGTACCCGGATGCCTGGCACTACGAGCACATGCGCGATCCTCGCAGCACGTCGCCCGGGAGCATCATGCCGGTCTACCGCTGGCTGCTTGAGTGGAAGATTGATCCGGAGGATATCCGGGCGTCCGTTTCGGCCCTGTCCAAGGTCGGACACCACTACGACGACACCACGCTTGAGGGTGTGACGCAGTCGCTTCAGACGCAGGGGCAGGAGATCGTGCAGAGTCTGACGGGGGCCGGGATCATCGCCGCGTGGGACGACGAGATCATCGCCGTGATCGCCTATCTCCAACGGCTCGGGGTCGACGGGAACCGGATCTTCGCCGAGGAGGGGACCGGACGATGAGTGCTCTCTTCAGACAGGCGGGAAACACCATTAATGGCGGCGTGCTCATGGGGATCATGACGCTCGCGTTCCTGATCTTTTTTATCGGCTGGGCGCTGTGGGCGTACTGGCCTTCACACAAAGAGGCCATGCGGGAGGCCTCCATGATGCCCTTTGATGACGGAGAGGAGGGATGAGCAAGGATTTCGAGCCCCAGGTTCTGGGCCACTCCGACGAGGCGGACGGCATTGAGGAGTATGACAATCCGTTGCCTGACTGGTGGGTTGGTCTGTTCTGGCTGACCATCATCTGGGCGATTGGCTATACCGTGCACTACCACTTCATTGCGGACCGGTCACAGGTGTCCGACCTGGCCGCCGAGATGGCCGCGGCCGATGCGCGTTGGCCGGAACAGGCCCAGGCGACCATTCAGTTTGCCATGTCTGATCAGGCTGTAACCGCCGGTGAGGCCGTGTATGCGAACACCTGCTTCCCCTGTCACGGGCTGAACCTGGAAGGTGGGATCGGGCCGTCGTTCATCGACGCCGAGTGGATTCACGGCGGTCAGGCCGAGGACATCGTCCGGACGATTCGGGAAGGCGTACCGACCGCCGGCATGGTGGCGTGGGGAGGGATCCTGACGCCTGAGCAGATCAACGACGTTGCGGCCTATGTGATTTCAAAGCACTCCGAAGCGACGGGCCGTTCAATCGAGGACATCCTTGCTCCGCCCGCCGACGAGGACGCTCCTGCCGGGGCCGACGTAGGGACTGGTGCAGGAGCTGAGGTCGGAACTGCCGGGGCCGCCGGGGAGCCGGACCAGCGCTGATGCTCGGTTTTCAGAAGCAGCGGGAGTGGGTCTATCCCCAATCGGTAAAGGGAGCGTTCATGACGCTTCGCCGATGGACCTTTGCTGGATTACACATTCTGCTGTTTGTCGCGCCGTGGATCACCCTTCGCGGGCACCCGCTGCTTCTGGTCGATCTGCCCCATCGTCGGTTCTACTTTCTGGGCACGATCTTTACCGCGGCCGACACGATCTTTCTGGTCCTGCTCCTGATGTTCGCGGCGTTCTCGCTCTTCTTCTTCACGTCGCTGTTCGGGCGAGTCTGGTGCGGATACGCCTGCCCCCAGACCGTCTTCCTGGAGAGTTGGATCCGCCCGCTTGAGTTGTGGATCGAGGGCGACCGCAGCACGCGCAAGCGCAGGGATGGCAAAGGGCTGAGTTGGGACCTGGCCTGGAGAAAGGCCGTAAAGTGGACCGCCTTTCTGGCGGTGGCCTTCCTTCTGGGAATGGCCATGCTGTCGCTCTTCGTTCCAGTACGGGAGCTGTGGGGTGGTCAGGCTTCGA
>JBDNHE010000020.1:0-12696 GCA_041688945.1 Gemmatimonadota bacterium | reverse complement strand
CGCTCAATGTCCTGCATGGTCATGTAGTTGGCGGCCGTGGTGCTGGTATCGCCAGTCCGTCCTTCAAGCCGCTCCTGGATCTGATGCAGTTCGTACGACGCCATGGCGCGCACCTGCGGCATGTTGGCCCGCGCGGCCACCGTCATCAGCTGGTCGATGTAGGCCCGCTGCACCGTCCGCTGAATCTCGGCGGCGTACGCATCCGAAGCCGGCGTGTTGTAGATGGTGGTCCAGAGTTGGCCGAACACATCGTCCAGGCCGGGCAGGCTCGGGTCGAGGGCGGACTGCTGCACCATCCGCGCCATCCGCTCGTCCTGAAGTAGAAATCCGAGAGTGGCGTCCGCGATCGAGGCGGCCGGTGAGATGGCATCGAACACCAGGCCGGTCCAGCGACGGAACAGCTCAGCGGAGCCGCCGTATCCCGGGGGCCGGGGTGGAAGAATCTCCAACACTTGCGCGGGGATCTTGAGCTCTTCGGCGTTGAGTGTGCGCATCAAGCCGGCCAGCGCCCGCATCTGCATTGCGGCAGGAACGGATCGGAGCGGCTCCTGACCGTCGCCACGCAGGGCGTAGGTGTAGTACTGCCCGCCCACCACCTTGGACGTGGCCTCCAGCTGATAGCGGTGATGCAGGTAGAGCGGGACCAGCGCCTCTTCCAGCGTGGCCAGGGGCGCACCAGACTTGATCGCGGATGCGTCAAAACGGTCCAGGGCAACCCGCCGTACGTCCATCATCCGGTTGAGCTCAACCGCGACATCTGCCCCGTTGTCCCACAGGTGGTTGTCGGGGTGGGCGCTACCCGCAGGGCGGGCGTCCGTGTCGGTCATGAAGGTGATGCCGCGACGGATTCCGTCCTGCAGAATCCCCTCAAGCGCGGCAGCCTCGTCCGTGCCAGCCGCGAAGTCCGAATAGCCGAAGCGGATGGCGACCTTGTCCCACTCGCCGATCGCGCGGTCATACGCCTCTTCGACGTTAATTTCGCCGTTGTTATCAAGCGTGATGCGCGGGTGCGGATAGTCCATCACAGACATGTCGCCGGCGCCCCGCTGCGCACTGGCGATGTAGTTGTGAGACAGCCCGATCGTGTGGCCGATCTCGTGCGCCGCAAGCTGATTGATGCGCAGCAGCGACATGTCCAGAATGTCCTGCGGCTCCTCGTCGCCGTTGTTGTACGGGCTGGTCAGTCCTTCGCCAATCATGTGGTCCTGACGAACACGAAGCGAGCCCAGAGTGACGTGACCCTTGAGGATCTCACCGGTGCGTGGATCGGTGATCGAGTTGCCGTAGCTCCATCCACGCGTGGAGCGGTGCACCCACTGAACCACGTTGTAGCGGGCATCCATCGGATCGGCGTCGGCCGGAAGTATCCGCATCTGGAAAGCGTTCTGGTAGCCCGCCGCTTCAAAGGCCTGATTCCACCAGGCACCGCCCTCAAGCAGCGCGGTCCGGACCGGCTCGGGCGTTCCCGGATCCAGGTAGTAGATGATCGGCTCGACGGCGGGGCTCATGGGCGCGTTGGGGTTCTGCTTTTCAAGCTTGTGCCGGCGGATGAAGCGCCGCTCAAGCGGCTCCGCGATCGGAGTCGCGAAGTCCATGTAGGACATCCCGCCGTACCCGGCCCGCGGGTCGAACTCGCGAGGCGTGTAGCTGCCCATCTCAGGAAGCTCGACGAATGAGTGGTGCTCGCGAACCGTGAGCGCTCCGGCCGTCGGGGTGACGCTTCGAACCAGTCCGCCCGGGCTGTCACTGGTAAAGGTGAGCGTCAGCTCGACCTCGGTGTTGGTCGGAAAGCCTTTGGTGCGATCCATGAAAATGGTGCTGCGCGAATCGTCGAGCCGGAACGTGCCCTGGTTACCGCGCTGCAAAGTCCGGATCACGCCGTGCGCGTCGCGCATGAAGAACGAGGTCGCATCCACCAGAACACGATCCCCGGTCTCGGCCGCCACGTCCCATCCCCACAGGATCGAGGTCGGGAAGCCGTCATCCACCGACTTCACTTCAAGTGGATCATCGCTCACTGCGCGATAGCTCAGATTCTCTTCACCCATGAAGACCTTGCGGCCGACACGGTCGAACTGCACGACAGCAGAGGATCCCAGGTCACCACGATTCAGTCCGATGTCGTTCTGACCCAAGCCAGCCGGCAGTGACGTGTAGTGCAGAATGTCCTGGCCCCAGCGGCCGATCTCCATCCAGATCTTGGCCGTGTTGGCTTCCCAGAAGATCGGAATGAAACCGTCGATGCGGGTCATTCCTTCCGTTTTGCTTTCAATGGTCGGCAGAGTATCTGACGACTCTTGCGCGGTGATCGGTGCGGTCAGGGCCATGACGGCCAGAGACGCGCCGAAAAGAGCGCGGAAGGTGCCTCGCATACTGCCTCCTGAAACGACGATTTCTGTTGGATCCTGCCATCGGGTGCACGGCCATGCGCGCCGACGCCGCCCACGCTGATTTGGTGACGGGTGGGCAATGTGGGGAGGGAGGGCCGTTCGGGCTATGGGAATGCCCGGCGGGCCACACGCGGGGCCACCAAACAAAACGGCCCTCGAAGCAGTTTCGCTTCGAGGGCCGTCCGCCCATTCCGATCACCCCGGCATCCCGCTTTCGCCTTAGCCGGGTCGTTCGCTTCAGTCCGCGTCAGTTAGCGTTGGGAGTTGTCCCTGGTCCGTCTCAGCCCCGGCCCTGAATCTCTGCGGCCACGGCCTGAACCTCATCCAGCACACGGAGCAGGTTGCCACTCCAGAGCTGCCCGATCTCCTCCTCGGTGTATCCGCGGCGCACCAGCTCCAGCGTCACATTGAAGGTCTCGGAGGCGTCGTTCCAGCCGGAAACACCGCCGCCGCCATCAAAGTCCGAGCTGATTCCGACGTGCTCGAGACCGATCAGATTGACGATGTAGTCGATGTGATCCACGAAGTCGGCCACGTCCACCGGAGGGGCGGTCTCGTTGATTTCGTCAGCACGGGCATTCGCCGCATCCTGAATCGCCGTCATCGAGTTCTGATAGGCTTCGCGGGCCTCCTCGGGAAGCTCGAATACTTCGCGACGCGGCAGCATCGCGAAACTGACCTTGTAGGCCTCTTCCTCCAGAATCGCCTGTCGGGCCGCTGAATTCGCGGAATTCTTGTCGCTGTTCAGGTAGCTGCGGAACGCCACGGTCTGTACCACCCCGCCGTTCTCGGCAAGCGCCATGAGCTGCTCGTCGTCCAGGTTCCGGCTGACATCATTCATTCCACGCGCGGACGAGTGCGATGCGATGATCGGCGCCTCGGTCAGCTCCAGCATGTCTGCCATCGCTTCTTTGGACGGATGCGAGACGTCGATCATGATGCCCCAGCGGTTAATCTCGGCCACGGCCTGGCGACCCAGATCGCTGAGGCCGTTGTAGAGCCAGACGTCGTCGCGCTCGCCGGTGTTTGAGTCGGAGAACTGCGAGTGACCGTTGTGGGAAAGCGACATGTACAGGCCGCCGCGCTCACGGAAGAGGCGGATGTTGTCCAGGTCCAGCCCCACCGGGTAGGCGTTCTCGACGCCGATCATGGCCACCTTTTTGCCCGACGCCACGATCCGGCGCACGTCGTCGGACGAGTAGGCAATCTCGATCTGATCCGGCGCGATCTCTTCGGCCAGCCGATGAATGGCGTCGAATTTGTCGATGGCGTTGTCGTAGGCATCTGCGTAACCCGCGGCGGTCAGATCGCCCTGTCCGGTGTAGACGACCATAAAGCTGACGTCGAGCCCGCCCGCCACCATGTTCGGAAGATTGACCTGCGTGGGCAGATCCATCGTGTAGTTCCGATCGGCGGTGAAGTTGGAGCTGCTGATGTCGTCGTGGGTGTCGAGCGTGATCACGCGATCGTGAATACCACGCGCCCGCTCGACCAGTTCAGCTTCGGTCTCGCCGGCGTCGCCGGCTTCGGGGCTGGAGCAGCCCGCAACCAGAGTCGCGGAAACAAGTGCGATGCCGGCCAGTGTGGCCTGCAGACGATTCCTGACCATGTCAATCCTCGTGCTGAAAAAGTTGGGCGGGGCGGAAACGGGATCTTACGCCACGCGGTCCGCGACAGCTACTCTGGGAGAGTCTCGCTCCCAGCGCCAGGGAAACCGTGAGGTAGAAAATGTCTGATCGCTCAGGTCGTCCGATCCATCTGGTCCTGGGGTCGAACACCGTGACCCGGGGTGATGTCTGGGTTCGTCTGATCACCCACATGCACGAACACCTGGGGCAGACCATCGCCTATGCCCGGTCCAACGAGGTCGTCCCGCCATGGAGTCGTTGACGTTATTTTCAACGCCAGCCGAACAAGGCTCCCGCCCCACCCATCGTTTGAATCCGGAAGTCCCGATGCGCGTTCAAGCCAAGATCCTGACTGCTGCCGTCCTTGTCGCACTTGCCGCGTGTGGTGGTGACGCCGCAGACGAGGCTCCCGTCTCGGAAGACGTGGGCGCCCCGATTACGGTGCCGGAGCTTTCGAATGGGGAGCTGCTCGGGTTGAGTCGGGATCAGCTCACCATGACCCTGCCCTGGGGCAACGGCCAGATCGCTCGCGATCCTGAGGAATCGGCAGCTGCGCCAATGCTGATGTCTCTGGACGTCGTGGGCTCGACGGGGTTCGACCGGATGGTGTTCGAATTCAGTGACGACGCGCCCTTCCCGGGCTATCAGGTCGGGTGGGCCACCGAGGCGATCGAGGGGTGCAGCGAGAACGTGGGTACGGAGGACAACGCTATCCTGCGAGTGTCATTCGATCCCGTCAGCCTGACCGACGAGAACGGTCGTCAGATCGTTTCCCGCACGACGAACGCGGGACTGGACCTGCTTTCGACCGCAACCCGCGTCTGCGAGATGGACCAGCGGGCTGTCTTTGAGCTGCAGGCCTCGTCGGCCACACAATTCAGGGTCCTTCACATGCGCCAGCCCAATCGCCTGGTTGTGGACATGCGGGCTGGCGGCGAGTAACGGCCCGCAGTTGGCTATGGCAGCGTCAGCCCTCGGCGGGATCCAGAAGCACTTTGACCGATCCGGTACGGCGTCGGTTGCCGGCCGCCTTCAGTGCGTCTCCATACTGACCCAGCGGGTAGACGTGGGTCACCATGTCCTGCACCGGCACGCCAGACTCGACCAGTAGATCCTGAGTGATGTCGAAGGTGTGCTGGTCCCGGCCTCGGAAATGCTCCCGGCCATACCCGACGAACCCCTTTATGTCGAGTTCGTGGGCCCAGATGAAGGTCAGGTCGAGCTTGGGAATCTCATGGGCACATCCCAGCATCACGATCCGACCGCGGGGCGTTGCGTAACGCATTGCCTGGCTCAGGGTCTGCTTGCTTCCCACGCAGTCGTAGATCAACGGGAATCCACCGCCCGCGTAGACTTCGTCACCCACCAGCGGCATGTAGGCGCGAGCCCCCGTCCCGATCAGGGCCTCTCGCGCCTGGTCTCCCGGAGCGATGATCTGAGACGCTCCGAACGCCCGGGCCAGTGCGGCCTCGTGAGCCCGTTTGGTCTGGGAATAGATCTCGCCTTCGAAGCCTGAAGCGCGAATGGCCCAGACGGTGGCAAGCGCGATCGGGCCACTGCCGATCACCAGAACCGGTTCCTTGCTGTGGGCCGGGGGAGCATTGAGCGCGGCGTGCATCCCAACGGCCAGCGGTTCAATCAGGACACCGGCGTTGTCCACCAGCTCTTCGCGGATCGGAAAGACCTGGACCTCGTGAGCGATCAGCTCGTCAGCCCACCCGCCCGGCATCGACCGGTTGTAGCCCTGGGTCGTGCCCGGTGCCATTGGCTTTCCATCAATCAGTGTGACCCCGTCTTCCCCGGCGTTCTCGCAGGTGGAGTGCAGTCCCGCGCTGCACGATCCGCAGACCTGCTCCCCCGTGTGGCCGCGAACCTCGCAGGAGAGGAAGGGATCGACAGTCACCCTCTGGCCCGGCTCGACACCGGCTACGCCCTTCCCCACCTCGGTGACCCGGCCCAGGATCTCGTGGCCCAGCACAGCCGGAAAGGACCCGAACGGCTCCATGGCGGGGCTCGATGAGTAGCTGAGGTTGCCGATGTCCGATCCGCAGATCCCGGCCTTGATCACCTCAATCCGAACCCAGCGATCGCCCGGAAGATCAAGGCGCGGCCGATCCTCCATCTTCACGCCACTCAACCCACCGTAGATGGCTGAGTCGGATACGCGTCCGAGCGTCTTTGCAAGGATGAATCGGGGGATCGAAACGTCGAATGTTACTGCGCGCATGGGCCGTCCCTGCGATCAATGACGCGATGCGCGGACCGCACCGTCTGGGTCAAAACTCGTCGAGTATCCGGAGGTCTGCCAGCCCCAGATTGCTCTTTCCGACAAGGCCGGAAATAGGCATACCGGTCAGCGTGCCGCGCAGAACTGCCGTGGTGGCGTCACCAATGGAAAGAACCGGTGCGGCGGTCCCACCAGGCGTATCGGCGATGCGTTCGCCGTCTTTCCAGATCCCCTGATTTTCCGGAAGCTGCCCGTCTCTTACGTGGAGCCCGAACTCGCCGGCCGACCCGACTCCGGCCACACGTTCAGCTTCGTCGGTGCCCTGCATGATGGCTGCCATGTTGAGGACACGCAGCATGGGACCCCTGAGGATTGCAGCCGAATGAAACCAGAGACCCCGGGGGGAGCCTGTGCCCTCGGTCCTGGGATGGGCGAGGCGCTGATGGAAGTCTTCGCCGGGGAGGGCATCGTAGACGATTGTGCCCCACTGGTCCTTTTGAACTGAGAGCCATCCGATCAGACCCAGATAGGCTTCCCGGTCTTCCGCGACGAGTTCACGAACCCGCAGGTGTGACTTTTCCGGCGGGCCTCCCAAGCCGCGGACCACGATGTAACCCGTCGGGCGGCCGCGGGGATTGAAGTGCAGATACAGGTAGGTCCTGGATGAATCCAGAAAGCCCCACATGCGGTCCGTGCGGTCCAGCAGTCCGTTGGTATTGGGTGCCACTCGATCGTAGATCGCTTTCGCCTGCGCCTTTCCCTCTTCGGGAGCCCGGGCCACGCGGTCCCATCCCGGGTAGATGCTGCCCTTTTCCGGATGGAATCGATACCGGTGCAGCTCGCCCGCCAGCGTGAATCCCAGTTCGCGATAAAAGGAAGTGCGGAAGGGGTACAGCGCCGCCAGAACGTCTCCCCGATCGTAGCCCATACGGAGCGCCTGAACGCACATCTGTCGACCGATCCCCCGGCGTCGGAAGTCGGGTGCCACGGCAACGCCGGCCAGTCCCATGGTGGGAAGGAGGCGCCCGTGCAGATGCATTCGAAGCCGGTAGGTCCGCAGGGCTCCGGCGATCCGTCCCTGGTCGCGGACCAGCCAGCAGTCCGTCAGGTCGCCGTAGGTCAGACCTTCGCGGAGTTCGCGATTACGACGCTCGGCCGGCTTCTCTGGAAACGCCTCGGCCCAGAGTGCGGCCATCGCGGGGATGTCGTTCTCCCCGGCAGGCTCAAGCTGAACACTCACTTTCTCGATCGGCATGCCGGAACGGTACACCTGGCCGATGTGCCGGGCCAGACTTCTGCCCGGAGTCGGAGGGCGGCGCACTGGACCGGAGGGCTCCTGTCTGAGATGATGGTCAGACGCCTCACCGCTTTCCGGAGTCCATATGAAGTCCGTAATCGTCGCAGGGGTTCGCACCCCGTTCGCCAAAGCTGGAACGGTCTTTCAGAAGATGTCGGCGATCGATCTGGGCAAGCTGGCCGTCAAAGAAGTTCTGGACCGCTCGGGAGTACGCGGTGAAGAGATCGATCACCTGATCTACGGCACGGTGGTTCATGATCCCCATGCGCCGAACATCGCGCGCGAGGTCGGGTTGGCGACTCTGCCGATGAGCGTTCCGGCCACCACGGTGTCGCGAGCCTGCGCTACGTCCAATCAGGCGATCACCGACGCGGCCAACCTGATCGAAGTCGGGTACGCCGATGTGGTGATTGCTGGCGGTTCTGAGAGCCTGTCTCACGTGCCGATCATGGTCAGCGACAAGCTCAGCGAGATTCTGGTAAAGGCGTCCAAGGCCAAGACCATGGGCGCCCGCATATCGGCGTTCGCCAAGGTGCGGCCGCGGGATCTGGTGCCTCAACAGCCTCAGATCGCAGAGCCGACAACCGGCGAGACCATGGGCGAATCGGCCGAGCGGATGGCAAAGGCAAACGGGATTACCCGCGAAGCTCAGGACGAGTGGGCGCTCCGTTCGCACATGCTCGCCGCGGCGGGGACTGACGATGGCCGCCTCAAGGACGAGATCGTCCGGACCTACCTGCCGCCGAAGTACGAAGAGGTAGTGGATCAGGACAACGGCATTCGTCGGGATACCACCTACGAAAAGCTGATGGGGCTGCGGCCCGTCTTCGACCGCAAGCGCGGCACAGTCACGGCCGGGAACGCCTCCCCTCTGTCTGATGGCGGGTCGGCCGTCATGCTGATGAGTGAGGAACGGGCCAGGGCAGACGGCATGCCGATCCTGGGGCGGATTCGCAGTTATGCCTACGCCGCGCTGGATCCCGGCGAACAGCTACTTCAGGGCACCGCCTTCGCGGCCCCGATCGCGCTCGATCGTGCGTGCGTGACCATGAAGGACATCGGTTTGATGGAAATGCACGAGGCCTTCGCATCGCAGGTCCTGTCGAACCTTCAGTGGCTCGATTCCGAGACCTTCGCCCGCGAACGTCTGGGCCGCTCGACGCGGGTGGGCCACCCTGATCCGGAAGTCATCAATGTGATGGGCGGCTCGCTGGCCATCGGTCATCCGTTCGGTGCGACCGGTGGGCGGGTGACCATGACCCTGGTCAACGAGATGGCACGTCGCGACGTCGAGCTCGGGCTGATCACGGTTTGCGCTGCGGGTGGACTGGGCTTTGCGATGGTGATCGAGCGGGTCTGAATCCAGGGCCTCAAGCCGACGAGGCCATCTGCCGGTTCAGCCCGCCCGATCGCCCTCAGCCCAGCTTGGCGACCGCTGCCCTGATCTCATCAAAGGGCGGCATCACACCCGAATCCTCGGAGACCCACGCGTACTGAATCACGCCTTCCTGATCCACCACGAAGGCGGACCGCTTGGCCACGCCATTCATGCCGTGGAAGTCGTCGTACATCACGTCCCACGACTTGATCGTTCCCTTGTTGAAGTCAGACAGAATCGGGAACGGCACCTTGGTATCTTCCGCGAACTTCTTGGTGACGAACGGGGAGTCGATCGTGATCCCGAGAATTTCCGCGTTCAGATCGGTCCATTGCGCATAGGATTCAGCCATCTGGCACATCTCGTCGCTGCACACGCCGCTGAAGGCCAGGGGCATGAAGAGGACAACGACGTTGGTTTTGCCGCGAAAGTCAGACAGGCTGATCTTGTCGGGGCCGGGCGCCGGAGCGAGAGAGAAGTCGGGTGCGGCGGTGCCGGGGCTCAGGGTCATCGTGGGTCTCCAGATGATGAAACGTTTGTAGTTACTGCCGGGAACGGGCATACCCCGCCGCCGCGCGCGAGATTCCTCCGTTTGCGGGTCGATGGCTGCAGTCGCAGAATTGGCGGTCCTCGTCGGCCTGCTCAGACGGCCACCGCACCATGGAAATATCACCGCTGGAGTAGCGTGGCCCCGGATTCTCGACCGAACGTCACATCGATGGCTCCTCGGATAGGACTCTGGCTCGGTCCAATTGCGGCGCTGTGCCTGCTGCTCATTCCCGAACCGGCCGGCGTGCCAGCTGCAGGGTGGACCACGGCTGCCGTAGCAATCTGGATGGCGGTCTGGTGGATGACCGAGGCGGTGGCCATTCCGGTCACGGCGCTTCTGCCGCTGGTCCTCTTCCCAATGACCGGCGTAATGAGCATGGCCGACACCGCCGCTCCCTACGCCAACGATCTGATCTTCCTGTTCATGGGAGGATTCTTTCTGGCGGCCGGAATGGAGAGCACGGGTCTACATCGACGGATCGCTCTGAACGTCGTTTCGGCAGTAGGCACCTCGCCAGAGCGGCTGGTTCTGGGCTTCATGATTGCAACGGCCTTTATCTCGATGTGGATCTCGAATACGGCGACGACCGCGATGATGCTCCCGATCGGGCTGGCGGTGGTCGAGTTATTCAGGGTCGGCGCGACCGGCGGTGCTCACGGTGCTGACGGTGACCCCTCGGGGCAGGCCGCGAGTGTGAAGTCCGGGGAGGATGCAGAGGCCGGGAGCGCTGGACCGCTGGGTATCGCGCTCATGCTGGGTCTGGCCTACGGCGCATCGATCGGTGGCGTCGCCACGCTGATCGGCACGCCCCCGAATGCCGTGGTCGCCGGGGCGGCCTCCGAGCTGTTGGGAATCGAGATCGGTTTTGCGCAGTGGATGATTGTGGGGGTGCCGGTTTCGCTGATCATGCTCCCGCTCACCTGGCTGCTGTTGGTGAAGGTCCTGCACCCACTGGGCAAAGGTCATGGCAACGCCGATGAACTCCTGGCCCGCGAGACGGCTGGCCTGGGCCGGATGTCCATCGCCGAAAAACGAGTCGCCGCCGTCTTCGTGTTGGCCGCACTCAGTTGGATGCTGCGTGCTCCGAAGACCTTGGGCTCGATCGATCTCCCTGGACTCCAGACATGGATTCCCGAGCTGCGCGACTCGACCATCGCCATGGCGGCGGCCTTTCTTCTTTTCCTTCTCCCGAAAGGCGCACCTCGCCAGAGCGATACCGGATCCGAGGCCGGTTCGGACACCGCATCCGCTGAATCCGCGGGCGGGCGTCTGCTCGAATGGGATCGTGCCCGTCGGATCCCGTGGGGTGTGCTGATCCTGTTCGGAGGAGGACTCTCACTGGCCCGCGCGATGGATCGGTCTGGGCTGTCGACCTGGATTGGGAGCGGGATCGCCGAACTGGCTTCGGTACCCAACTTCGTGATCTTCATCGCGGTGGCTCTGCTCTTCGTGTTCCTGACCGAGATCACCTCCAACGCCGCGACCGCCACCATGGGCATGCCCATCCTTGCCGGCGCGGGAGTGGCGCTCGGTATACCGCCCCTGCCCTTGATGATCACGGCCGGCCTGGCCGCATCCATGGCCTTCATGCTTCCCGTCGCCACTCCACCCAATGCCATCGTCTTCGGCTCAAATTATCTGACGATTCCGCAGATGGCCCGCGCCGGATTCCTGCTCAATCTGATTGCTGTGGTGTTAATTGCGGTGGTCGCACTGACTCTGATTCCTTTTGCCTTCCCTGCCCCGTGAGCAACGTCTGGCCCCGCTATCAGCGTTATCTCGAAGCATCTCCCATGATCACGGTTGAGTGGAATGATCAACTGAGCGATGCGACCGGCTGGCTCGTGATCAACTCGCTCCGAGGCGGTGCAGCTGGCGGCGGCACACGCATGCGAATTGGCGTGACCCGCGAGGAAGTCGTGTATCTGGCCAAGGCGATGGAGATGAAGTTCTCCTTCTCCGGTCCACCGATCGGGGGTGGAAAATCGGGAATTCGTTTTGATCCAAATGATCCCCGCCGCCGCGAGGTGCTGGTGCGCTGGTTCGCTGCCATCCGCCCCTACATGGAGCAGGTGTACGGGACCGGCGGAGACGTGGGCGTGGACGAGCAACGGGACGTATCGCCGATCTGCTCCGACATGGGGCTGGCCCATTCCCAACAAGGCGTCGTAACCGGCCACCTCAACCTGTCGCATGACCAGGTTCCCGGTGCGATTGCGGCGCTGGGCGAGGGACTTCGCATGCCGGTCTCGGGCGAGCTTGCCGTTGATGGTCTTGCGATGTCGGTCTCGGACATGATCACGGGGTACGGCGTCGCGCGCGCGGCGCGTCGGATTCAGGGGGGACACCTGGACGGTGCCCGCGTCACGATCGAAGGATTCGGGAATGTTGGATCCGCGGCGGCTCTATATCTGGCTCGCATGGGAGCGCGGATTGTCGGGATCGTCGATGCCGATCATGGGCTCGCCGCCAAGGACGGACTGGACGCCGCTGGGATCCACGATCTCCTGATCCGCAGAAAGGGACGCGAGCTGCCCAACCACCCCATGAGGCATTCGGGCGCTGACCGAGTAGCCGCCTACGCGGTCAAGGCTGACCTGTTCATTCCAGCGGCCATCTCAGGGTCGATCGATCGGACTCGACTGGAGGGCCTTTCCTACGCCGGAGTCAGCACCATTGTCTGCGGTGCCAACCAGCCCTTCCGTGAGTCCCGGCTGGGTGATACCCGAACTCAGGAAGCAGCCGATGCGGACTTTACGATCGTGGCTGACGTCGTCGGATCAATGGGAATGGCTCGTGCCTTCCACTACCTGATGACCGGCGGGGCTCGGACGTGTCCCGAAGAGATTTTCGAGGCCGTGGGCTGCACAGTCGATGAGGCCATCGACGATGTCCGCCAGCACAATCAGGCAGTCGATCGCGGGATGCTGGGCGCGGCGGTGGACATGGCACTGGACCGGACCGGGTTTACGGGCTAAAGCGCTAGAAGCCTGTTGAAGAAGTGGGGTGCGGCCGCGCGAAGGGGTCTTCGGTGTGTTCAGGGCAGGAACGACGACGAGGCGTAGCGAAAGCTACGTTGAGGAGGAGAGACGCAGTATGGACCACCGAACCCCCCTTCGCCCTATGGACCACCGCTCACGCGGCGGTGCCCACGGGCGGCATGGGGCCATCTTCGTCGTTGGACCGCCTCGACGTAGCTGACGGCTATGCCTTCGGCGATCCGCCT
>JBDNHE010000019.1:0-4705 GCA_041688945.1 Gemmatimonadota bacterium | reverse complement strand
CATCGGCAGCTTGCGATGCCGCTCACTCTCTCGGCCCGTCTCCCTCAAGACCCGGCCAATCTCCTCGGACGTGATCGTCCGACTGATCACCCCCAGGCTGATGAAGTCCGTGACCCGCACACCCCCCGAGATCTCTGCCACTGTCCGTGCCATAGCCCCTCCTTTGGAAATACAGCCTATGCACTCCCAGCGAACTTGGCATCTCTAGTTCCTTAAAGCAACGGTATTGGGGCTAAAAGCGCGCCATATTTGATCCTCCCCCAGTGACGGGCGGCACACCCATCTCCTCCCGTGAGAATGGCCATCTCTTGCGTCAGGCGGCTGCGGGAGCGATTGGTTTCGAGGTTGAGGACGGGTTCAACCTTCTCGAGCCTTTCGTGAATCACAGGAGCCAAGTTCCGCGCGTGGAGATTCCGGTGCCGCTCGTTAAGCCGTCCCGGGTTCAGCTAGCCGGTTCTACCTCACGTCGTCTGATCGCACAAGGCGGTGCCTTCTAACTTGTGGAACTTCACCTCCGCCTATCATCAAGACATGATCTTCCCCAATGCCTAAGAGCACCTCGCAGGATTCGAGATGGCTTCTAGCGCACGACGGGAGGGCCGAGAATGGCAACGTGACCCTGGCGAACGGAGCGCCTCGAGGGGAGTACACGACCCATTCGCGGTAGTCAGTGTCACTCGGCAACTCGTAACTCTGTACCCACAGATTCCCCCTTGAGTCCACAAGAAGATCACCGAATGCAGGGAGGAAGTCCGGAAATTGCATGTCCCTGTGGTAATCACTCCAGGCCGTGCCGCTAACGCCGCGTGCTCGACTTCTCGCGACACTGGCCACCCAATCCTCGAAGTCACCTTGATCCCTCCGACTGACGGCCTCGCGAGCGGGTAACTCAATTACCACCTCAAGCTCTCCCCTCTCTGGATCCAGTCCACGAATGTACCCGTCGTCTGTCGCCCCAACCCAGATGCGACCTTCGCCAGCCGCGAAATAGGATGTCGGAGCAAACGGATATGGGAGCGGGATCACTAGTTCCGGGCCTTGCGGAAAAACGGACACCGTTGTCCGGCCCAGTACCGTATCGACCTCTGCGAGTCGACCCTCTGCCAAAGAATAGGTTCCCAGTGCCAGGACGGACCTGGATACTCCTTCTGGAGGCATCGTGTTTGAGCCCAACCGCCATGTTAGAACGAGCCGGTCATTCGCGAAGGCAACCCTGTTGAACCCCGTTGGAAAACCGGATAGGTGGCCTGCGCGGACGTGCTGGCCGCTAGGCCCGAACACCGCGAACCGACCGTCTGTACCCGTTACAAGGAGTGAGTCGCCCGTCATCAGATGGAGGCCGGTACTATACTCAAACTCGAACGGTCCCTCGCCCCATCGTGAGGCAACCCCTAGGAACTCGCCCTCGGCGGAAAAGAAGCGAAGCTCAAACAAGCCGCGAACCGAGTTCTGAATTACGATTGTCCCGTTTGCCAATAGGGCTGCGTCCGATACTCGCGCTAGCACTTGCTCATCGGGACCGTCGGCAGTCCCAATAGTCAGGTCAGGTTCAGCTTCAATCTGCCAATGCGGAAGGTCCGGCGCTTGGGCAAATATCGGCATGGGGGTCGGACCAACCCCGAGCCCAATGGAGAACACGAAACCAACAGCGATCCCAATCATCCTGTAACTCTTACAAAGTCTCATGGTTTTGTACCTCCCCGCGGTTTCTCCGAAACCAGTCTCCCCACCAGGGCAGACGGCGCTAGCTTGATGCCACCCTTCCTTCCCGAGCGTGCTCCCGATCGGGGTCAGCGCACGTCGAGGGAGTAGACGGCAACCCCCTCTCGGTCCAACTCATCTGTCTCAAATCCCACGATCCTGTCGGTGCCGATGGCAACCAAGGTAAAGTTCCGGGCGCTGGGCATGTAGACGGACCCAAGGGCGCTGCCGTCGGAATCGAAAACCTGATACCGACGCCCTTCGGGTCCTGGTCGAGCAAAACTGTTACTGGCGAACTCGCCGAGCCAAGTCCTACCAAATGGATCCGTGAGGAGGTGGTTAAATAGCGGGAGTACACCCGCGGACACCTCTCTCATTGATCGTAATATGCTCGCTATGTCGGCGGGGCTCACCCTGCCTGACATGAACTCGGCATAACCAACTGAGTATTCGTCCCACAAGGCTTCCGACACGGGCTGAGCGTCCTGCTCCCATCGCGTGATCTGGACAGTCCGTCCCTCACTAGAAAGGATGCGAATCTCTGGTCTGTCCGCCCTCGTGGCGATCCACCGGCCCCGAGAGACCGCCACAAAACCCTGACTAACGAAGGGATCCTTCCCGCCAAAGTTTATGCTCTGAGCGTACTCCACATTCCCGGCTGTTAGGGGGGTCCGCGTCCCGAGTTTCAATCGTACTATGGAAGCACTGATCCAAGGGGTATCAGCAAGGAAGTTGCCCCGTACTCGGGGCGGACCAAAGAAAGCGATGTCTCCGTCAACTCCGAGGAGCGTCGTGTTTCCATGTTCGACACCTTGATAGGAATCGAGGACACTCCCATCCAGACTGAGGTGAGTGACGCGATTAGCGAACAAGTCCTGGACGAAGATCCCGGCATCGCCTACGACCAGAGAATAGATGCGCTGGTACTCGCCTGGACCCTCTCCGGTCCTACCCCATCGACCCCGGATGCGACCGTCGGGGCTGATCCTGACCAGCTGTTGAGTGCCGCCTCCATCGGCGACAATGATTTCGCCGCCCGGCACAAATGCCGCATCCACAAGGTCCTCGAACTCTTCGCCCCCCTCCACTAGGCCAATGCGGAAAATCGGCGTTGCGGACACGTGAATCGACTCCGCCTGGAGCGTGTCGAGACCCCGGTAGGTCATGATCGTGATTCCGGCGCTATCGGAAACTTCGACGCCGTCGAAAGTGTCCTGCGTTTCGGCGCACGCCGAAGAGAGGAGTGAAAAAAGAACAGCACAATGGGCGTAAATGTAGCGAGACCGGTTCCCGAGATGCCAACCCGGTCGCGTAGTCGCGGACAAGATGCCTAGGATCAATTGTAGTTGATACAGTAAATCGTGACGCTGAACTGACCCGTACCGCACGCTTCGTTCGTGCAAGCATCAGGCGTGGTACCGGGACATTGGTCCACGCACTCAGCGATCATGTCAAAACATCCAGTCGCACACGCCGTGCACGGAAACCCTTGGGCCGATGCGGCTTGCCCGCTGGTGAGGAATAGGCCGGCGCTCATCGCAAGAGCGAAGGACGATACGGCAATCAGCCGTCTTCTCGCACGTGAAATCATGGTTGTCTCCTGTTTAGGTATAGTCTGTTTCAACGCCTTTCGGCGAGTGCTTCAACTATCAGCGCTCGCAACTCCTCGACGTTAGGCCTCCGGGCTAGCTGGAGCCCATCTACGACGATCGTAGGGGTCTGGTTTACATTGAGTTTCTCCGCTAAGGCGAGATCCGCCTGCACTTCGGGCCTCGGAAGCTCCGCGGCCGAGCATTGAATGAACCTCTCCGCATCGTACACACCGACCTCTTCTCCAAACACGGTAGGGTCAATCTCTGCCAGCTCTTCGATCTCATAGAGACGGTCATGGGCCTCCTTGAAACGTCCTTGGTCCTTTGCGCAAAGGGCCATGCGGGCCGTCGGATAAGCAGAGGGATGGTAGTCAAGCGGATAGAACCGATAGATGAGCGCAACATCCTCGGGGAACTCTCCGAGAATCTGGCTCAAGACCGGGTGAAAGGTTCGGCAAAAGGGACATTCGTAATCGCCAAACTCAACAATTGTGACGGCTGCATCATCCGGTCCTATTCTCAACCCGCCTTCGATGAACTGGGCCCAATCATCGCTGACGTCGATGTCCACAGTGCCAGGGGCCGGAGGCGGAAAGAACTGTTGTCGGATCACGAGACCGGTCATCCCGAGAGCTGCAACCATCATGACTACGGTGCCCAAATCCGCCAAACGGCTGGCTAGCGGCTTCACGGGACCAGTTTCCGCAACTGGTCTTGAGTCATGTTCCTTGTTCAATTGATCGTCACACAGGTGACCGTAACATCGTCGCCGCAACCCTCATTCTTACAAGCGTCAGCATGCCCACCGCATGCTTCTTGGCAAGCCTTAAAAAGGCCGCCTGAACAAGAATCCATGCAGATATCGCCGCAACCTGATTGAGAGGCTGAAACAGGAGAATTACCTCCTAGAAGGAGAGCGCCGGCTACGAGCACTACAAAGGAAAAGAGTTGAAGTCGGATGCGATTCGGTGTCCTCATTAGGCCCCCTAGAGCAGGTCTCTGGATTTGAAAGCAAAACTACGGACAGCCTGCGTAGTCCATCCACGTTAGCACGCCTAAGCTGCTGCCGCAACACTGTTCTGAACAGGAGGGCCCTGAGGCAGGTTTCCTCTCTACGCATGGGCGTAGGGGGGTCCTACTTTGAGGTGCTCTCCGTCTCCGACCCACATAACTCGATTCTCGTACTCTGGGCAGGTTCCCCGCCGGTGCTCAAGTGTGCCGGGGACCACCCTCAGTCTAAAAAAGGCTGGACGCCCTCAGGTCGCCCGGAGGAGTCAATCCCAAAGCTAGTTGAAAGTCGAGTGGCCTCCGGTCTCAGGCAGCGGAGTGAACATCGCGGTCGGGAGTGGTGATCCCGAGGTCCTTCTGAATCTCGGCACGCAAGCGTCCGAGGTGGCGGTAGCCGCATATCT
>JBDNHE010000018.1:0-4715 GCA_041688945.1 Gemmatimonadota bacterium | reverse complement strand
TTCAAACAACTACGGGCGATTCCAGTTTCCGGAAAAGTTGATTCCGCTCATGGCTGTCCGGGCGATGGCGGGCGAAGAGCTGCCGGTCTACGGGGACGGACTGAATGTGCGGGACTGGATTCACGTCGATGACCACTGCCGCGGCATCATGGTCGCAGCCGAGAAGGGCGAGGCGGGGCAGGTTTACAACTTTGGCGGGGAAGCGGAGCGCACCAACCTGACTCTGGTTCACGCCATCCTGGAGTTTTTCGGAGCGTCCCCCGACCACATCCGATACGTCACGGACCGCCCCGGGCACGATCGGCGCTATGCCATCGACACGACGCGGGTACGAACTGAACTCGACTGGTCGCCTTCGGTGACCTTCGAGGACGGCCTGGCCGAGACCTTGGCCTGGTATCGCGACAACCGAGGCTGGTGGGAGCGGGTTCAGTCCGGCGCCTACCGAGAATGGATCGACACCCAGTACGGTGATCGACTCGCCTGAGGGGCCGCGCGCCCGACCGATCCGGGTTCTCCGGATCATTGCCCGCCTGAATGTCGGCGGACCGGCCATGCATGTGGTTCACCTGGCAACGGGCCTGGACGAACGGTTCGTGACCCGCCTCATCACCGGGGAGGTCCCGCCGGAAGAAGGCGACATGGGCTACTTCGCTGCTGAGCGCGGGGTCGAGCCCACCTTCCTGCCGGCGCTGAGGCGTCCCGTTTCACTGTTCGACGACTTTCGCGCGCTCCAGGCGATCCGTCGAGAGATTCGCGCGTTTCAGCCCGACATCGTCCACACGCATACGGCCAAGGCCGGAGCGTTGGGACGGTTGGCGGCAATCCTGGAACGTGTGCCGGTGGTGGTGCACACCTACCACGGTCATGTGCTGGGCGGCGCCTATTTTTCGGACCGGATGACCCGTGTCTATAAGGAAGTCGAGCGCCAGCTGGCCCGAAGGACGAGTCGTTTGATTGCGCTGACCCAAATGCAGGTCCGTGAGATGTCCGGGTCGCTGAACGTCGCCAAAGTCGAAAAATTCTCGGTGATCCCCCTTGGACTTTCTCTGGAGCGCTTCGCCCGGGTAGATCGTCGGGCGGCCCGACAGGCGCTTCGGGATGAACTGGGTGTGCCAGACGACCGGCCGGTTGTGGGGGTCGTGGGCCGGCTGGTGCCGGTCAAGAACCACGAACTGCTGTTCGAAGCGTTCCAACGGGCAACGAAGACTCTGGCCGGCGCGGAGTTGTGGATCGTGGGTTCGGGCGAGCGAGAGGCGGAACTCAGGACGTTGGCCGACTCCCTTGGGATCGGCGGGCAGGTTCGCTGGCTCGGGTGGCGGCAGGAGTTGAAAGAGATCTATCCGGCCTTTGACCTGCTCGCGCTGAGCTCTCACGACGAGGGTACGCCCGTAGCGCTCCTGGAAGGCCTCGCCGCCGGCACAGCCATCGTATCGACGGACGTCGGTGGGATTCGAGAGATGCTGGCGCGGGTCGGAGCCCAGGGCAGGGTGGTGGATCCCGGTGATGCTGTCGGGCTTTCGGACGCTCTGGTTGCCGGCCTCACGCGGGCAACCGAGGGTGCCGGTAGCGCCGGTAGCGCTCCTGGCACCGACCAGGCGGACCGCCTGCGCGTGGCCGAAGGCTACTCAGTTGACCGACTGTGTCGGAGCATCGAGAGCCTCTATCTGGAGCTCCTCAAGCAGTTTGCGCCGGACCGAATCATCGGGCTGGAGGACTGACTCCTTTCGGCATTCCCCCTCGTGGGCCACTTTCTCGCTCATGAACCCTGCGCTTTTGGCTGGTCTCGCTCTGGGCGGCACGCTCCTTCTTGCCGCAATTATCACGCCCGTCGTACGCGGTGCGGCGCTGGCCAGCGGGCTGACCCGTGGTGCACAACCTGATCGCTGGCATCGCCGACCCACGCCGGCGATTGGCGGGGTGGCGATTTTCCTGGCCTTCGGAATCACGCTGGGCGTGTTCTGGATCTTCGACCCGGGGATTCTGGGCACGGGGCTCATTGAGCGGGCACCCAATGCGGTCATCCCGCTCGCGCCATGGCAGGGACTCCTGATTGCGGCGACTCTCGGTTTTGTGGTCGGGCTTGTGGACGACCTGCAGCCGATGGCGCCCATGACCAAACTGGTCGGTCAACTGGTCGCCGTTTCGTTCCTGCTCCTTTCGGGGATCGGGGTCTGGATGACCGGAATCTACCTGGTCGACGCCGCACTCTCACTGCTCTGGTTCATAGGCGTCACGAACGCGGTGAACCTGCTCGACAACATGGACGGCCTCGCCGGCGGTACCGCCGCGATCGCCGGGCTCTACCTGGCGCTCCTGTACATGATCGAAGGACAGTTCGGGCTGGTCCTGGTGGCCCTGGCCATGGTCGGCGCACTTCTCGGCTTCCTGGCGCACAACTATCCGCCGGCCCGGATCTTCATGGGAGATTCAGGCTCGATCTTTCTGGGGATATTGCTCTCCGGACTGGCACTGGCGCCCGTGGACGGTCTGTCCCGCTCGCTGCTGGCCGTTCTGGCCGCCCCGGCGCTGGTTCTGGCGATCCCCATTCTGGACACCACGCTGGTCGCCATCGGGCGTGTGCTCGAGGGAAGGTCGATCACTCAGGGAGGCACGGATCACACATCGCACAGGCTGGTGGCCCTGGGCGTTTCCGAGGAACGAGCCGTCTGGATCCTCTGGGCCCTGGCAGCGGCCGGGGGCGGCGTCGGCATCCTGCTCAGAACCACCGCTCGGCCCGTGGCAGGTCTGATGGGTGGGCTGATTACCCTGGCTCTGATCGCTCTGGGGGCTTTCCTCATTCGCGTGCGTTTTGACGGATTCTCCCGGGAGCGAAGGCAGGAAGTGACACTCTATCGCACGGTTCTCGCCCTTCATGATCGCTTCCCGCTCGGGCTGCTCCTGGCGGATGGGCTGTCTTTCGGGCTGGCCTATTACGCCGCCTACGTGGTTCGCTGGGACGGACCGGCTCTGGCTGTGGAGCTTGCCTACTTCCATGCGTCGGTCGCCGTCCTGATCGTTGCCAAGCTGCTCGCATTTACCGTGATGGGCCTGTACGGGCCCAACGTGCTCTCGCGTGGGAAGGTTCGGCTTCGGACGTTGCTTCAGGCCAACCTTCTGGGCACGCTGTTAACGCTTGCCGCCCTGCTCCTCACCCAGCGGCTCGGACTGTCCCGAGGTGTCGCCGGCGTCGACTTCGTCTTCTGCGTCCTTCTGACGCTCGGGGTGCGCGCCTCCTTCCGACTGATCAGCGGAGCCACCACCAGCTGGTCGATTGCCGGGATCCCGACCGTGATGTTCGGGAATGAGCGGGAACTCGACCTGTCGATGCGAGCCATGGCCCGTCGCACCCGCGACATGCCTGAAGGCGAGCGCCTCAAGCCGGTCGCGATGGCCGATATCGCTTTCCCTGACCTCAGAGGCAGGGTAGGGGGCATGCGGATGTTTGGGACGCCCCATGCACTGATGAATGCCGTCCAGGAAACCGGCGCGACTGCCGTGGTGGTGATGGGGGAACAGGGCGGGGAGGGGCTGCCCGAGGGGCTGGCCGAATATTTCAGGGAGCATGGGGCGCTGGACCTGTTTTATTTGAATGTTGAATTGCGGCGGGGTCAGCGACGGCCCGTAGTGGAGACGGCGGACTGAGGGACGGGACCACCGGGCCGATTCCGACATCGGACCGCCCGGAGGCTGGCATACCTTTGGTGGAGGCGGGGCGGCGGGCCAGCGGGCCTCACTACCAGATCGGGTCGACTCTCAGCGTCAGGTCCATCCAGTAGTTCCACTCGCGCAGGAAGTCCCACGTCCGCCCTCCGTCCAACCGGATGAAGTTGCGGTTCTTCCGACGGCTCATTCCACCTTCGAGGCTCACAGCGATCGGGCCGGTCGCAGCCTCGATCCATGGGAGGTCAAGCCAACCGCCGGCGCGGGCTCCAAGCGTCCACTCCACGTCGTGTCCACGAAATCCGTAGTGCGGGGCATGGACGCGCCAGTAGGTGTCGTCGTCACGCCGGACCCGTTCGGCAAAGAAGCCGTACTGTCGGGCAGGATCCAGCCGGTCGATTGCGATGTACTGCGCGTTGCTGCCCGGCCCGATCCAGGCGCCAAGCAGGGCGCCGTCGTGCGTGTGGCCCTGGCGACGGCCCTGCGGGAGGGGGGCGGCTTCGCCCTGGGGCTGCGGTAGTTCGAGCGACTGTCGAATGACCTCACCTGAGAACCGCCAACCCGTTCCTCGCTCATCCAGCGAGGCCTTGCTGAGGCCGAGCATGTAGATCTGGGCCAGGCGGGTGTCTGAGACGCCGGGGATGGGATTGAGGAAGCCGGCTCCGCGACCGATTTCTCCGTAGACTTCGGCGCCTTCGTCGGGGAACGCCCACCGAAAGGCGAATGTGCCCAGGGCGAGTCCAGCCTCGTTCGGATCTTCGTCAGCACCATCACCCAGAAAGAGTTGCGGGAGGCTGCTCAGGCCCAGGCCACCGCCGTCGAGGGGCTCGTGCCGCACAACGGAGAGCGCGAGTTCAAGGCCGGGCAGGTATTCCTCATAGCTCCAGCGAATCTGGAAGGCGCCCAGGAGACGATGGTCATTCGCCACCCGACCGTCGAACCAGTCCGACTCGGTTGTGCGTCCCCAGAGAAGTTCACCTTCGAAGTCGCCAGCGTAGGTCCGGACTGGCGAGGTGGTACGTACATAAGCGTGTGCGAAGCCCGGACCGTTG
>JBDNHE010000017.1:0-3662 GCA_041688945.1 Gemmatimonadota bacterium | reverse complement strand
CGGTGCGGTGGCCGTGGTCTGCCTTGCCAGTTTCCTTACTCTGCGGCTGATTCTCGACCGCGAGCTCAACGCCAGCATCGTCAATGTGGCATCGATCCAGGCAGCATCGCTGACGGACGGTGTCGCGGGCAACATGCACTTTCACGAGTGGGAGTTGTCTCCCGACGAGGCCGATTCTGTCCGGGAATTGATTCGGTATGCGGAAGTCTGGGACCAGAATGGGACGAGCCTGCTCCGCTCACGCTTCATGGCCGTCGATCTGCCCCTGGATCGAGCCGCTCTGGCAGCGGCGGGAGAGGGTGAACTCGTCTGGCGTGAACAGCGTTTTGGTGAGATCCCCGTGCGCTCGCTCTACTACCCGCTGGCGCGGCTGGGACCGGCTCACGCGAGCCACGTGCTTCAGGTCGCGGCCCCCCTGGGTCCTCGCGATGAGATGATGAATCGGCTGATTCTGTTCCTCGCGGGGCTGATCGCTGCCATGGGCGCAGGCTCCTTCCTTGGGGGCTGGTGGCTGGCGGGTCGGACGGTACGGCCGGTTGCCGAGATCATCGATCAGGCGGAGGCGATCGGGGCCGGCTCGCTTGACCGCCGGATTCAGGCGTGGGGTGACACTCGGGAGTACGCGCGGCTGGTCGAAGTGCTCAACACCATGCTCAGCCGGATTGAGAGCGGTTTTGAGACCCAGATGCGGTTCACTGCCGATGCCAGTCACGAGCTGCGGTCCCCGCTGACGGCGCTGCGAGGGGAGATCGAGATCGCGCTCCGGCGGACGCGCTCTGACGATGAGTACCGAGAGGTCCTCCATAGCAATCTTGAGGAGATCCTGCGGATGTCACGGGTCATCGAAGATCTGCTGTTGCTGGCCCGGGCCGACGCCGGAGTACAGGCCGTTTCGCGAGGACCGACGGAGCTGAGTGCTCTGATCAACCAGACCCTCGACCGGTTCCGCACCCGGACGGCGGAGCGGAATATTCGGATCGAGGTCCGTGGCCGGGAGTCGGTACGTGACGTCCCGGTCGATGGAGGGCTGTTGGGCCAGGTCTTGTGGAACCTTGCCGACAACGCGACCCGGTTCTCCCCCGAGGGCGGCCGGGTGCTCCTCAGTATCGAGACCTCGGCTGACCTACTGGTCCTTACGGTCTCCGACTCGGGGCCCGGGCTCGGAGCCGAACCCGACCGCGTTTTCGATCGCTTCTTCCGACTTGATCCGGTCCGCACTCCCGGTGGCGGCGCCGATGAGGGATCGTCAGGCACCGGTCTCGGTCTTTCGATCGTGCGCGCCATCGTTCAGGCCATGGGGGGAACGGTGGTCTCCGCCAACCGGTCGGAGGGTGGCGCGCGCTTCACCGTGACGATTCCCCTGTCTGCCGTGGCCGGCCCCTCCCCGCCACCTGACTCTCACGGCGGCCGCTTGGGCGCCCGGATTGTCATGAAAGCGACTTAGTCGGATTTTCACCGTGGGTTCACTCCATGCCGACCATTGTGGAGGTCCACCCTCTCCCCGTCCGAGGTTTCCGCGTCTACGTTCGATTGTCCCCGTCCTCCTTCTTGTTGCGGTAGCTGCCGCCGTGCCCGGTCCATTACTCCACTTTGATCTGGACCATTCGCTGCCCGAGGATGGCGCGTCGGTTCAGGAAATTGCGGCGGTCCAGCTCTGGTTCACTGGGGTCCCGCAGGACAGCGCGACCACGGTCCGCCTGATCGACACCGCGGGTGAGTTGGTTGAAACGGGGGCGCTGGTACGGAATGTCGAGAACAAGATGGCCTTCTCTCTGCCCGTGACACCCACACTGCCCGCCGGCGCGTACACCGTGTCATGGCGCTCCATCGGGGCCGGCGGACATGTAGTTCGGGGTGAGTTCGGATTCTCTGCTGACGGCCTTCCCCGCCTTCACCGGGCACGCCTCCACCGGCGAACCACGATGGCTCTCTCTCGGCGCTGACGCCGCTCACGTTCTGGGTGCGGCGCTCTGGATCGGCGGGATCATGTTCCTGATCACTGCGATATGGTCCGCACCGAAGTCGAACCGGGGCGCCACGCTGCTGGCCGTGGTGCCCGGCTTCTCACCACTCGCGGTGGTGGCGGTGGGGATGCCTGATGCTGACCGGGCTGTGCTATGGCCGATTCCTTTCGGTAAAAGTTGCGCTGGTTGGGCTGGTCATGCTCCTCGGTGCCATCAACTGGAAGAGGCTGACCCCGCGACTCGGCACCGACGAAGGGAATGCGGGAATGGTCCGAGGCGCGAGCATCGAGCTGGCGCTCGCTCGCCTGGTCCTTCTGATCACGGCCCTCCTGATTCAGACGCGCGCCGGGCTGACCTGCAGTTGATTAGGCGGTCCGGCTGGCCCGCGTGCGGAGAGCCTCAACAATCTGGCTGACCGTGTTCGAAGCCGCATTCCGAAATGGTCTGAACGGATCTTCATGGGAACTTCACATTCCTTTCACGACTGAACGGTAGGTTACAGGTGACTAGCTGACCCATCTCATCAAGGGTTTAAAATGAAGACTCGAATCCTCCTCCCCACGCTCATGGTGGCCGTTGTCGGCATGTCGGCCGCGTGTTCCACAGACACGACGAGCCCGCAGATCGATGACGCCACGCTCCTCCTGAGCGTCCAGCCGGCGGGAGGCGCCGCGAACGTGTCGGTGAGCGATCCCGTGGTGGTAATGTTCGACCACGCCATGGGCGTGGGCATGGAAGCCTACGCGGCGCTACACGAAGGCTCGGTAACGGGACCGGTGGTGGCGGGCCTGTGGACCCGATCCCAAGACGGTACCCAGCTGATGTTCGTGCCCACGTCGCCCCTGAAGCCCTCGACGACGTACGTGATCCACCTGGGTGGTGAGATGATGGACGCCAACGGCGGCATCGTGAATCTGGAGATGCACGGTACCGGGATGGGTGGTACCTGGGCCTCCCAGACCATGATGACGGGCGGGATGGGTGGTCAGAACACGAACCATATGGGGTCGGGGTGGCAGCACCCCTCGAACGGATCGTTCGGGATGGTGTTCACCTTCACGACGTCCGCGTAGGCGGATGGCCTGATCGGATCCATCGCCAGCGTCCCGGTCAGGCCCGTACGCGCCCCAACCTGAGCGCGTTCAGGATGACGGCTATTGGACATCAGGGTGGGATGGGAGCAAGGAGACGGCACGCCGTTCTACGCGCACTTCCTGGACTGGGACGGTGCTCGGTGCTCGGTATTTCGAAGGTGGCGGCGAAAACGTCGGGCTCCAGGATCTCGTTGAGAACCACGTGGAGCCTGAAGCGGAGCTTGGTCTGCGTTTGAGCTTCTCGAATATCCAGACCCATTTCGAGGGCGGCTTCGCTTGGGCGGTCGTCGATACCGACATTCAACTGACCACCGGTGACGGAACCGACGTCCACAATCAGGGCCACGGCACCTATCTGTTGCGCTGGGTGGACGGTGCGTGGAGGGTCGTACCTACGCAGTCGGCCAGTCGACCGGTCCGTGCCTCCGGGGAAGGCGCCGAGTAGACTGCGGGGGCCTGAGCGCGAGCCATCCGTCTGCGTACCACCATCGCCTGGTGGAGGATCAGCCCTCCCAGGTAGGCGGCGCCGGTGACCAGGTGCACCCAGGCCACGACGTTCAGCCAGGCGGGCGCGGTCACGGCCTGGACGAGGTAACCCGACGCG
>JBDNHE010000016.1:0-3155 GCA_041688945.1 Gemmatimonadota bacterium | reverse complement strand
TCTTCTCCGGGGTGTAGCGCGACTCCTCACGGGCGCGCTTCACGCTCAGGGGCTGGACCAGAACGTACGAGGCTCCGGCCCGCTCAAAGGCTTCGGCGGCCAGGCACCAGTAGTGGCCTGCAGGCTCGAAGGCTACGACCAGGTCGGCGGAGCCGCGGGCTGCAGCCAAGCGCTGGCCCTCATCGAGAACCTGCGCCAGGTCCTGTGGTTCACAGGAGAGCCAGGCCTTGGACGTGGATTTGGTCAATGACGGCGAGGGAGAGCTTCCTTCTCAGGATTGATCCACTTCCCCCCCCCTCGTTGACTCAAACCCTCGCCGTTTCGACATTTCAGATCTGTACCCTGCCCTATGGCTGGGACAGATCGCGGGGGCAACAACGCCCCGGCGCAACGAAGAACTGGAGCAGAAGCTCACAATGCTCGAAGCAAACGAATTGGTCCACGAAATTCAGGCGATGCGTGACGATGGTCACCTGTCCGACGCTCTCCTGCGCTTTGCGGTCAAGAAAGTCGAAAAGTCCGATGGCCGTTTCGACTGGGTTGGCGTCTACCTGGTCCGCCCGGATGGCAACACTCTGTGGCTGCATAACTACGTCGGTTCGCCGACCGAGCACGCGGAGATTCCGGTCGGTACCGGAGTCTGCGGTCTCGCAGTTGCCGACAAGAAGAACCTGACCGTCAACGACGTGGCGACCTTCGAGGGCTACCTCGCCTGCGATCCGGACGTCCAGTCCGAGTTGGTCGTTCTGATCCGTGCCGGTGATGACATTTTCGGTCAGCTCGATATCGACTCGCAGGAGAAGGGCACCTTCACTGCCGAGGACGAAGCGAACCTGGTTTTGATCGCTGACAAGCTCGCCGAGCAGCTGGCTGCCGAGCGTCGCTAAAGCGCAACGCGTGACTGTCGAGGGGAGTGACCCGCTGCGCTGGATTCGGGCGAACAACCCCGGTCCGTTCACGCTCGACGGTACACGGACGTACATCGTTGGTCATCGGCAGGTTGCCGTGATCGACCCCGGCCCGGACATGGACTCCCATGTTCGGGCCGTTGCTTTGGCAGTGGCGGACGCCGATGAGGTGACCGTGCTTCTGAGTCATGGGCACGGCGATCACTCGGATGGCGTTTCGGGCCTCATGGAACTGCTGCCAAGAGCCAGCCTTGTGGGGCACGGGCACGCTGACTGTGCCCCCATCCCCGAAGCAGCCATGGCCGAGGGGGTCTCCGGGACGGCGGTAGCCGAGACCGACGCCGGTGCGATTCTGGCTATCTCGACTCCCGGCCACACCCGCGACCACCTGTGCTTTCACTGGCCGGCGGCCCGCACCCTGTTCGCCGCGGACATGGTCCTGGGTCAGGGCGACACGACGTGGGTGGCCGAGTACTCAGGGTGTGTGGCTGACTATCTGGGGTCGCTCGATCGTCTCGAGGCGCTCGAGCTGGATCGGGTGTTCTCCGCCCACGGCCCCGTCATCGAAGACGTGCCTGGAGTCTGGCGATGGTACCGCGCGCATCGACTTTCACGGATTGAGTCCACACGGACCGCATTGCGGGAGACTGGAGTCACGGCCCGGCAGGCGGCGGCCCCCGGGGCGATCGACGACTTCCTGGACCGGATCTACGGCGGCACGATTCCTGCCGGTCTCAGGGGAGCTGCCCGAGACTCGCTACGGGCCGTGCTGGACTATCTGGAGTCCCACGCCTGACGGGGGACTCAGCGCCTTTGATCACGAGCCCGGGCGGCTCGCAACCCGACCGCCAAAGCACTAATCTGCGGTGCAGTCGCCCCCCCCATGACCGACCCTTCGACTCGGCCACCTGATTTTGCCATCGCCGCTTACCTCTGAACTGCGATCTGCCCTGACCGGGGTGGTAGGAGAGGCTGCGGCAATTTTTGATCCGGCACGGCTGCTGGTCTACGAATCTGACGCGCTCACCGCATACCGAAGTGCGCCCATGGGCGTCGTCCTTCCGCGATCCACGGCTGAGGTCGCGGCGGTGGTTCGCCGGCTCTCGACGGCTGGTGTGCCCATGGTGGCCCGTGGGGCGGGGACCGGGCTGTCGGGAGGCGCCGTCGCGCGTCCCGATGCGGTGGTGATCGGACTGTCCCGCATGAACCGGGTTCTGTCGCTGGACGGCAAGACCGGGCTCGCGCGAGTGGAGGCGGGAGTCGTGAACGCCGAGTTGAGCACGAGGGCGGCACCGCTGGGTCTGTACTACGCGCCGGATCCGTCGTCACAGACGGCCTGCACTCTGGGAGGCAACGTCGCCGAGAACTCTGGTGGCCCTCACTGCCTGAAGTACGGCGTGACCACCCGCTACGTCACGGGTCTGACCATGGTCAACGCCAGTGGCGATGTGGTGGAGCTGGGCGGGGCTCATCGAAGCGACCCGATCGACCTGGTGGGACTGGTCGTGGGCTCGGAGGGGTGCTTCGGAATCGTGACCGAAATTGAAGTCCGACTGCTGCCCAAACCGAGGGCGGTTCGAACTTTGCTGGGGGTTTTCGCGTCGCCGATTGATGCGAGTGTCGCGGTTTCGGCCATTATCGCGCGCGGCCTTCTACCTGCTGCGCTCGAGATCATCGACCAGGCGACGATCGAGGCGGTCGAGGCCAGCATTTTTGCGGCGGGCTATCCAACCGGCGCTGGCGCGGCGCTGGTGGTGGAGTTCGACGGGACGGAGGCCGGCCTGGATCAGGATGCTGACAGCGCCGCCGCCATCTGCAGCGAGTTCGGCGCGATCGAAGTGCGGCGCGCGGCGTCGGAGGAAGAGCGGCTGGCGCTCTGGCGTGGCCGCAAGAAGGCGTTCGGCGCGATGGGTCGCATCGCCCCGGATCTGATGGTCCAGGACGCGACCGTCCCCCGATCGATTCTCCCGACGGTGCTTCTCAGGATCGCGGAAATCGGAAAGGCCTGGGACCTGCGCATCGCCAACGTATTCCACGCCGGGGACGGCAATCTGCATCCCAACATCCTCTTTGATCGGCGAAATGCCGACGAGACCGCACGGGTGGAAAAGGCCTCGAAAGAGATCATGCAGGCCTGCGTCGACGCCGGGGGCACCATCACCGGTGAGCACGGCGTGGGCCTCGACAAGCGTTCGTACATGACGTTGGTCCATGGACCTGCAGAGATCGACGCGATGAGGCGAGTGA
>JBDNHE010000015.1:0-3614 GCA_041688945.1 Gemmatimonadota bacterium | reverse complement strand
CGAATCGGGCGTCGTCTCGTCGCCGGTCGTGCCGCCGTCGGGTTCCGAAGTGGCTGCCTCTGCAGCGCGGCGTTCGGCCTTCTCCTGCTTCTTCTTTTGCTTCTTCAGCTCGCGCTGCTTCTTCTCGAAGCCGTAGTTTGGGCGTCGCGCCACAGTTCCCTCCGCATTTATTCAACTCGCGCCCTCCCGAATGGAGTGCGTGCGATACCCGAAGGCTCCCGCCACCTGCTCTCGCTAGGGGCGTTCGCCGTCCAGGCCTGTTGAATGTACATCCTTTGCCAAAGAAGCTGTCGAATTGCGACTCGACAGGTCGCCTGGTTTCGGCTCTGGTACGTATGCCAACGCCGCGATTAGATCAGCGAAGGGCCCCGCTCGTAGGCGCATCGCCCTTGTTCTCGCAGCGTAGACCCGAGCCGTCAGGGTGCCAAATGGACGCTCGTGGTCGGGCGCGTCTGCGACCGGCTGAACTACAAGCTCCGCACCGAGGAGGTGGGGCAGCCTGGAGATAGGAACGACGGGCAATCACCCATAGTGGTAGAATCGGTCCGATGGGCGGGGAGAGTTAGGACTTGGTGGACTCGTCTGCGATGTTCACTCGCCGGAAGGTCGACGCGCAGCCCCTCCTACTGGTTCGGTAGCACTCCGAAACCGTGAGCCAATGTCGGACGATCGTAGATATCAGGACGATGAAATTGCGGAGATCCTCGATCTCGCCGTCAGTAGCGAGGAGGGTCGGCGTGCACGGCGCCCACCGACGTGGGGTTAACCCTCGCCGAGCTGCAGGCGGTCGGGCTTGAGGTGGGTGTTGACCCCAGCCGAATCGCGAACGCCGCTCAGACGCTCGACGCGAGACAGAGCCTGGTCCCCCGCCGGACGTCACTCTGGATGCCTGTTTCGGTAGGCCGGGTGATCAATCTCCCGCGAGAGGTCTCCGACGGTGAGTGGGACCTCCTTGTATCAGAGTTTCGTCAGACGTTCGGGGCGCAGGGCGAGTTGACGGCTCGAGACGGCAGCCGAGTCTGGAGCAATGGCAACCTGAGGGCGTCGCTCGAATCGACGCCGACTGGCCACCGACTACGGCTTGAAACCACGAAAGGTGGTGCGGAGAACATCAACGGACTGGGCCTCGGGGCTTTCTCGATCGGCATCCTCGCCCTGGCAACCATCGCGAACACCGGATCGTCCCCGCTCGCGATGGAATTGCTCATGCTCTGGTCGTTCGGGACGGGACTTGTCATGCTGGGTTCGAACGCCCTGCGACTACCGGGTTGGGCGCGGAAGCGTGAGGATCAGATGGAGTACATCGACCTGCGTGTTCGGCGGCTGATTACGGCGGATTCGCATGACCATGGCGGTGAGGGCTAGTCTCACCCTTAACGGTTCCATAACAGTGGCCCTAGCGACCATCCGGACTCGCCGAGGAAGTGTGGCCACTAATGATGCGCCATCCGGTCTGATCCTTTTCGAGTACCGTGGTCATCATACCGCCGAATTCGAAGGCGGACGGACCCTCCCCAATCACCGTGCGAAAGCTCGTGGATACCGTTGCACCGGCGTCGCCCACTGAAGTGATCGTGCGCCCCTCGTACTCGGTTCGGACCGTGGCGTCGCTTGGCAATCCCGCGAGCCCGGCCAAGACATCGTCGGCGGAGCGATATCGAACCAAGCCGTCCTCGACCCATTCGAAGCGACCATCATCCACGTAGAGTGGGCGAAGAACGTCAATGTCTCGAGAATCGATGGCTAGCTGATAGGCTTCCAGGAAGCTCGACACCTCTTCCTCGAGCGAGATCGACGTTTCCTGACCCCTTTCCCCATCGGGACCGCACGCCGCCAGCCCGCACACGACGAACGCGACAATTTGTTAGAGCTCAGCGATCCGCGCGGATCAATCTGAGTAGGTCCGGGACCCCTGCCTGTTCAAGCAGTAGACGTCCAAATCGCTTGTCTGACACACCCTCTCGGATCGTATAGTCGAACGTCGCCCGGCTCTCGACGATCTCGCCGTCGAAGTAGCGCAACTGCACACCGCTCGTGCCCTTCAGCTTCTCTCCCAGTTCGGACAGGTGCGATGAGAACACGAACCCACTGTTCCGCGCTCTCCCTAGTCCAAGGATCACTTCTTCAGACGACTCCAGGGCGTCCCTCACATTGGTTCCCTTGAAGACCTCGTCGAAGAGCATGAAGCACCGGGCCCCCGTCGCGACTGTGGCGGCAGCCTCACGCACTCGAAGTACCTCGGACATGAAGAAACTGATGCCCTCCCGCAGGTTGTCGCGTGGGTTGATGCTGGTAAAGAGGACATCGATCGGGGTCAGGCGTGCCGAGGATGCAGGGGTGCCCATTCCGATTTGCGCCAGGAACGGAAGGAGCGCGACAGATCGAAGATAGGTGGTCTTCCCTGCCATGTTCGGTCCAGTGAGAAAGACCAGCGCCTCCCCTCCTTGAATGTCGATCGGGTTACCGTTCGCGGCGGCCAGGAATGGATGCGTTACCCCGGTAGCCTCAAGCACGAAATCCGGCCCCTCCACGATCTCAGGGAAGACCCATCCATTCGCCTCTGTGACTTCGGCCATGGAGTAGAGTGCATCAAGCTGACCGAGAATCAGTAGCGCCTCACGGACCTCCTCGGCTGACTCAATCCGAAGCACCCGGTCGGCCCCCAGTACGGTCGAGCTGGCACCCAGCCCTTCAAGAATCGGTGATAGAAGCTCGCCGAGTCGAGCGCCAAATTCCTGGAGATGCGTCGGAGGGGCCGCGGCCAGGAGGCCGGAGCTGACTCTCGAAGCGGCCGACAGCAGTTCGCGAGTAACCTCGACACCTGTCCGTATCTCTCGAAGCAGATCTCTGTACCGGACGGACATCCACAATTCTTCGAGTCTGATCCCAACCCGAGAGTGGGACGAAATCAGGACGTTTGATCTCAGGTATCGATCGACCGCGTCGAGGTAGGAGACGGGGATCTTCAGATGGCCGGGGTTCTCTGCCAACCACCGGACACCACCCTGTACGGCGCGGATCTGAGACGGCTCCGTCAGTGGTTCGCGAAACCTTCGCCTTAGCGCGGCCCGGCCGAATGAGGTCGCAGTTCGATCGACCAGGTCGAAGATCCCCGGACCTCCGTCGGACGATTCCAGGATCTCAAGGTCAGCTAGTGTTTGTCTGTCGACTCGCATGGCTGCAAAGGTTGGCGGATTGCTGTGCTACAACGGTTCTGTTTTCCTGTTGGCGCTCAACGAATGCTCCTAGAAGCCTGTTGAAGAAGTGGGGCGAGCCGCGTTACGAGCGCCATGGGGCCCGATTCGAGGCGGATCGCCGAAGCCATAGCCGTCAGCTACGTCGAGGTGGTCCAACGAAGAAGATGCCCCCATGCCGCTGTAACCCAAAGGGCGAAGGGGGGTTCGGTGGTCCATGCTGCGTCTCTCCTCCTCCCCGTAGCTTTCGCTATGCGCATTCCGACGAAGTGGACCACGCAGTCCGCTGCATGTGGACCACCCGTTCCGGGGCATGTGGACCGGGTGATCGGAGCGAAGCGACGCTGGAGTGATCAGGTGGTAGTTTTCGGTTCGTGACGTCTCATGGACGCTCCTTTGAGATGGATGGAGTGAGCGTGG
>JBDNHE010000014.1:0-17083 GCA_041688945.1 Gemmatimonadota bacterium | reverse complement strand
TTCCCGGCGTCGAGGTCTATCCCCAGCAGCCCCGCAACTTTTCCCTGCACGTCGATGATCAGGTGCGCCTTCCTGAGCTCATTCTCAAGTCGAGCGTTTTGCCGCTCCAACTTGCACACCTTTTCCTCCAGCGGATTCCGCCGGGCCTTGCGGCCACGCTTCCTCGACAGTGCCTTCAACGTCCCGTCTCGAGCTGCCTTGTGCCACGCCGTCAGATTCGACGAATACAGGCCTTCACGCCTCAGGAGTCGGCCCACTTCGCCCGGCTCCGTGCACCTGTCCGCTTCTTCGAGAATCCGCACTTTGTACGCCGCACTGAATCGGCGACGACTCGGTTTGTCGACGACCTCCGGATCCGGAGGACCCGGGGATGCCTCGCTGCGCTCGCCCTCCACAGGCGGACGGGCTTTACCATTTTCTTTCATTCGTTCTCGGAGTCCCAGCATTGTAAATTTCGCTGCCTTCACCCTACTCTAATTCTTTACGTGCTCCGTGTCTCACGTACGTTGGCAGAGAGGGATTCGTGGCTATCGGCACCTTGGGGTGCGACGTATCGTCAGCAACTCTGGAAGGCTACACTAATCAAATCTGGAGGATGTTATGTCTACTGGACTCCGCTCAACGTTGGGTGCCTCACTCATGATGCTGTTCTCGGGCGCGGCATTCGCACTCTACGCGAACTGTGAAACGACGTATACCGAAGACGGAAATGGCGAAATCGTCACGTGCTGCAACGAAGTGACTCTCACCTGCTGTGCGACCCTCTGGGTCGACGACGAGATGGTTGGCGGCCTTTGTGCATTGGATCCGAACTGAGACCCGGCAGTTCCTGGTCGTGGGAGGGGGAGGTGGGTCCGTGGGCCGATACCTGAAAGGTGAAAGTATGATGAGAGCGCCCTGGATTGCCGCAGGCCTGGTCGTGCTTGGAGGCGCAGCGTGCGCCCCGGAAGCTGATCGACCAGCTGCTCCCCAACTGGCGCGGTCCGAGTGCCGTCTGCTCGGCGCGGCCGCTGTAGACCTGGGCGGTCTCCCGACTTATCGAGAGACCGCCCAGCTCGGGCTCGGCCCCGAGACGTGGTTCGATAATCCAGCGGGGGTGACCGTATCGGGTGACCGCGTGTTTCTCTACGACGCAGGCCGGACCGTTCTCTTCGAGTTCACGGATGATCTTCAGCCGCTACGGACCTTTGGACGAGACGGAGATGGCCCCGGGGAATTCCGAAGCGTATCGGGGGCGATCGCGTACGACGGAGGTCGCCGCCAGTGGGTGACGACCGAAGGCGACCGGATGGTCGTGTTCGATGGCTACCGCGCTCAGGAACTCGATCTGTCAGGAGACTCTATCGCATTCTCCCGCCAGGTCCCCTCTGAAGCCTTCCCCAGAGGCATGGACGTCCGATCCTCTAGGCTCGCACTCACGGCCGACGGCGACCTGCTCTACGGCTGGGGCGGCCACAACGTGCTCCTGCACTCCCAAATGCCGGAGGGCCAAATCGTTTACGATGTACGTCGAGTGACGACCACGGGCTCTGTCGCAACCCTATCCCGAGTCGATTTGCAGCGGTCACCGCAGTTTCGGAACGCCCCGTACACCGGTTCGGACGAGGCGCGACCCGTCTGGGATGCGAAGGCGGGCTGTGTCGTCGCCTCTGATGGTTACCATCCTTGGATCGTCGTAACGGGAGGGCCCGGTGCCCCTAATGCCCTGGACACCCTCCACTTCTCACTCGGGGACAGAGGGGGCCCGTCAGGCTCCCGCGGAGAGGACGAGTTGGTGGGCGCCCCCGGTGCGAACCTGCCTGCTCCGACCCGGCTCAGCCGCGTTCGCGATTTGATCGTCGATCCGTCAGGCACGATCTGGATCCGTCCACACGTACGGCCAGATTCACGGGCCGACGGAGTCGAGGTACTCCTAGTACCCCTCCGCCGTTCGCCAGCCAGCGCAGCCGTCCCATCCTTCGTCGTCGACACGGTGCCCGCGTTCCCGAGCGCGTTCGGCTTGACTCGCAATGTCTACTACGCAACTCAGTCCGACTCCATGGGGCGCCGACTCCTCATGCGGTACGAGTCGGGGGGGTGAGGCCACCGGCGTTCCACCTGCCCGACTCCGGTGCCTCCCCTTGAGTGCACCTGCCGGATCGGGCGGCGCTGGTAGCCGCACCTGACGGAGGAGTAGGAAATTCAAGCGGCATCGAGCGTCAGTCGCATGATCCCGAATGATTGATCGAAGCGTGAGGTCGATACGCATCTCGGATCGAGGCAAGCGGGAGCACCATCTTTTCCATGTCTCGGGCCGTCGCTTCCACGAGTAGATCGAAGTCTTCCTGCGGGTACGTCACCAAGCTCATACGAGCTTCAGGTAGGGTACCGAGAGGAGCTCCCGGTTCGAAAACATGCTCGGGAAGAGTCCGGTCATTGGCACCATCGGAAGACTGGATCGGGCGCTTCGCACTTCGCCCAGAATTGCGCTCCGGACTGGGAGGTCCGCAACAGGCGGAACCCATTCCGCCTTCCGCCCGCCCAACATGCCAGACGCGCTACCTACTGCATGGTTTCCACGAACGTTTCTGGCCCTGTCCTATAACTCATGATTCCCGACACCCCCGCCCGATGCCTCATCGGAGCACGGGATAGCCCAAACTGCGGGATAGCAACGCGACACCGCAGTTCAGCCGATCAGGCGCGCAAGTCCGAAACCGACAAAGGTGGACGCAAATCCCGTGACGTTCGACGACCCTAAGCGATTCGCCCGCCCCGGCCCAAATACCAACCCGCCAATCCGCACCATCGCCGCGCTGAGCAACGCGAAGCCGCGGTCGAGCCCGCCATCCGCACAAAAAAACGAGGACCGCCAGCCGAAGCTGACGGCCCTCGCCGTTACTACCGCCCCGCCCACCAACACGGTGGAGGACGCTTTTCAGCGCCCTTACATAATAAGGCGGCGCATTTGCATGACCTTCACCATGTATTTCTCGAAAAACCATTTCTGGATGTCCATCATGTCCAGTTCACGACCCTGGATGTACGCCTGCTCGATGTTTGCCTTGGTGTCCAGCGGTGAGCCGGTTGTGATCATCAGCGTCGCCTGCTTGCCCGGCTCGAGCGATCCGATCCGGTCGTCGAGACCGAGGAACTCGGCAGCGTTGATGGTTACAGCCTCAAGTGCCACCTCTTCCGGCAGCCCGAAGGCCACGGCGACGCCGGCTTCGTAGCCCAGGCGGTTCGAGTAGAGGGCGCTCGACCCGCCGGAGATGGCGAAACGGACGCCGGCCTCGTGGAGCGCAGCCGCACGATGGTACGAGCCGTCGTAACCTTCCCAGTCCCTCCCTGGTCCGGCCATAGTCGTGGTCAGGATAACCGGGATGTTGTTCGCCACGAGGCGGTCGGCGACGTAAATCGCGTCGTCGCCACCCCGGATCACGATGCGCACGTTCTCCTCGGTCGCCCAGGTGATCGCGTCGTTGATCTGCGTCGTCGAGTTCGCGGCCACGACCACCGGGATCTCACGGTCGAGGACCGGGATCATGGCGGCGTAACGTGAATCGGTCGGAAGTACTTCACCGGCTTGGACGGCATCGCGGTAGCCGCGGGCATTCGCGAAGAAGCCCTTCAGCGACTGGACCTGCTCTTCGTAGGTGGGCGGCGCTTGGCCGTTTCCACCGCCGCCACCGCCAGGGCGACCGCCACCGAAGCCCCGGAACCGCGGGTTCGGATTCGGCCAGTTCACGTTCAGCGCTGCGGAGGCCTCCATCGTCATCTCCTCCCAGTCCCAGCCCTCAAGGGCCATCGCGGACGACATGCCAGAGATGAGACCGCCTCCCGGCGTCGTGATGGCCGTAAGAACCCCGGCCGACCGGGTGGTGCCGATATGCCGGCTCTCACCGTTCACCGCCACCGCGGCGCGAATGTTCGGGTTGAAGTCTCCCATCTCGTTCGTGTCGTTGGAGACGTCGACGGCACCGATCTCGCTGATCCCGACGGTGGTGTACGCATCGATCATCCCCGGGTAGATGTGCTTGCCCGTGGCGTCAACGACCTGCGCGCCGGCCGGGATCTGAACATCCGCACCCCCGACCGCCGTGATCAAGCCGTTCTCGAACACGATCGTGCCGTTCTCGAACGTTCCGCTCGTGACGGTGTGAATCGTCGCTCCGGTGATCGCGATGGGCTGCGACTGCGGGGGAACCGTCATCCGGACCTGAGCGTCGAGTGACGCACCGAGGGCCGGGGACAGGGCGAAGGCAGAGAGCGCCACGAGCGCCGCTCCGACCGCGCGGGTGGTCAGGGTCTTCATCATGCCTCGCGGGTAAGTGTGCGTACTGATCGTCATCATTCCGAGCCCCCGGCGGAAAGAACCGCCTGAATGAGGGCGGCGCGCTGACGCTGGATCTCAACCCGCATCACCGCATCCTCCTCGAGAGAGAAGTAGCGACGACCGTCGATCCAGGTCTGCTCGGCGCGCGTGAACTGCGAGAGCGGGTCCCCATTCCAGACCACGAAGTCGCCGTCCTTGCCGGGCTCAAGCGAGCCGACCCGGTCTGAGATGGCGATGGCGCGTGCCGGCCCGAGCGTGACGGTGCCCAGTGCGTCCTCCGGCGAAACGCCGGTCCGGAGCAGCTTCCCTGCCTCCCAGTTCATCCGGGTGGAGATCTCGCCGTTGTCGGAGTGAAGTGCCGTTACGACCCCCGCCTCCAGCAGGATACGTGCGTTGTAGTTCGTGGCGTCGTAGGCCTCCATCTTGAAGGCGCCCCAGTCACTCCAGACGACGGCGGCGACCCCGGACGCGGCGAGCTCGGGCGCAATCTTGTACGCCTCGACGCCGTGCTGAAGCGTCTGGACGCGGAAGCCGAACTCCTCGGCGAGCCGAACCAGGGCAAGGAACTCGTCCGCACGGTAGCCGTGCGAGGAGATCAGCAGCTTCTGGTTCAGGATGTCGAGGATGGCCTCCATACGGAGGTCGCGGCGCGGCGGAATGCCCTCGCCATTGGCCTCCCACGCCTGCCACACGCGCTCATAGTCGCGCGCGGCGAGGAAGTGGTCGCGGATGATCTCCTGCGTCCCCATCCGGGTGTCGGGGTAGCGCCCCTGCCGCCGCTTCGGGTTCTCCCCGAGGGCGAACTTCACGGTGCGAGCCTCGGTCTCGAGGAGCAGGCCCTCGGGAAGCGAACCCCAGCGCAGCTTGAGGATCACGTTCTCACCGCCGATCGGGTTGGCCGAACCGTGCTTGGCCATCGCCGTGGTGAGCCCGCCCGCCAGCTGACGGTACATGTTCCCGTCGTTGTGCGTGAGCACGTCCGCCATCCGGACCTCCGGCACGATCGCGAAGCCGCTCTCGTTTACTGCCGTGAGGCTGGAGTGGATGTGCGGATCGATCAGCCCGGGCGTCACGTGCTTCCCGGTCCCGTCGATCTCCACCGCGCCGGAGGGCGCAGAGAGGTTCGTCCCGACCTGCGACACGATGCCGTTCTCGATCAGAACGTCGGCGTTCTCGAGGATACCCTGCGGTCCAGAGGTCCACACGGTCGCGTTACGGACGATCACCGCCGCCGGCTGCTCCGGAATCGACGCGACCCCAAACGCCATCGCGGGGCGGATGAAAGGCAGGTCGATCTGCGGCACGTTCATCGCAACCACGCCGCGAGCGTCGCCCTCAAAGGCCGACATGCGCGTCCCGCGGAAGGCCGGGTTCGCACCGTTGGGCATCGCCGTCCAGCCGAAGAACATCTCGCCGTCGATCGAACCAGACAGGAGTGCCGTACCGTCGTCGTAGCCGAGGTCCTCCCCGCTGAATTGGACTTCCAGGCGGCCGGTCTCGGCCACCACCGAAGCGGCATCAAGCTGAATGCGGACGCCCTGCGGGCCCGTGTCCTCGGAGAGGATGTCGATGTAGCCACGCAGACGGTTCAGGGTGCCTTCGAGGGTGAGTTCTCCCTCGAAACCCCAGTCATCTTCCGACGCGATCCGCCACTTACCGCGCGGATCTATCTGCGCCGCACGGGTCACACCGTAGGGTTGCCCCTGGACCCAGACGTCGAGGACAGTGGCTTCCTCGGTGAAGAGATCACCCTCGGTGACCACGAGGTTCGCGACCTTCCCGGCCGCGATCGTCCCGTGCGTGCGCTCGATCCCGAGCATGGACGCCGGCGTCGTGGTGAGGGCGGCGAGCGCGGCGTCGGGGGAGAGCCCCCGTGCGACGGCGGTACGCAGATTCGTGAGGAACTCGTTCATCGACGCGAGACCGTCCGTCGTGATCGCGAACGGCACGCCCGCCTCGGCAAGGCGCGCCGGGTTGGTCGGCGCGAGGTACCAGTGCCTCAGAGCTGCGAGGCTGGCGTTCAGCTGAGCCTCCGGATTGGCGACGTTCGGGGCGTCCGGGAAGTTCAGCGGGATGATCAGCGGCTCGGAGCGACCCTGCACCACGTCGATGAGGGTGTACTCGCGGCCGCTCCCGCGAAACCAGGAGTCCAGACCGAACTCCTCTGTGATGGTGATGGCGCGGAGATACTCCTCCTCCGAACCAGTCTCGAAGATCACCGGCTGGTTCCCGGCTATGCTCGACCGGAGCGCGGCAAGCGCCTCGGAGGTCTCCGGCGGAAGGAAGGCGCGACCGCTCTGCTCGTACGCATCCCACGCGCGGATGTACCATTCGGCGTCCATGAGGGTCTGACGCATCAGCGCCATCACCCCCATGTCCGAGTTCGGGTACGCCCCGCCGAGCTGGAAGGAGCGGCCGAAGCCGACCGCCTGCGCAATGTCCGGCCGGATCACCCGGTCCCGGACCCCGCCCTCGCCAAGATTCACGACGCTGGCGGTTCCGCGGAAGATCCCCTGCGTTGGCACGGCCAGCGCCGTCCCGAAGCCCTGGGAACGGAGCGCGGCGCGCCGGGTGGCGTCGTCGTTGAGGTTCCGCGTGGTGCTGAACCAGGCGCGGACCTGCGGATTCCAGTGCGTCGGCCCGACGTCCCCGCCCTCGGGGACGTCGTCCATCCCCAGATCGGCGTGTGCGTCGATGAAGCCCGGATAGACCGTCTGTCCGGAGACGTCCCAGACGCGCGCACCGGCGGGCGCCTGCCCTCCGCGCTCGACCGACTGGATGATTCCGTTGCGGATCACGATGGTCGCGCCATCAATCACCTGTCCGGGAGCCGTGACCACACGCGCATTCGTCAGTGCGTGGTACGTAGACGTGTTGTCCCGGATGCCTTCAACGGGTTGGGTCCGGGTTGCCTGCTGTGCTTCTGCCGCTCCGGGGAGCAGAAGAGCCAGGCCGAGCAGTGCGGAATGCAGCCTCACGATATCCCTCGTTACGAAAAGATGAACCAGCCGGGGACGCGCCCGAGAAGCGAATCTCGGCCCCACGCCTCCTGCAGGAGGATCCTACGAATACTTCTGGGCAGGAACGGCGTCAAACGGTTCTCTGCCCTGCTTCACGGACCCAGCAGGGGGGTTTTTCGTTGAGTTTTCGACCTCAGCCGCCACGACCGCTCCTTCTACTTGGGATGGCCGTCCCCTCGGGATGGCCGTGGTCAGGGACGTCCCCCCGAGTTCGCCTCCAGATAGTCCAGCGCCACGGCGAGCATTCCGCTCACGCCCAGATGAAGTCCGCTCTCGTCGATGAAGAACCCCGGCGTGTGATGGGCTTCCGTCTCTGCAACCGGAACCCCGACCGGCTTACCACCCAGGCGGAAATAGAAGCTCGGAATCTCACGGGAGAAGTACGAAAAATCCTCCGCCCCCATCGTGAGCGGGACCGCGTTGACGTTCTCCTCACCGGCCACCCGCCGGAGCGACACCACCGCCGATTCGGTCAGCGCGGGGTCGTTGGCCGTGACCGGGTAGGACGTACTGAACGGGATCGTGACCTCTGCCTCCGCGCCGGCCGAGGCCGCGATGTGCCCGGCGATCTCGCGGATGCGGCGGTGCACCAGGTCCCGGTCGGAGTCCGAGAAGGTTCGGATGGTCCCGACCAGTTCGACCTCTTCGGGGATGATGTTCGAGCGCACACCACCGGAGATCTTGCCGACGCTCACGACCGCAGGCAGTTCCGTGAGGTTCACGGTGCGAGAGACGATCGTCTGGAGCCCCATCACGATCTGCGAGGCCGTGACCACGGGATCCACGCTCATCCACGGATAGGCCCCGTGCGCCTGCCGGCCCTTCACCATGATTCGGTAGTCCTGTACCCCTGCCATCATGGGGCCGGATTTGTAGGAGATGGTTCCGGCGTCGGTCTGGGCATTGATGTGCAGGGCGAACGCTGCATCCACCCCGTCGAGCACGCCCTCGGCGACCATCATTTCGGCACCGCCTTCTTCGCCGATCGGTGCCCCTTCCTCCGCTGGTTGGAAGACGAACTTCACGGTTCCCGGAATATCGTCGCGCATTCCGGCCATCGCCTCGGCGACGGCCATCAGGATGGCCACGTGCGTGTCATGACCGCAGGCATGCATGACGGGAACCGTCTCCCCGTTGTATTCGCCGGTGACCGTGGACCGGAATGAGAGATCGTTTCGCTCCTCGACCGGTAGGCCATCCATGTCGGCCCGAAGCAAGATCGTCGGTCCGGGCCTGCCTCCGCGAAGGACACCCACCACTCCGGTATGCGCGACGCCCTCCGTCACTTCAATGCCTAGGCGACGCATGTGCTCGGCCACAATCCCGGCGGTCCTGAATTCCCGGTTCGACAGCTCCGGGTTTTCATGGAAGTCCCGGCGCCAGTCGATGACGCGGACCTCAAGGCCGGCGGCCGAAGCGAGGAGTGCCTCGGTCGAGAATCGGTCCTGGGCCTGGGCGGGAGCCGCGGTGGTGGCCAGCACCAGCGGGACTGCGATCAGAAGGGTCGATCGAAAAGTCGTCATGGGTCGTCTCGGTGAGGTGCGCGTGAAGGCACAGCGATCAACGCCAGTACCGCGTCCGCTGGTACAGATTCGGATCCGCCACCCGGATCACCGGGAGGTTCTGATGGGTCATCACCCGCATCATCGGCACCTGCTGGCGACGGCTCATGACCTGCTCGGCACGCTGCATCATCTGAGTCCGCTGCTCGGCCGTGAGGGCTTCCATGCTCTGACCCTGCATCATGCCGGCCATCACTTCTTCGATCGAATCAGGGGTCTCCTGCAGGACGTGATCCGCGTATCCCCAGGTGATGAGGTTGTCGTCGGTCTCCGGCTCGAGCAGGTAGCTGATGAAGTTGCCCATCGACTGAGAGGTGGGCACCCAGAACCAGCCCTCGGAGACCTGGACGGTCTCGTTCTCTTTGACGGCGTCTACATCCTTCAGGTAGGCACCCTGGAAGTAGGAGGTCGTGGTCACCGAGGTGGCGTAATAGACCTCAGCGGCAATCTGAACGCTGTCCTGAAACCGGTAGACGGCAATGTCCTGATCCAGCAGGCGCGGCAGAGCCTCAGCCATCGACGGATGCAGCAGGTAACCGACCGGACGGGATGTAGTGCGCGTGGGCACCCATTCAAGCCAGACCGGAACGTTCTGCGCCTGATACCCACCGGGCGCGTCCTCAACTGGCATGTAAACTTCTTCGTTGCCGCGGTTGGTCAGTTCGTAGTCGATAACCACTTCGCCCTCACCTCGATGTCCCTGGGCGATGGTCCGCATGCGTGATCCGGTGGTCAGTTCCCGGATCTCTTCGCGACGTTCGGCCGCGACCCGCAGGATCTCGCTGAGCGCCAGGACGCCACCACGGATCTGGTGGAAGTACCGCTCCGCCTCTGGGATCTCGACGACTGACCCATCGCGCATGACCCGGCGAGAATTCCGCGGAGTTTCGAGCAGGATTCCCAGCGAGTTGGTCATGCCAGTATAGACATGGTGTTTGCGCGGCTCAACCGAAGTGGAGCCCCAGCCCCGCTGGCCATCGCGGGTCTGAACGCCCGAGTAGTCGAAGGCGCGGTAGTCTTCTTCCATGACGGCGGCGCGGATGCGCGGGAAGATGTTGTCGTAGGTCCAGGCCCGAAGCTCGTCATCGGCACCCGGGTTCAAGGTCCCCTGATAGGTGATGACGTACGGGTCAGAGCCGCCGTGGTGGCCATCGACGTGAATGTCAGGAGTCCACTCGGTCAGGATCTGGGTCACCATGGCCTGAATCTCCTGCGATTCCAGCTTGATGTAGTCCCGATTCATGTCGTAGCCGGCTTCGTTGGTGCGCCGCGTGACCTCACCGCCATCCGGATTGACCAGGGGCACGCCGATCACGATGACGTCCTGGAGCAGCGAGCGGAGGTCGCCCCCAACCAGCCGCTTGGCGACCAACTGGAAGGCCTCTTTGGGCGAGACCTCACCGCCGTGAACCGACGGAGCCACAAACACGATGGTCTTGCCGGATCGAATGGCGTCCTGAGCATTCACGATCGGATCTTCGGAAATCGTGATCAAATACATGGGCCGCCCCTGGAGTGTGACTGTCAGCGGCGCCATCGAGACCAGCTCGCTCATCTCGTCCAGATCGTACCAGAAGTCCATGAGGGGCTCAAAGGGCGTCGGGCCCGAGCGGAAGTTCTGCTGCTCCTGCCAGGTCTGGGGGAGCTCCTGGGCGTCCAGGGAGGCGGCCGATCCGACGGGACCGATCAGCAGAGCGAGGGCGGCGGGGACGAGGCCCCGGGTGACAATACGGCGAAGCGTAGGATCAGACATGAGCAGCGCAGGATCAGGGGGTTCGTTCTGGCCGGCAGTCGGCCCGAGGGTGGGCAGTTTACGCCCCGATCCGGATTTCTGCATCACCACCCCTTGAGTTTTCCGCTGCTGGCACCCACTTTGCAGCACAAAGTTGCCGCACGCTCACAACCCTGAAAACTCACTGTGTCCGACATCACGGAAGGCAACAGCATGACTGCACTCACCGAATTCCTCTTCCCCGCCCCCGCCCGCCGCTCACCCGTGGCGATTCTGAAGTGGTGGGAGAAGCGCCGCTTCGCCTACAATGTGATTGTGGGGTCGGCGGGACTGGTTTCACTCAGCGCCATCACCATGGCCGCCCTGGTCTCCGGCAACGGCCCGCTCTTCATGGCCAACTTTCCGTGGATCGGGGTGGTGATTTTCGGCGTCATGGCCAACTTCTGCTACTCCGCCGGGGCCCTGATCGAAATGTCGATCGATTCGTTGTCCAAGAAGGAAATTCTCCCCACCGGGCCGGGGCTGTACCGCATGGGGCTGACGGCTTCAGTGGCACTGGCGCTTTTTCCGAGTCTGCTCGTCGTGCTGCTGACGTTGGCTCAGTTCCTGATCGGGCCATTTATTTAGGCGGCGCCAACGGGCGGTTTCAGGCGGCGCCCACTGCCGGCTTCAGGCGACCCGTCGGGTCGGACCCGAGGACCGTCAGCTATCCGCGCGTCCCTTCCTGAAGAACGACACATTCGCTGAGTCCTCGAGGCACTCCAGTGTCCAGGAATGGCGCTGGGCGATCCACTCAAGGGTGGCCGGCCGATAGAAGACCACATGGGTGGGATCCCGCAGGTACCACCAGCTGTCGAGCTCGACCTCGTCCGTAAGGATGGTGGTCATGACGCCGAGCACACCGCCGGGGACCAACAGTCGGCCCAGAAGTGCGAAGGTTGCGGCAGGATCATGCAGGTGCTCGACCACCTCGGTGCAGGCGATGAACTCCCACTGGCGGCTCAACAGGGCCGGATTCGGCGCGAAGTAGGGGTCCCACGGCGTCGTCGGAAACCCCCGTTCCGTCAGCATCTGGGCCAGGACCGGGCCAGGACCGGCCCCAAAGTCGAGGCCCTCGGCGCCGGGAGGCAGCCTTTCGATCAACGGAAGCCCTAGTCTGTCCAGAAAGTCGCGGTAGCCCTGGTCCTCTGGGTCATTGTTATGCGTGGCGTACCGCGCCCGCTCATCCTCAGGCCCCAGGTGGCCGGCCGGGTCGACGAAAACCAGCCGGCAGACAGGACAATCAAAGAGCGTGCGATCCCAGACCGGGGGGATCGAGTCAGCGGCGGCGGTACAGAGCGGGCAGGGCTTCATGCAGGCCAAACTATCGCGCCGCCGCCGGGAATACACTCTGCGAGGCCCCTTGGGACGTGTCCGACCGTCACCTTCGCACCCTCACCTTCCGGCCAAAGCCTGCGTCACCCATCTTAGCCCGATGAATCCCCCTGCCCCCCTGGTCGTCCTCAAGTTTGGCGGCACCAGTGTATCGTCCCCCGACCGCTGGGCGACCATCGCCCGGATCGTCCGCGAACGTGCGGCCGTCGGAGAGCGTGTTCTGGTGGTCATGTCGACCATTCGAGGCGTCACCGACCGCCTCCAGACGCTTCCCGACCTGGCAGCGGCGGGTGATGCGGAGGCCGTAGCCGAGTCGCTGCTGGCGATCCGGACGCTGCACACCGAACTGGCTGGAGGGCTGGACCTGCCCGTGGTCCTGGGGATGGATGCCGATCTGGCGGCTCTGGACGAGTTGGCTGGCACGCTGCTGGAGGGGAAGCCCGCCACGCCCGCTACGCGTGCTGGAGTTCTTGCTTTCGGGGAACGGATCTCAAGTCGGGTCGGGGCGGCGGCGCTAATCCAGGCCACCGGGATGGATGTCGCATGGCTGGACGCTCGGGATCTGCTGACCGCGGTGCCCAATTCGGGCGATCATCCACGGCGCTGGCTCTCGGCTGAGTGCTCGTCCGAGGCCGACAGCGCATTAATTCAGCACTTTAATCATTGGCCGCATATTGTAGTCACTCAAGGTTTTACCGCTCGTGACTCCAACGGCGATACCGTCGTATTGGGACGGGGTGGCTCCGATACCGCCGCGGCCTATCTGGCGGGGAAGCTCGACGCCACGCGGCTTGAGATCTGGTCCGATGTGCCGGGGATGTTCACGGCCGATCCGCGCCTTGTGCCCGGCGCCCGCCTGCTCAGAAGGCTCGACTACCGGGAAGCGCAGGAGATCGCCACCACGGGGAGCGACGAACTGTTGGCGATCGGAGCGCGTGAGTCAGCGGCCTACGTCTACGATCTGCCCACCATCTCGCGCCAGATGGGTCGGCTGATGGCGATCGCGCCCGTGGATCGTGTCTTCTATGCCATGAAGGCGAACGGAAATCCCGATATTCTGCGCCAGGTCCGGGCCGATGGAGGCGGGTTCGAGTGCGTCTCACCCGACGAACTCAACCGGGTGTTCGGTCTTTTTGACGACCTTTCGCCCGATGAGGTGCTCTTTACGCCGAACTTTGCCCCGCGGGAGGAGTTCGTGGACGCCCTTGAGCGCGGAGTTCACGTGACGCTGGACTCCCTGTACCCGCTGCGGGAATGGGGCGAACTGTTCGCCGGCCGTGAAGTTCTGGTCCGCGTCGACCCCGGTTGGGGCTCCGGGCACCACGAAAAAGTCGTGACGGGCGAGGAACCAGGTGAAGGGCAAGGCCGAAACCCGCTACGTGGGGGTCGCGACGGGAATGAACTCGCTGATTCGCCCTGCCCTGTACGGCGCATACCACCACATCGTGAACCTCACGCGGCTGGGCGAGCCTGCCGTCGGCAACAACCAGGTGGTCGGGCCGATCTGCGAATCCGGCGACCGACTGGGCAACGATCGGGCGCTCCCCGAGACGCTCGAGGGCGACATTCTGCTGATCGATACTGCGGGCGCGTATGGCTACGTGATGTCATCGAACTTCAATCTTCGGGCGCCCGCGGTCGAGGTCGCGCTCGGATAGGACGGCAGAAAGTCCTTTCATTCTCTGACGTACGTACTGTATGATGCCAGTGCGGATTTGGCGCGAAGCCCCCGCGTGAGCTCCCGCGGTATGGAGACCAGATGACCCCATTTCGGTCTGCCCTTCTTACAGCTCTGCTTTTCCTTGTCCCGGCTTCTCGGACGAAGCCGCGGCCTCCGGGCTTCCTCACGCGTGGACTCCTCCTCCTGCTCGCCGGGCTGGTCCTCTGCGGAACCAACCTCGACGCCCAGACCATCCTCCGGGTGCTGGATGCCCCCTCCGGCAACCCGATCCCCCAGGCGCTGGTGTCGTCGGACGCCCTGAGTCGCGGCTACGTGACCGGACTCGATGGGCTGGCGGTCATCCCGCTCGACTCGGGGGAAGTCAGCATTGGGGCGCTGGGATATGAGGTCGCCATTGTCACCCTGACCGGGGAGTCTCCGGTCGAGGTCAGGCTCACACCCAGGGCCCTGGCACTGGACTCGCTCATTGTCGAGGTAGAGGGCGGTCGATCGGGTCGGGCGCTGTTCTCTGAACGAAGGGCGCGCGGGGAGGGGATCTTCCTCGATCCGCTTCAGGTGCAGTTGAAGATCCGCTACCGGATCAGCGATCTGTTCTATGAGCTGGAAGGGGTCCGGGGCACCATCGGAAGGCGGAGCGGGGAGCGTGTTCCGATCTCGACACTCGGGACGGGATGCTTCGGATACCTGTTGAATTCCATCCGCGTACCCCTGGCTTTTCTCCGTGAGGATCCCTGGACCAGGTGGCCACTTTCTTCGCTGGCTCCCGAGGATATCATGGCGGTTGAGGTCTATCGATTTATTGGAGAGGTCCCGCCGGAGCTGCGACGACATGCCTATGTTGCGGACCAGTCCTGCGGCCTGATCGTGATCTGGGCCAAGGAGGCCTGGTGAGGCCGCCCCGCCCCGCCCCTACATCCGGAACAGCCAGGTCAGCTTCATCAGCACGCCGCGGTCTTCGGTCTGCCAGCGATCCAGCACCTGCATGCGATCGTCCGAGAAGACCAGGAAAAAGTCGCTGCCGGGGCGATGGACGAAGTTGAAGCGGACGTTGGTCACGATCTGATCGGTCAGGCTGTTGTGCTGAACGAAGGCGGTCGTGGTCATTTTGGGGGAGAACGCCCACGTCAGGCGGAAGGCGGTGATGTCAGCCACAAACTCACCGGTTGGGAGCTTGACGTCGGATCGCCTGAACTGGGGCTCAAACGTCAGCGCGGGGCTCGGCGACCACGTCAGCGTGCCGCCGGTGGTGGCAATGCTCCCGTTATAGAAGTCCTTCCGCTCCACGCTGCCCGCCAGGCGGACCGAACGCGCCCGCGAGGTTCCACCGCGGAACGACCAGCCATCGACTGAATAACGCCCGGGGCCGACCGGGACTGAGCCCGCCAGTGTGAAGGCGTCATCCACCTGACTCGATCCGAAGTTGTAACTCAGGTTTATGTCACCGCCGCTCTCAAGGTCAAAGCGCAGCGACGGGCCCCATTCACGCTCCTGGAAATCGCCGGTGGTGGTCCAGCCCCACTCGCTGTTCACGCGAAGGTCGATCTTCCGGATCCCGGCAAACCCGGGACGCACCGACTGGCGCAGATTCACCTGTGCCGAGCGGAAGTCACGGCGTGAGATGAAGCCGGATTCCGCATTCATTCCCTCATCAATCTGAAGCAGCTGCAGAAAGCCACCGTTCAGATCGGTGGTGTAGTTGATCGAGCCGGCCAGGACATTGCCCTCGCCGCCATCGCCCTCAGTCCAGGACCGCGCTGCGAAGCCTTCGGCCACGATCCGCGAATTCACGCGAAGCCGGGCGTCAAAGCCGCCCACCGTGTTCCGACCACCGTCACCCTGCCGATCGGTGATCATCGCGCCGATGTAACCCGATTCGCCGACGTCTCGCTTGATGCGGGCGACGTTGAAGAGCTCCTGCTGCTGACCGGGCACCTCGTCCGTCACGACCGAGAGAAGTCCGACCGTCTGATCCCCCACCCTGCCCGTAAGGCGACCGCCGCCCCGAATCGGAACGGGACCATCGGAACTGATCCCGATCCGGCGGGAAAAGAACATCAGGAAGGGCGGCCCGCCGCCGAACCCTGTCCGGCCGAATTCGAAGATCCCGGCATTCTCAAGGAAGAAGTCTCGGCGCTCAGGAAAGAACAGCGAGAAACGGGTCAGATTGACCTGCTGATCGTCGACCTCGACCTGTGCAAAGTCGGTGTTCACCGTCAGATCCAGAACCAGTCCGGGCCGCAGCTCGGCCTTGAGGTCCAGGCCGGCGTCGAACTCCCCCTGATAGTCCAGACCGTCGGCTCCGCGCTTACCGCGCGATCCAGCCAGGACGAAGGGCTTGATCTCGATGTTGGCGCCCGGCTCGGGCAGGCCTGTCAGGCCGGCCACGGATCCAGCCCGCCCGACCCGCTCGAAGCCGCCGCCTTCGCGCTCCCAGCTGCGCCACAGGATATCCTCCTGCTTGCGCGGGATCGTCCGCATGATGTTCAGACCCCAGTCGGTGTCGGCCCCGGCCGGATAGCGGATGGAACGCCACGGAATCGCGAACTCGGCACTCCAGCCTTCAGCGGTACGCGTCCCCGCCACATCCCAGACGCCCTGCCAGTCCACGTTGATCTGCCCGCCCTCGTCGGTCAGGAGGGCATCGAACTGGGCGCCATTGGCATTGGTGGCCAGAATGATGCCATTCCGGTCATCGTCGAACGGGTCCAGCAGCAGCGCGATGGCATCGTCTCCCTGAAACGACAGCCGCCCGAATCCGCCCCCTGACATGAGCTTGTCGCGCTGCCGCAGGCGGGCCACCACCTGATCGGGCTCGCTGTCGAAGGCCATGACACCGACATAGAGGTTGTCGGCGTCCCAGACGATCCGGATCTCCGTGCGCTCCGAGGGTTGGCCGCCTTCCTGCGGCTCCCGGGTCCTGAAGTCGTCAATCACACGGGCGCTGCTCCAGAAGGACTCGGAGAGCAGCCCGTCCAGGCGAACGTCCGTGCCTTCCGGGAGGCGAGCCGCCGTGGCGTCCTGCGCCAGGACGGGGTCGCCGGAAAGAAGGACGGCGCCGAATAGTCCGCAGGCCGCCACCAGCCGGAAGGCAGCATGGCGAGCAGGAGACGGGGCGTGGATTGAGGCGATTTTCAGGTCTGACATCGATCGCAGGCTGGAGGGACGAACCGCAAATGATCGGGGGTATCGGGCATCCGGGGAAGTCACACGCGAGGTGGGACGCGTGTTGGGACGCAGAGAAACCAGGCCAGGCTTATAGAAGCCTGTTGAAGAAGTGGGGTGCGGCCGCGCGAAGGGGTCTTCGGTGTGTTCAGGGCAGGAACGACGACGAGGCGTAGCGAAAGCTACGTTGAGGAGGAGAGACGCAGCATGGACCACCGAGCCCCCCTTCGCCCTCCG
>JBDNHE010000013.1:0-11759 GCA_041688945.1 Gemmatimonadota bacterium | reverse complement strand
TAAAGGATCGCATTCAACACGGTGAGATTCGAGATCGACACATTCCCGCGTTGGATCGGGAAGCATCCCTCAACTCGCTGAAACTGCTCTTCTGATATCGTCATTCATGAATATACATCCGCGGCGCCTTAGTGTGAACAGGCCCTAGACAGACCAGTGGCCTCGAACGGGAGCAAGGTGTGACCGAACAGGATTTCGATGTTCAGAGCTTCGCCCGTGACATCAACCAGCTCATCGTGCTATCGACGCTCCGACAAGGGGCCAAGCACGGATACCAGATCGCCTTGGACGTCGAGACCGACAGCAATGGTCTCTTCCGATTCAAGCACGGCACGCTCTACCCCATCCTCCATCGGCTCGAGGCCGACGGTCTGATCAAGGGGTCGTGGTCAAAGGATGAAGGGCGAAAGAAGAAGGTCTACGCGCTCACGGGAGCCGGGCGGAGGCATCTCACCGGCGAAACCGGTCGAGTCGAAGAGATCACGTCACGACTCGTCGCCCTGCTTCAGGGCCCTGGTAGAGCGCCTGCCTCATGAGTGCCGCCGACCGCGCCTTCCTGCCTCTGATTCGCGAGTTGGAGGGCCAAATGACCCTCCCCACTCCAGACCGCCTGCGCATTCTGCGTGAACTGGAAGGCGACCTGGAAGCGATGCGTGACTCGTTCATGGCAGGAGGCATGCCCGAGGCGGAGGCTGTAGGCCGTGCACGTGAGGTGCTGGCTCCTGATCCGGTCACCCTTCAGCGCCTGGGTGCGTTGCACCAGCCACGCTATCACCAAGCCACGCGCGGGGTCGCCGCTGACCGTTTGAGGCTTCTCGAGAGATCGGTGCTGGCCGCTTGCACCGGCGCAATCATTCTTGCGGCGGCGTTGATGCTGGCCCGGGCCGACCTGCTGGCTTCACCGTCGCCCTTCCTGTTCCCCATGCTCGGACTGGGCGCGTTGATGGCGGCCGCGATTCTGTCCTCGGTATTCCGGATGTGGGTCCGTTTCGATGACGATCAGGGCCCCCGCCTGGCGTTGGTGCTTCTGATCGCGGGCGCGGCCATCACACTGGGTGTCGTCGGGACCATCGTCGACTTCTATCGTCTGGCCGGCCGGCTGGCACAGAACCCCGCGAACGATCTGCTGCTGGCCACGGAATGGATCATTCGCGACGCCGCCCTCATCGCCGTCGCCCTGGTCATTGCGATGGCCGGCGGCCTGACGTGGTTCGTCTCCACCCAATGGCTGACACTGGTCCGTGGTGAGCGGATCGAGTTCCTGGACCTGAAGTCCCCCCACCCTCTTCTCAAGGAGTTCCGACTGTGAACGCTCTCTGGATTAGTCTCGGATTCATTCGCTGGCCTTTGCTACTTGCCGCGGTCGCCGTCTTCGCCCTCAGCATCTGGTCCGCCAGCCGCCTGTTTCGCCCCGATCCGCGCGCCGACCTGAGAACAAAGGCGTGGGTCGACGCCGTGTTCTTCTGGGGAGGATTCGCGTTCCTCTCTGGCATCCTCGGTACCGTCGTCGGAGTGATCATCGCCTCCCAGTCGATCGAGGCTGCCGGTCAGGTTTCGACCAGCCTGGTCTGGGGCGGTATCAAGATCGCCCTGCTCAGTTCGGCCTTGGGTGGACTGATCCTGGGTGTCGCGGCTCTGTCGTGGTTCGCGCTGCAGCTGCGCTGGCGCCTGTTGGTGGCGGACGCCGCGGCCTGAGGCTTTGAGGGGAGGGCGGGGGCGACCCGATGGCATCTTCGGCCTGTAGCGGTCGTGCCGGCCGACGATCCCGACTGCCGATGACCCCTGGCCATAGGAGCGTGCAAAGCGGTCCCCGGAACGGTCGTTCGATTTGACCTGCCCGGGGCATGGGGTAGGATTCGAGCGACTCTTCCCCCGCCTGCTTGTGGTGGTGGGATGCCCGTTTCAGACCCCGCCGGGGCCGAACCGCAACGCCATGACCATCTGGATCGATGCTGACGCCGCCCCGCGCGACGTGAAGGACGTGGTATTCCGAGCGTCGCTTCGCCTGGAGATCCCGACCATCCTGGTGGCCAACCAGCGGCTGCAGACTCCTGCGAACAATCCGCATGTCTCGACCGTGCGCGTGCCGGGTGGACCGGACGTGGCGGACCAGTACATCGCCGACCACTCGGTCGAAGGTGACATCGCGATCACGGCCGACATCCCTCTGGCCGCGATCCTGGTCGAAAAGAAGATCACCGTCTTGGACCCGCGCGGAGAGCTCTACACCGAGTCGAACATCGGCGAGCGACTTTCGATTCGGGACTTCATGGAATCAGTCCGCGATACGGGTGTTGAGACCGGGGGGCCCAAGCCCTGGACCCCGCGGGAGAAGCAGGCGTTCGCCAACGCTCTGGATCGCACGCTGACGGCCGCGATTCGCAAGCAGAAGCGGAAGGCCGGGAAGTAACCGGCTGAGGACCGGGCCGGGCCGGCGACCCAGGCTCCTTGCCCGCTCCGGATGCAGCAGAACGCTCGCGTGTGGCCACGTACGCACACTAGCTTCGTCCCCGCAGGAATCACCTCACAACGGACTGTGAATGCAAGTCGCTCTCCAAGCCCTCCAGACACTCCGAGACGGCAACCTCCGGTTCGCCGAGGGCATACGGGATCGCAGCGTTGGAGCCAGCCTGCTCAACCGCCGTATCGAGGTGGTCGACGGGCAGGAGCCGTTTGCCATCATCCTGGGTTGTTCAGACTCACGGGTCCCCGCCGAGATCGTGTTTGATCAGGGGATTGGCGACCTGTTTGTCATCCGAGTGGCCGGCAACATCATCGCGCCGTCTCTGGTGGGAAGTGTGGAGTTCGCGGCAGAGCTCTTTCACACACGCCTGGTGGTTGTTCTGGGTCACTCCGGCTGTGGCGCGATTACAGCGACTGTGGACGAGCTTGAGCGGCCGTCAGAGAACCGGTCTCCAAATCTCCGATCGATTGTGGACCGCGTCCGTCCTGCCGTTGAGGCGGTGATCGAAACTGGCGGCACGATGGATCGAGCCACTCTGATCGAAAAATCGGTGCGGGCCAACATCCGCGCTTCCGCCGATCACCTGCGGCATGGATCGGCCATTCTGGAGCGTTTGATTGCCGATGACAGCCTGCTCGTGGTCGGGGCCGAGTACTCTCTCGCGACCGGGATCGTCGATTTCTTCGATGGGGTCCCGGCCGGGCTGTAGTGGATGAGCGCAGTCGCGGATTTGGCGGCGACCTGCGGGCGACCGTCGTCAGTCCGGCTACGACCGTGTCGCGATCTTCTACCGGCGACGCCGCGGCCCGGCCAGCCCGGCAAGATGAGCGCCAAGTCTGAGTGTACGGGCTCGATGCTCGACAGTATATTCGTATTGAACACGATCCGCTCTCCGGACTTGTGAGGAGGGCGCGCCTTTTCGGCAAGGAGTGACCCTGTGCGCAGGTGGTACTTCGGAATCCTGATGCTGCTGACGCCGGCATCCGCGAACGCTCAGACCATCGCAGGCTCTCTCGTCGACGACGGTACATTGCAGGGCGTTCCTGGCGCGATCATATCCCTGATCAACCAGCAGGGTCGAGTCGCGCGGAACACAGTGACGGACTCACTCGGGCGCTTCTTCTTCGACGTCGCCTTCGGGACCTATCAGCTTGAGGCATCCCGAGTGGGCTACCATCAAACCCGGTCCGAGCAGTTCTACACCGAGGCCATCGACACGCTGAAAGTGGAGTTCCGCATCAGTTCGGAGGTGGTGCTTCTTAACCCCATAGTCGTGGATGTGGGGATGCGGCCCGGACGGGAGATCTTTGAGGAACGAATGGCCACCGAGGCCGGCTTCTTCTTCACACCACAGATGGTGGACTCTCTTCGACCATCAACCCACCCGGGTGAGATTCTCGCTCACGCCGACGATACGCGGGTGAGGTGGAGCTGGGGGATCTTCGAGAACGGTCAGACGGGCCCGATCCCCTACGTCAGCACCTATGTCGGGGTGGGGTGCGTGAACTTCGTGGTCGATGGAAGTCCGGTGCCACAGCCCTTTTTCACGACCTCCGATCACCGGGGTCGCCTGGTGCTGACAGCGAGGTGGGGCGTTGCTCCTCTGTCTGAACTGACCCCTGACGACCTGGTTGCAATCGAGGTCTACCGCGCGTGGCACGAGGTGCCGGAACGCTTCAGAGAGGACCTTCGGATACGGAACCGGCTGGAGCGAGAAACCTTTCAGATCATCAATCAAAAGGGGTGCGGGATCGTTTTCATCTGGACGGAGAAGGGCTGGAACTAACGGATTGGTGAGCCCGCGGATCAGGGTCGGACCGGGGCGGCCAGCGAAGGGTTCGCCACCTCAAGACGTAGTCTCATCCACACTGTCTCACTCGCGGTCCGATAGTGTCCGGTCGTCCCAAGTCGCGTCGGGAACCGCCGAGCCGAGGCCTGAACGCAGTGTGGTACCAGCCACCCGGGAGAAGCCGTGCTGACCATCCTTTGGAATGTCTTTCTGGAGATCTTCGCCTCCGGCCTGTTCGTCATGAGCCAGTTCTACGGCGGGCACCTGGCCGCAGCGATCTTTTCCTTCTCCCTGGTGGCGCGTCTACTGCTCCTGCCGTTCACGGTTCGTCTGACTCTGCGAGCCCGCGAACATGCACAGCGGATTGCGGTGCTCAAGCCGAGCATGAATCTGATCACGGCGAAGTGGAAGAAAGACCCGGCCCGACAACAGAAGGAGCTTCTCGCCCTGTACCGCAAGCACGAGATCGCTCCTGTCGATAGCGGCGTGATCAAAGGAGCTCTGGCCCAGGCACCGATCCACTTGGGACTTTTCAGCGCCGTCCGGTCAGCCCTGGCATCGCGGACAGCCGAGCAGGGGTTCCTGTGGGTCTCGAACCTGGCACGTCCCGATGTCGGAATCGCGTTATTGGCCTGCCTGCTGATGGGGCTGAGCGGCGCAACCGGCGCAACCCAGACCAGGCCCGGACTGGCGATCGCGCTGCCAGCCGTGAGCGGACTGGTGATGGCCCTTTTCATGTCAGCCGGACTGGGGCTCTACCTGGCGGCAACTGGAATGGTCGGGACTCTGCAGGGGCTGATTGTCCGGCGCATCGAGGTGGGCAGGAATGGAGGGACGTCAGTCACTCCGTAGCACCGTGACCGGATCGATCCCCACCAGACCGATCGAGAAGGTTGTGATCCGATCCGGGTGCCTGCGGACATCGCCTGATCCGGCGGTTCGGACAGTTGACGTCAACGCTCCGCACCAGCGTCTTCGAAACGTCGGTGCCGGGCAAACTTGCGCGGGCCCGATCCCGGCAAACAGAACGCCCGCAGACCAACCATCTGGCCTGCGGGCGCCTGTATCTGCTCAGTCCTCAGCCCTGCCCCGGTCCTCGGAACTCAGGCGCGGAGACCTCGTCAGTTTCTTCCGCGGTACTGCTCGTAGAGTTCGACCTGACGGTTGTTCATCGGATCGACCGCAACGCCACCCACGAACATGTGGTTGATGTTGGTCAGCAGCTGTAGCGGGCTGCCGTCCGTCACGATCAGGTCAGCACGCTTGCCGACCTCGATGCTTCCCATCCGATCCCCCATTCCCAGGATCTCGGCGTTGCTCAGTGTCACGGCGCGAACCGCTGCGGCCTCTGGCATCCCGAAGGCCACCGACCAGGCCGCCATGTAGGGCAGGTTTCGCGAATGGCCATCGCCACCACCGCCCTGGTCTGAAGCGAATCCGACTTTGACCCCCGCCGCTACCAGGCGACCGGCGTTGCGGTAGGACGCCGTGATCGACTCATCACGATCTGGAGTGGGCCGGAAGGCGGCACTGATGTTCAGCACGACCGGAATGTCCGCGGCAGCCAGCTCGGCTCCGACCTTCCAGGCTTCGAGCCCCCCAATCACGACCGCATCAATCGCCGGGTACTTCTCGGCAAACAGAATCACATGCTTGATGTCCCAGTCGCTCGACGCCCGGAAGAACACCGGCACATCGCCCCGCAGCGCGGGCATCATCGACTCAAGGAAGACGCGATCACCTCCCCAGACGTTCGGCTCGAAACGACGGGTCGGATCGTCGGCCACGCTCGGTTCGGCCATGTAGGCCATCGCCCGATCAAAAACGGCGACCAGCTCTTCCATACGGGTCCCGCCCAGCGCCGGCTCGGCATCGCCGTCGCCGTTTCCGCTGACGGGCAGATCAACCAGCAGCGGCCCGTTCTCCTGAATGGCGACGCGCTCAAAGGTGTCTTCGTCGTTGAGCGCCACGATCCCCATCGTGCCCTGGATCGTGCCCGTGGTCTGGGCCACGCCAGCGGCGGTGATCCCCGACATGCGGGCCACCTTCATGTCCGGATAGTTCGGCTGAACCGCCGCGATGGCACGGATGTGCGGGTTGTAGGTCCCGACTTCCTGAAGGTCCGTCGCCTGCCCCACCTGCCCGAACTCGATCAGACCAAGCGGGCTGACCGCGTCGATCATGCCGGGATAGATGTGCTGACCGCTCACATCAATCCGGCGGGCCACACTCGGGATGTTCACCTGCGCCGCAGTCCCCACGGCCAGGATGTTCTCACCCTGAATTACCACCACACCATTGCTGATGTCGGCTCCCGACACGGTGTGCACCGTGGCGCCGATCAGGGCAATGGTCTCTTCCTGCACAGCCACGGGGCCGCGTCGTCCGGCGGCCTGCGTGCGCGGCGCTCCGGTGACTTCCCCGGCGGATGCCGTCATGGCTTCCACGCGCTCAGGGATCGCGGTCAGCCCTTCGTCGGACTGTTCGAGCTCGGCGCTTTCAGTGACGTCGAAGCCCTCGGGCATCGCGATGAGCATTTCGTCCCGCTCATCGAGCACCGTCATCACCCGAGCTCGTGGCCCAGATTCGGAAGCGTCATCCCGTGCCCCCATCCCCGCCGGATCTGGCTGCAACGTCGGAGGCGAAATCATGTCGTCCTGCGTGATGATCCGCTCACCGCGCGTTTCCGCCTCGGCGCTCAGATCGTAGTAGACGATCCCGTCGACGATGGTCTTTTCGACTCGCGTGAAGTTGTCGAAGGGCGAGCCATTCATCAGAACCACATCACCCTGCTTGCCCACCTCGAGTGATCCGACCTTGTCGTCGATGTGCATCATTCGGGCCGGATTGATCGTGAACATCCGGAGCGCGTTTTCACGCGAGACACCGCCGTACTTCACCGGCTTGGCGATCTCGGAGATCATGAAGCTCTGGAGCCAAGTGATGTCGGTGTTGATGCCGGTCAGCACGCCATGCTCCTCCATGATCGCCGCATTGAACGGGATCGCATCAAAGGCCTCGCGCTTGTACTGCCACCAGTCCGTGAAGGTGGATCCGGCAGCGCCATGCTCGGCCATTTCGGTGGCGACCTTGTAACCCTCCAGAACGTGCGTGAACACGTCAATGCGGAACCCGAACTCTTCGGCCACCCGCATCAGCATCAGGATCTCATCGGACCGATACGAGTGCGCGTGCACCCGGATCTTTCCTTCCATGATGTCGACCAGTGCCTCGGTGCGGATGTCGCGCCGGGGAGGAATCTGGAATGCGCCAGGATTGGCCTCGTAGGCGGCCCAGGTGTCGCGGTACTCCTGCGCCACAGTGAAGGCCTGGCGGTAGACCGTCTCCACACCCTGACGAGAATGCGGGAAGCGGGCGTCGTTGCTGAAGCCGCCACCCTTCCGTGTCACATTCTCGCCCAGGGCGAACTTCACGAAGCGCGGTGCCCCGGGAATGAGAAGATCGTTTGAACTCTCCATGCCCCAGCGCGTCTTGATGACGGCACTCTGGCCCCCGATCGGGTTTGAACTGCCGTGCATGATGCGGGCAGTGGTGATTCCACCGGAGAGTGCGCGATAGACGCCGAAGTCATCGGGTCGAAGCGCGTCAATCACGCGAACCTCGGCCACAATCGGCGCCGTGAACTCGTTGGTCGCAGCCATCGCGATGTGGGAGTGCTCGTCCACGATCCCCGGGATCGCGTTCATCCCCGAACCATCGATCACTTCAACGCCGTTCGGCGCGCTGATTCCAACTCCGATCTCTCGGATGATGCCATCGCGAATCAGGATGTCGGCACCGGTCAGTACCTGGCCCGCAGCCGTCCAGATGGTGTCGATGTTCTGAATCAGCATGCTGCCAGTCGGATAGGTGCCGGCATTGGCGGGAAGCTGCGGCTCCCATGGGCCATTCTGCGCGTGTGCAGGAAGGGCGGTCAGCGCGACGGTCAGAGCGATCACACCAGCCGCCCGGAATCCGGATCTCATCAGGCGCTTCATCGTCCACCTCCCAGGAAAATCGACCAGTCGGACTGGCCTCCACCTCGTGTCATTTCAAACTCCATCTTACCAAACGGCGTCGATCCGCCGCCCGTGATGGTGTTGCCATCTGCCGAAAGCGTACCGGTGAGCACGATCGGCTCCGGCAGACCTTCCGCCAGGATTTCGATCGTGACCGTCGTGCCGGAAACACGCCCGCCAATGTCCGACGGGGGCAGGCCCTCCCCTGCAAAGGTGCCGGAGATGGAACCGTCATCGGATTGCGTGACCTGCATGGTGGCCGGCGTATCCTGCCCCGCGACCGTGACCGTGCCCGACCATGAACCGGTCAGGCTGCCGGCCGGGGCATCGCCGCCGCCCCCTGACGAAGCTTCGGTCAGCGTCCCTTCGACGAAGGTGTAGCGGACCGAAGTCCCCTCTTCCATCAGATCGCCGGAGGCCACCAGAAAAGTGGCCGGGCCGCCTGCCTGAATCTCGACGACGTTGTCGATTCCCAGGAGCGCGGCGGGCGTGGTAGTGATCGCTCGCATGGCTGCGTCCGGGGCCAGTCCGTACTCCACGACCTTCTGAACGCCCTCCAGGATGTCGCCGCCGCCGCCGCCGCTGGTCAGAGCAAAGGTGACGCCGGCCGCAGCTAGCCGGCCCGCGTTGGACCAGACCGCCTCAATGGACTCCTTCTCACGGGCCGCTGCTGGTTCCAGCTCACCCTCGGCCTCTTCTTCGGGCTCCCAGTCCCGCAGATTCGGAAAGTCGAGCGACACAAAGACCGGGATCTGACGCTCGGCCAGCTCGTCGGCCAGCTTCCATGCCTCGGCGCCTCCCACGATGGCGACCCTGAATCCGAACTCATCGGCCAGGTTCAGAACGCGACGAATGTCTTCATCGGAATCGGCCTGGAAGTAGACCAGCTGCTCCCCACGGGCCGCTCGGCGCATCACCTCGTAGTCCGGGTCCCAGCCCGCCCCCACGAAGTTCGGTGAGGCAGATCGCGATGCGCCCCTCATCAGTTCGTAGCGTTCAGCATCCATGAACGCCTGTCGCAGATACGCGATCACACCAAACAGCTGCGACGGATAGACCCCGCCGGCTGTCTGAAAGCTCATGGCGATCCCGGGCGCGTCATGTTCGACGATGCCCCACGGAGCAGTGGCGTTCCGGTGGACCAGCACGGCCGACTGTCCGGGTGCCATTCCGCCGGAAGGGTGTGCCAGAGACGCGACAATGCCTGCCTTCCTGCTCTCGTCAATCGCATCAGTCTGAACTGCGATGTGGTCAGCCAGGCGACGGTGGGGCATGAAGCCCTGCCGCGATCGCGGAGGATCCCAGGCGGTCACATCGTCTGGATCTTCGACGTCGTTGGCGTCGGGCCAGGCGGCATCAATATCGCCGTGGCCGTCAACGATTCCCGGGTAGATGACCAGACCCTCACCTTCCAGCAGAGTGGCGTCCGCCGGGACAACCACGCCCGGGGCCATCACACTGATGAGCCCGTTTCGGACGATCACGGTCATGCCGTCGACCCGCTGACCATCGGCCTGCACCACGGAAACGTTCTCCATTGCGTAGGCCGGCATCGGCGGTGGCGTGTCGTACTGCGCCCGAACTGCTGAAGGCACAAACCCCATCGACCCAACCGCAATCACCCCCCACGCCCAACGTCGCATTCGACGCTCCTGACGCGGCCTCCCTCTCGTCATCACCTGCATCTCGTCACCTGTTCGCAAAACGGAAATGCTCGCCCCGGACGATCCGGCGAGCGGGCCCAGCATCCTTTGAACTCGTTTGGTCGGGCTGCATTCGCAAGGTTTCCCGCGTCAACGTCGAAAGGGCACTCGCTGTCGTTGCGGCCCGGGCGCCCCGCTTGGTCGTCACTCGAAAGCCGACGTAGGTTGAGCCCATGAACGAAATCGGTCTCGACATTCTTGTGCGCACGGTCGGCTTCCGACGTGCCTATCTGCTCCGCGGATTCGCCGTATGGGTGTTGATGCGGATGGGATACGCATTCCTGGGTGGAGGGACACTCGGCCTGATCCAGGTCGCGTTTGTGGCCGCCATGACATCCGGCGTCGTGGTGATCGACGCGCGGCGGCGGAATGAGGATCTGTTCCTGGCCAACCTCGGTGTTTCGCGCTGGGCCATCGCGCTGCTCGCGACCGCAATCCCGCTCGGTCTGGAAGTGATCCTGCGGGTGCTGGCATGACGGGAGACGACGTGGCGCGCGGCGGCGACGTCCTGGTGCTCAACGGGATCCGGAAGGCCTTTGGCAATACTGATGTACTCAAGGGGGCCTGTTTCCGGGCCCCAGCCGGAACGATCACCGCCATCATCGGGCGTAACGGCGCCGGAAAGACGACGCTGTTCCGGATTGTTGCCGGTCGGGTGCGTGCCGAGTCGGGCCACATCGATTTCCATGGGGAACGCGTCCCCCGCCCTCGCCTGAATCAGCTGTCTCGAAAGGGACTCATGTATTCGGCACAGGAGTCGGCGCTCACGCCGCTGTTCAGCGTCGAGCAACATCTCACGGCGTTCACGCGGCGATTCGGGACCCCCGAAAGGACGGACCAGATCGTTCAATCCATGGGACTCGCAGAGATGCGATCCAGGGCGACCCGACTCTCTCGGGAGGCGAACGGCAGCGGCTTTCTCTGGCACTCGCGATGATCCGGCAGCCGACCTGCCTACTCTCGGACGAGCCGTTTTCCGGGGTGTCCCCGAAAGAACGGACCCATGTGGCTCGGGCGCTGACGGACCTGCGCGACTCGGGATGTGCCGTCGTGATCTCAGGTCACGATGTCGAAGACATCTTCGCCGTCTCGGATCAGATCTACTGGATGACCGCAGGGCTGATGTACCCGCTCGGCAGGCCCCAGGAGGCTCGGGAGCACTTTCAGTTTCGGCGGGAGTATCTCGGGCCGTTTCGGTAGTCGCCGGCGCGAGCAGTAGTCCGGGGTCGTCGCGTTCGAGACCAAAGGCGCGATGCCCGGTCTGCCCCCCGCGGCCCCCACCCGCCTTGGGGAGTGCAATTCAGTGGGTATTTTGGGGCGCAGGCAGGGCTGCAGGTGCGGCCGGAGCCGCCTCTTCCTTGCGCTTCATCTTGTTGAAGCTGCGCACGACCATGAACACCGCAAACGCGACGATGGTGAACGAAATCACCGCATTAAAGGAAGAGGCCGTAGTTGAGTCTGAGCCGGACGCGGAGGGGCGAGTATCTGTCCGATCCGTACATGGCTCGGCGCGCGTGCACCCCGTAGATTGGGCTTCCGCTTTCGCCCCGCCGACGCCTCATGACACCATCCGAATACCAGCAGCTGGCCGAATTGATGGTCCGCAAGATCGGAGAGATCCAGAGTGATCTTTCCGACATTAAGGGTCGCATGTCGGCGCTTGAGGTTGGGTTTGAGGAGCTGAGGCATCAGCAGCGCCTGGCCTTCGAGGCGATTCAGGCGAACGGCGTCGCCATCGAGCGGAATCGACTCGCCATCCTCGCGAACGCGGAGGGAATTGAACG
>JBDNHE010000012.1:0-16552 GCA_041688945.1 Gemmatimonadota bacterium | reverse complement strand
GGCCCCCCGTGAATCACCAGAACCGGCGGCCCCTCACCCACCGTTCGAACAAACAGCTCGGTATCCGCAACGGTGACCATGGCGGTGGTCTCCGCGGGAGGAGCCTCCGGCGACCGTTCGATGGTCGCGTCGGGCGCGCAGGCCAGGGTGGCGACAGAAAGCAGGACGATTGGAATCGGGCGGCGCATTGTTGTCTGGCTTATGCGGAATGAAAGGTCGGCCGACGCGCCCAGTCGGGCGATCAGCAGGTACGGGTTCGATCCTGCCTCCGAGGCCCCGCCAAGGCAAGGATCAGTCGGCGGCCTCAGGCCAGCACTCAGGCTACACCCCGTGTCGTAAGGGAAGTCAGGGCGCCCGGCCTCGTCTGGTGGCACAGGGCGCTCCACTCTACTCTGTTCCCCCGCCATGAACGGCGGTGTGATGGAGACTTCAAGGAATCAATCAAGGGAGAGACTCGTGCGGAATCTCTGGCGGAAGAACTCAGGGATCGGAGGCGTCGCGTTTGCGGCCGCTCTGACCCTCGGGTTCGCGAGCCCGGGCCATGCGCAGTCGTCGGACTATCTGGACTACAACGGGCTGACCCGTGAAGTCCAGTCGCTCGTCGGCGGCTCAAATCTGGCCAGGGTTATGTCGGTGGCCACGACTGCAGGTGGTCGTGATGTGTGGATGGTGGAGCTCGGAAATCCGAACGGGGTGCCGCTCGACCAGCGGCCCGCCGTCATGGTGGTGGCCAACCTGTCGGCCGACCATCTGATCGGGAGCTACCTGGCGGTTGAGGCGATCCGTCGCCTGCTCGCCCAGGCTGCGACCGACGACGAGGTCCGCCGCGTGCTCAACGAGAACACCATCTACGTGTTCCCGCGCGCGAATCCGGACGGTGCAGAAGCCTTCTTCGGTTCACTGCTCTCGGACCGGCGAGGCAATGCTCGTCCGTACGACGATGACAATGATGGTCGCACGGACGAAGACGGTCCGAACGATCTGAATGGCGACGGCATGATCACGGTCATGCGCGTCATGGATCCCGAGGGCGACTTCATCGTGCATCCGGACGATGAGCGCCTCATGAAGCGTGCCTCTGCGTCCGACCGCGAGGCCGGCCGCTACACGCTGTACTGGGAAGGCACTGATGACGACGGCGACGGCTTCTACAATGAAGACGGCGTGGGCGGCGTCGATCTGGACCGCAACTTCCAGCACGAGTACCCCTACTATCAGGCCGATGCCGGCCCGCACATGGTCAGTGAGCCGGAAACCCGCGCCCTGATTGATTTTGCGGTTTCGCACAAGAACGTCGGTGCGATCCTGACCTTTGGCCACAGCGACAACCTGGTGACGGCGCCGAACGGACAGGGACGTCTGGCCGATGCTTCGATGCCAGATCTGGCCGCTTTCGCGGATCAGGCGAACTCGGGTGTGCTGGGCACGGGCGTTTTCTCGTCCAACCCAGACAACGCCCGCGGTGGCCTTCAGCTGCGTGGTGCACAGCCCGGCTCGGACAACGATCCGAATTCGGGTCGCCGTCCCTCGGTCGTGGTCGATGCACAGGACACACCGTACTTCGAAGCTGTATCCGAGCTTTACAGTGAACTGACCGGCATCGAGTCGGTGGCCATGAACCGGACCGCGCAAGGTGCCTTCTTCCAGTTCGGCTACTACCAGTTCGGCGTTCCCTCCTTCTCGACCCAGGGCTGGGCACTTCCTGAAGCCGAGGGCGAAGCCGCCCTCGATGCGACGGTAGAGCAGTTGGCCCTGGCGTCTCTGGGTGACGGCATATTCGTCCCTTGGACGACGGTCCAGCATCCCGACTTCGAGAGTGCAGAGGTCGGCGGCTTCGTTCCCGGCGCACTGGCCAACCCGACGGGTGCTGCCATGAGCCAGGCCAACGGCGAGGCGCACGGTGACTTCATTGCCGGGCTGGCCGGAATGCTTCCGCGACTTTCGATCGTAGACACCGAGGTCACCGCCCACGGTGGTGGCGTCTTTACGGTCTCGGCTGTCATTGAGAACTCCGGATACTTCCCGACTGCACTCCGTCACGGAGTGGTTTCGAGAACCGTCGACGCGACCATGGTTCAGATCCAGGTCGACGTGGCGGACATCATCACCGGTGGTGCCAAATCGGCCACCACCGCGACTCTGGCCGGCTCGGGCAACCGAGAGCGCTTCACCTGGGTGATCCGGGGACAAAGCGGTGGGACGGTCGAGATTCGAGCTCGTGCCCAGAAGGGCGGAACGGCCACTGCAACCGTGACGCTGAGGTGATCCCGATGACTACGACAATCAAAATGACGACCGTTTTCGATGGGATCCGCCAGCTGACGCGTCGGGCTCTGCCCGCCGCCGCCATGGCTGCCTTCCTTTCCGTGTCGGCCACGCCTGCCTTTGCGCAGGACATGACCGGTGGCGGTTCGGATCCCGAGCATACACTCAACCTGACGTGGGATCGCTGGCTCAATCACGCCGAGATCGGCGAACGCATGGCGCTCATGCAGCGCACCTGGCCGCAGTTCCTGTCGCTCTCAAATCTGGGCGACAGCTACGGTGGCCGTGAGCTGTGGATGATGACGATCAACAACCCGAACACGGGGGCAGCCGACAACAAGGCCGCCATGTGGATCGAAGCCAACATCCACGGTAACGAGATCCAGGGTGCCGAAGTGTCGCTGTACACCATCTGGTACCTGATGGAGAACTACAACCGCATCCCCGACATCAAGCGGATGGTGGACGAGCGTGTGTTCTACGTCGTGCCGACCATCAACCCCGATGGCCGTGACTACTTCATGAACGGCACGGGCTCGGGTGCCCGTACCGGACACGTGCCGGTGGACTCGGATGGGGACGGGCTCGTTGACGAAGACGGCCCCAACGACCTGAACGGAAACGGCGTGATCGAGCAGATCCGCAAATACGTTCCGGGTCAAGGCGACTTCAATCTGGACCCGCAGGACAACCGCCGGATGATCCCGATCGGCCCCGGACAGACCGGGGACTGGATCATGCTCGGCTCCGAAGGTCTGGACGACGACGGTGACGGCCGCACCAATGAGGACCCGGTCGGTGGCTATGACCCCAACCGCAACTGGGGCTCGGACTGGCAGCCCAACTACATCCAGGGGGGTTCCATGAACTACCCCTTCGAGCTGCCCGAGTCGCGGGCCATCAACAACTTCATGATGGACCACCCGCACATTGCCGGTCTGCAGTCGTTCCACAATTCAGGTGGCATGATCCTGCGCGGACCAGGTGCAGCCTGGCAGGGGACCTACCCGCAGGCCGACATTCGCGTCTACGATGAGCTGGGTGAGCAGGGCGAGCGCATGCTCCCCTACTACGACTACCTGGTCATCTGGCGCGGCCTCTACACCGTGCACGGCGGCTCAATCGACTGGCAGAATGACGGACTCGGTATCGTCTCGTTCTCCAACGAGCTCTGGAATGGCGGTCAGTACTTCAACAGCCCACTGCTTCAGGATCAGCAACAGGATCCCGATTCGCCGATCTCGGGCCAGGACAGCCGCTACTTCTTCGATGACTTCCTGGAGTTCGGAGACGAGTACGTGGACTGGGCCCCCTTCGACCACCCGGAGTACGGTGCCGTCGAGATGGGCGGCTTCAAGAAGCTTGCCGGTCGCGTGAACCCGCGCTTCATGAGCATGGAGCTGTTCCATCGGAACATGGCCTTCACGCTCTGGCATGCCGATCAGATGCCGATGATGTCGGCGGGTGAGACTTCAGTCGAGCGCGTTGATGGTGACGTCTACCGGGTCCGTGTGGCTTTCACCAACGAGCGCCTGATTCCGACCATCACGGTTCGGGCGCGTGAGAACGCGGTCGTCCGTCCGGACATCGTCTCGCTCAGCGGCGCCGAGGTGCTCGTGGCCGGCTGGGTGCAGAACACGAATGTGGCCGGTCAGTTGGACATGATCGATCAGAACGAACTGGATCGCATCCTGATCCGCAGCGGCCATCCCGGCCGTACGACGCGCACGCTGGAGTACCTGGTGCGTGGCTCGGGATCGGTGACGATCGAATACAGCTCGGTTAAGGGCGGCACGGTCTCGACGACGGTGCAGCTGCGGTAGTCCTGACGTGTCCCGGTAGTCCTGGCTAGTCCGGGACGACAAGGGCGTCTTCGACCGTCCTTCGGCCCCCACTGCTTCACGGCGGTGGGGGCCGATGTCGTTTCGGGGTGTGCTGGCTTCCGGGGTCGGCGGAGGGCGCCGAGGCGCCGAGGCCCCCCGCCCCCCGGCTCAACCTCCCCGCCCCTGCTTGCGGGCGCGCCCCTGCCCGAGTACCGATTCGTTCCCCCTTTGCCCCATTTCCCGGCCCCACAATGACCCGCTTTCGCTCTTCGCTGTTCCTGATCGCCCTGGTGTTCGCCGCATGTACCCCCGCCGAGACCTTCGACCTCGCCATCGAGAACGTGACGGTCATTGATGCGGTCTCGGGTGCTCGGGCCGGCCAGACCGTCGTGGTCGATGACGGTCGCATTGTCCGGGTGGCGGACGCGGTACAACTGGGGGCTGTGAATGCCGATCGGGTGGTCGACGGCAGCGGCAGGTATCTGATTCCCGGTCTCTGGGATTTTCACGTCCACCTGACGTATGACGACCGATTCACCGAGACCATGCCGGAGCTGTTCCTCCGATGGGGGATCACGAGCATTCGTGACACCGGAGGGGCCCTCGATAAAGTGCTCCCGGTGGTCACGGCCATGAAGGCGGATGGCGCGATCGCGCCGCGGGTGTTCTTCGCGGGCCCGCTTCTGGATGGATCGGCGGCGGTGTACGACGGCCAGGACCGTCCGGCGCTGGGGATCTCCAATGCTGATGCGGACGAGGCCCGCGCCCACGTCGCCGAGCTGGCTGAAGCGGGCGTGGACTTCCTCAAAGTCTACGAGATGGTCACGCCGGCGATCTTCGCGGCGGTCGTGGCAGAGGCCCGTGTGCGAGGTCTCCCGTTGGACGGGCACGTGCCACTCTCCATGCTGACCGGAGAGGCCGGTCCGCAGATGAACTCGATGGAACACGTACGCAACATCGAGATGGATTGTGCGGCCAATGCCGAGGCGCTGCTGACCGTGCGTTTGCAGTTGCTGGCGACCCTGGGGGACGGGCCGGCCGGCGATCTTCGGGGGCGGATTCACTCATTGCAGCGCCTTCCGGCGGTCGCGGCCTATGACGAGACTCGCTGCGCCCTCGTGATCGAAACCTTGAGCAACACGATCCAGGTCCCGACCCTGCGGCTCAACGCCCTGGGAATTCAGTCACCCTTCCTTCGAGACGACTGGGCTGTGGCTGCGGCCAACCTGCCCGCCTCTGCCGAAGGTCCCTGGAATGCATCCGCGGCGGCCGCAATCGGTGCAGCCCCAGCGCGAGACACGACTTTCGGTGCCTGGAGCCTGTTCCTGATCGATCAGATGAATGCAGCTGGGGTCCCGATCGCCGCCGGTACGGATACACCCATCGGCTTCGCGATTCCGGGCTGGAGCCTGCACAACGAACTTGACATGCTGGTGCGAGCGGGGCTGACCCCCATGGAGGCCTTGGGGGCCGCGACGCTGCGTCCTGCCGAGTTCTTCGGCCTGTCAGACGAAATGGGCACCATCGAAGAGGGTCGCCTTGCCGACCTCGTGCTCCTGTCCGGAAATCCCCTGGATGACATCACCAACACGCGGACGCTCAAAGCGGTGGTTACGGCGGGGCGGTTCTTCGAGTTGGCCGAGCTGAACCGGATGGCTGACGGAGGGCGTTGACGTGCCGACAGGCGAAGCTACCCGGTAGTGAGGCCGCAGGCTGCCCAGGCCGGATCTCGATGATCGCCGTCCCCGCGGAGCAGATCATGCAGCAGTTCGTGGCTGACCACCTGGAAGTTGTTCCAGCGGTCGATGCGGATCGTGATCTCGCGTCGGGAGTTCCATTGGCCCAGCGTTTCAGCCGAGTCGAAGGCTGTGGTTACGAACCACCTGATGCCGCCGAAGTCGCCGGTTCGGTCCGAACAGAGCTGTACTTCGGCCCAGAGTTGCTGGAAGGCGGGATGGGGTTTCATGGCGATTCGGGTGGCCTGGGAGGCCACCGGGTTGTCGTCTCCGCATCCGTAGAGCGGCAGAGCGAGGGCCAGCGCGAGAATAGTCCGGCGAGTCACGAACCCCGCTGTCGCTGTCGACCGGGGAGTCATCGCGACCTCACCAACGTCATTTCTGCGCGGGAGGCGGGAATCTCGTGGACGCCGAGGGTCGAAATTCCCCAGCCATTAATCCGGTCGCCTTCGACGTCAGCTTCCCCAACGAACTGAAGGGTGCCTCCGTTCGCCTCCAGGGTGACGGTCAGAACCCGTCCGGAAGCGCTCACCACCGCAGGTAAGACCGTGCCCGGGGGGATTGCTGAAGCCATGGTTGAGCAGGAAGGCGGGTGCAAAATGGAACTGGATCCCCGGAGCCGGATCGTCATCCCGTAGCTTCAGGAACGCCCCGGCCTCGGCGACGTTGGAGGTGAGCATGCCCCGCCTGAACAGGAGATACTTCAGAAGCTCTCGCTTCGATGTTTTCGCGCGAAGCAGGGTGTCCGTGCCGCGGGCATTGAACGTGACCGGGACGACCGGGTGGTCCATCAGACCCACTCCGACGCCGGGCAGATCGTGCTGAATCGGAATCCCTACTCGCTCCAGTTCGGCGGCGGGTCCGACACCCGACTGCATCAGCAGATGCGGCGAGCCGATGGCACCCGCGGAGAGAACCACCTCGTCGGCATGGGCCTGTTCTGTACGGCCGTCGCGGAGGTATTCGACGCCGGTCACACCCGCCTCCTCCATGATCAGGCGCAGGACCTGGCACCCGGTCCGCACCTCCAGATTCCGACGCACTCCGCTCAAAAAGGCCCGGTCCGTGCTGGCTCGTACACCGCGCCTCTGATTGACCTGATAGAGGCCGGCGCCATCCTGCGTAGCGCCATTGAAGTCTTCATTCCGGGGCAACCCGTATTCGACGGCAGCAGCCACGAAGGCTCGGGACACTGCCCGGGGATCGCGCTGGTCCGAGACCGCGAGCGCCCCCCCTGCCCCGTGGAACTGATCGGCTCCACGGTTCCTGGTCCTCGGACCGCCGGAAGCGCTCCAGCACCGATGCGTAGCCCCACCGCGGATGTGAGACCTCAGCCCAGGCGTCAAAGTCGCTGGGGTGTCCACGCATGTAGATCATGGCGTTGATCGAGGAGCACCCACCGAGCACGCGGCCTCGGGGCCAGTACAGCGACCGATCATTGAGGCCGGGCTCAGGCGCCGTCGAGAAGGCCCAGTCGACCTCGGACCTGAGTAGTCGAAGGAAGGCCGCCGGAATCGCAATCTCACGCTGGCGTGCCTCGCCACCGGCTTCGAGGAGAAGCACGCGCCGACCCGGATCTTCGGACAATCGGGCCGCAATCACACACCCAGCCGAGCCACCACCGACGACGATCTGGTCGAAGCCGCTATCGGTCATCGATGATCATCCGGTTGATCCGATGATTCGTATCCCAGGCTTCGAGCACCTCTCAGCCCCCGATGCCGATTGGGAGATTGCACAGCCCCCATGCGGGGGAAGTATGGTCGGGATCGCCACGGAGCAGGTCGTGCATCATTTCGTGGCCGATGACACCTGAGTCCAGCCACGAATCAAGCCTCAGGGTGATCTCCCGCCGACTGTTCCAACGCCCCAATACGCCCGGGGCATCGGGAAACCGGGGTGTCACAAACCAGGTGATGCCTGCGAAATCGCCTTCGATCAGACTGCAGTTCTCGATCACCGCAAAGAAGTCTTCGAAGGCCTTGGGGACCTCAATGCGGATACGGTCATCCGAAGGGCCGGTCGCGTCTCCGCAGCCGCTGAGCGCCAAGAGAGCTGCGCTGACGATCGACAGGACCGAGCCGCGTCGGATCGCTCCTGCCCGCCTCGCTCTGGAACTCACGGGGATCCTCCGTCCGTAAAGGCCGGGCGCCAGTTGAGTGTCACATCCCCCAGCCCGCCCGGAATACCGGGTGCGCTGAAGGTGGAAAGAGCCGACCCCACAATGGTACTGCCGGTACGCTCACCCACCATGGTAAACACGGTCGAGTCCGGACCGGTGATGATGAGTTGCAAGAGGGGCGGGTCGTAGGTGCCCGTCACCGGCAAGACGACGGCAACGCCGGTATAGCCCAGTCTCCCCGTCCCCGTGATCTGGCCTTTCTCAACGGGATCGAGATCGAGTTGCACGGCCACCCCGCGCAGTACTCCCTGGAACGTCCCTTCCCATCGCCCTGAAAGCACGTCGGCCGAGTCGGGACCGGCCGGACCATCACCGCAGGCCGCGGAGATGATGAGCAGGCCGAGCATCACCCATGGGGTTCGGCGACGTGAGAAGTTCACAGCCTGACGTGTGGATTTCCGGGTTCTGATATTCACGTGGGGAAGCTTATCCGCGTCCTTCGGCTTCTGACAACAAGCGGTCGACTTCCCTTTCTGCCTCGAGTTCACGAAGAAGGTCATCGACCGACTCGAGTGCCCGGCCAAGGGCGTCGGCATCGCGCATGACGACGGTCCGGTGGATCTCGGTGAGCTGGCCCAGGAGCCCGGCGACTCGGGCGTCGAGCACATCCTGCAAATCCGAGATCGATCGGCCGGAGGGACTCAGGGCGGAGCTCCCGGTATTCACCAACCACTCGACGCGACGCAGGTCGCTGAGCAGGAGCTTGAGCCGACGAACCAGCAGCCGGGCTCTATCACGAGCACCTTCTTCAACGGCGGGGTGTCGCAGAACGCGGTCTGCCATCGCCTCGGCGACCTCGAGCCGTGGGTCGTCGTAGATCCCTGCGGAGCCAAGGGCGCGATCAACGCGCAGATCGTCCCACTTTCTGAGCACGTCGCGTGCGAGCCGCGGTTCTCGACTGACCGGCCATAGATAGAGCATCGCCAGGAGCAGGTACACGATCGGCAATCCCCACATCGGGAGCGCGACCAGGGTCATCCCACCCACCATCATCCAGAGGACCGTCGCGCCCAATCCCGACATGAGCAGCGTCTGTGACCACGACCCCATGACTTCGTAGGCCTCGTCCACAACGCGCGGTCGGGTCGAGGGCTGAAGCGCCTCGGCCTCAATCTCGTCCTGTCGACTCATCAACTCCTCCCGCAATCCACACCCTTGCCCATTCCACACCACCCGTGCAAGGCTGGGCCGAGGGCGAGTCCCGCCCTGCCCCAGTCTCTTTCGTAGTCCGTCACGCCCGCAGGAGTTCCCATGAAGCCTCCCGTCATTGTTGTCCCCGGCATTACCGCCACGGTTCTGAGGGACCTCTATCCCACCAAGCCCGAGACCGCCTGGGGGCTCACCAGCAAAGACTACGCGCGCGTGGCCATGCACCCGGATGACACCAGCCGGGAAGAACGGCAGCCGGCCCGCATCGTTCCGGACGAAGCCTTCTCGATTCCCTACGACTCCATGGTGGAGGAATTGCGGCACGACCTCAGTCACCGGAAGGACGAGCCACGACCCGTCTATGTGTTCGGTCACGACTGGCGGTTGCCGCTGGACCAGCTGGCCAGCCAGTTCCGGGCCTTCTGCGACGACGTTGTCGCCCGAACGGCCCTCATGCGTCACTACGCGCGCGACGGCTACACCACTGAGAACGGTCAGGTGGATCTGGTAGGCCACTCGATGGGTGGGCTGATCATCACCGGCTACCTGGCCAAGAACCCGAGCCGGCACCGGGCGCGAAAGGTCGTCACCCTGGGCACACCGTTCGGCGGGTCATTCGAGGCCGTGCTCAAAATCGTGACCGGCACCTCGGGATTGGACGGGGGAGTTCCCAGCTCAAGGGAGCGCGAAACCGCGCGGATGACGCCGGCCCTCTATCACCTGCTTCCCGAGAGTCGCACTGGCCGGGAGATCCTGATCATCGACGATGACGCTTCGCTGCCAGACACGCTCTTCGACGCCGGCCTCTGGCAGCACGGGGTGATCGAAACACTCGCCGAACACATTCGGCTGCACGGGATCAATCCGCCCCGGAGCAAGGCGGATCGTCTGATGCAGGCCCGCGCACTGCTGCAGCAGATGCTGCATGAGGCGGCTCGGTTCCGGAAGCGGATCAGGGGCTTTCAGCTTGAGAAGGCCGGACTGGATCCCGAGGACTGGATGGCGATCGTCGGGATCGGCTCGGAAACACGTGTCGGCCTTGAGATCGAGGATCAGGGGCCGGCGGGGCCCTTCTTTCGGCTGAACTCACTTCAGCGCAAGAACGGCTATCCCATGCCAGAGATCGAGCCCGGGGAGGACGGCCATTCGGTGGTGACCGCCGACCTTTTTGACACCGGCGATGGGACCGTCCCGTACTGGGCAGCCGTTCCGACTTTCATTGAGCGGAACCGGCTGGTCGCCGTCTCGACCGACGACCTGGGCTACTGGGAGCTGCTCAACCGCGCGATCGAGGGACCGCTGACCAACCTTCACGGAATCCTCCCGGCCATGAACCGGGTGATCAAGCTGACCGCCCGCTTCCTGGACTCTGAGGCTGGCCAGCGCGCCTCAGCCCATCCGGGCATTCAGGGGCGACGCGCTCCAGATGCGCTGGATGGTGATTGGGACCCGCCCTTCGTGGGACTCCGGGAGGAGCGCCCAAGGGAGTGGCGGTTGATCGATCTGTGAGGGTGGCGGGCGGCGATCAGTTGCCGCCCGGCACCGTCCAGTCACCGGGCTCGACACGCCACCACCACTGCGTTGGCAGGTCGCGCTGGCGGGGCCAGACTTCGTTGAGCGTCATCGATTCATAGAGCCGGCCATTCTTCATGACCCAATGGATCGAGGTGGAGTTCTCAATGTCTTCCAGCGGGTTTCGATCGAGAATCTGCAGGTCGGCGAGCTTGCCCACCTCGAGTGAGCCAATGTCTCCGGCCAGGCCAATGGCATCGGCCGAGTGAAGCGTGGCGGCCCTCAACAGGTCATGAGGATCCATCCCGCCCGACCCCATCATCCACAGCTCCCAGTGCGTCCCGAGGCCCTGCAACTCACCGTGCGAGCCCAGTCCGACCCGCCCCCCGGCCTCGACCACCTTGGTCAGCTGTTCGGCGTGTAGCGGATGCACGTACTGGTCCTCTCGGTACCAGGTCAGGTCCTGCCACTTGTCGAGCTCGTCGTGGGGGGTGAACCGACGCAAACGCTCGTCGGCATCGATGTCGACACTGGTCAGGTACTTGTTCATCCCCGACGGGCCACCGTACGCGACAATCAGGGTGGGCGTGTAGGTCAGGCCGCTGAAGCGCGTCAGCTCGACCACGTCCCGGAAAAACGGTGAGATGGGAAGCGTATGCTCCAAGCCGGCGTACCCATCCTGCATCAGCGACAGGTTCATGGTGAAGTTCGAACCCCCCTCGGTCGTGGGGGTGAGTCCGAGCTCGTTGGCGGCCATGATCACCCACTGCCGCACGTTCCGGTCGCCGGCCAGGTACTGCTTGATGGTCTTGGTGTTGAAGTGATCCGAGTAGCGGCGGAGCACGTCACGTGCATCGTCCAGGGAGTTGATGTTGTCGGAGCTGAAGACTCCGGGCCCGGTCGAGTAGAGCCGGGGTCCGATCAGCTCGCCCACCTCCATTCGATCGGAGAAGGTCACGATGTCTTCCGACGACGTCTGCGGATCGCGCTGGGTGGTCACTCCAAAGGCCAGCTGGGCCATGAACTGGGACACCTGCGTGCGGTGAACTCCCCAGGACACCCAGGTGTGCGCATGGATGTCGACCAGCCCTGGATAGATGGTCCTGCCCGACATGTCCATCACGTCGGCACCCGCTGGAATCGTCACACTGCCACTCGGGCCAATGGCCACGATCCGGTTGTCGCGGATCACGATGTCGCCGCGCTGGATGATCTCATCGCCGCGCATGGTGATCAGGCGGGCACCGGTCAGGGCGATGACACCCTCCGGCTTGTCTTTGGCAACCACGATCTCGACGTCGACCCGTTCGGGTTCGTAGCCCTCGGGTCCGTCATCCTCGTCCTCGTCGTCGGCTTCATCGTCGGCCGCCGCTGCTGAATCACCCGCCGCATCTGCCGCAGCCTCGGCGGCCTCCTCGGCGCGCTCAGCGGCCTCGACCACATCCGCGACGGAGTCGGCCGCAGCCAGGTCCCAGCGGAAGAATGAGCGGCCGATCGAGAAGTGCGCGACCCGACTATCCGACCGCCATCCCACGAAGTCGCCTCCGATGTCCGAGAGACTCCAGGTGGGCACTGATGAGCGCGTATTCACCGACACGGTCGGAACTTCGCCGCCGACCGGTGGGACCGTGATCATGTAGACCTGGCGATTGGCCTGAACGATGGCTTTGGTGCCATCCGGAGACAGGATCACCTCTTCCGGGAGCGACGGCCGGCTGCCGGTGCCACGATTCGGGGACGGAGGGCCACTCACGTTCACCACCGATTTCACGTCGGTCCCGTCATAGCGCATCGAAACCAGGCCGGCATCCCCGCCGACCCAGAGGTAGATGCGATCCGGGTCTGGGCCGATATGCGGGTTGCGACGGCCTTCCTCGGTGGCTCCAGAGCCGACCCAGGCGACCCTCGTCGTTTCGCCACCGGCGGCCGGCAGCCAGACGTACTGCAGCTCGGCTGCGCCCGAGTTTGAACCGAAGTCCTCAAGCGTCCGCATGCGGAACATCTTCGAGCCCTGCACCGCCACCAGCCGAGTTCCGTCCGCAGACCACATGAGCCGATCGTAGAAGCGGGACACCACCGAAAGCCGCTCAGGCGACCCACTCCCGTCTGAACGGACACGCCAGATGTCGCCACCGATCGAGTCGTTCCAGGTGATGTAGCCAATCCATCGACCGTCGGGAGACCAGACGGGTCCGTGCTGCACGTCACTCGACGGGTCCAGGCGAACCGCGTCCCCGATCAGTGGCGTCTCTGCGTCCCCCGACGCGCCAGGGGGAAGACTGGCGACCCACAGCTTGTCCAGCGCCGTGAAGGTGACCCGATCGCCAGCGGGTGAAGGACGAGCACCACGAATCTGCGATACGGTCAGCTGCTCGTCGTCGATCGGATAGTCGAACCGAGCCAGCGGCCCAAGTTCCTGTTCGACCTCGGCGCTGAACGGGATCTCTGTCACCTCGCCCGAGGGAACGGCCACCTGCCGGATCTTGCCACCCCAACTGGTGATCAGGGCTTGGGAGTCGGGGGTCCAGGCCGAGCTGGGATAGATGTCGCGGTCGCGCGTTCCTCCACCCTGCGACTCGTCACGGGCCACATCCATGACCAGGAACGTCTCCTCGCGCGTCTGCAGATCGAGGAGCTTCAGCGCCTCGCGATCGTCGTAGCGCGTAACGTAGATCAGCCAGCGACCATCCGGGCTGGGCATGGGACGGAACGCCCCTTCCATTTCGTGCGTGCGCACCACAACTCGCCCGGTGCTGCGGTCCATCTCGCCAATCTGAAAGGTCCCAACCTCACGCAGTGAGGACTGATCGGCCCCGTAGTCGTGGAGTTGCTCGGGCTTGGCCGCGAAATTTTCGACGGTGCCGGGCAACCCGACGGTGCCGGGCAACCCGGTTTCGAATGCGCCACGCACATTGACCCAGAGCGTGTTGTCGTCGCTCCCCAGAGCCGGTGCGAAGTGAGACGCCTGGGTCCCTTCACCATTCCCGGTGATCTGAACACCGGAGCCGCCATCGCCATGCAGCAACCAGAGCTGCGAGCCCTTTGCAACGATCACGTACTCACCGGTCCGATCCCAGATCGGCGACATCCAGTTCTCACGCGCGCCAGATGTCATCCCCTCTGGATCCGACCCGTCCGCGTTCGCGATCCAGACGTTCTCGGAGCCATCACGGTCGCTAACAAAAACGATCTTCTCCCCGTCGGGCGAGAAGCGGGGCTGCATGTCGTAGCCCTGCCCATCCGTGATCCGCGTGGCACTGCCGCCCAGAACCGGAAGCGTATACAGATCGCCGAGGAGCTCGAAGACAATGGTGCCGCCGTCGGGAGAAAGATCCAGCGACATCCAGGTCCCCTCGTCCGTGGTGAAACGAAGAGTCCGAGTCGTGATCAGCGGAAGACCGTCGTCCCCGCTGGCCGCCTTGGCGGCGCTGTCGTTCTGTGCCGGGGTCTGCGCACCGAGATCATGCGCCAGTCCGGGAATCAACAGAGCCAGAGTCACGCAGAGCGTGGTCAAGAAACGGAGGGAAATGTCCCGGGAGGGCGTCATCATGTGGCCTGTGTGCTGTGGGATGGTCAGTCCGCACACAGTAAGCGTCGATCCGTGTCCGGGCGAGGGATTCCCGCGCCTAAGCCGGCGTCCCAGTCCTGGCTTACCACGTCCCGTCCGTCAGCCCAGCACTGTCTCAAGCATTTCGGCGTTGTAGCCGACCACGAAGGTCCGACCCACACGCAAACTTGGAGCGCGCAGGGTACCGGACCGACCGAGCATGTGGCTCAAAAGCTCGTCGTCAGTGGGTCGATCCTTCTTCAGATCGAAGCGAACGATCTTTTTTCCCTTGGCGACCACCAGCTCATTGATCCCCGTCAGAAGCTCAAGCGCTGCCCTTCCTTCCACGGTCTCCCGGGTGGCGCTCCGAACTTCGTCTGCCTCAATGCTGCTCTGCTCAAGAAACTCCTGAGTGCGCTTGCAGCTGGTTCAGCCAGGGCGGTGGTACCGCCACTCGATGTTGCGCGCCCTCATGTGATCGTCACCGAGATGCTCGTGGACATTCCGCCGACGATCAGACGGACCTGAGTCGCCCCCGTACGCCGAAGCAACATGTCCGAAATCGGACCCGCCACCTGACCCACGAAGACGAACGAGTTGTCCCCGGTGGCCCAGGAGAGCCTGAACCCGGCAGGCGACATCTCAGTCCCTGCGGCATCGAACAGGTGCGCGGTCAGCCTGGGACGCGAACCGGGAGATCCGACCAGCGAGGTGATCGGAGCGCCATTGTGCCGGATCTCGATCCGGGCCAGACCCGGGGGCTGCACGTAGGCACGTCCCTGTACGCTCCCGCGCCCGAGCCGCCCGGTGAACGTCGCCGTGCCCAGCTGGAGCGCCGTAATCGTAATCGTCCCGGCCGCAGTGTCGGCCGTTGCGATGTTTCCGTTCGGCAAAGTCCACCTTACCCGCCCCGCCCGATCGGGGAGCTCCAGTCCTCTTTCGCTGAGTGCGGTGGCGGTGAAACTGGCCGACTGCCCCGGCGAGATGTGCGCCGAATCGGGATTGAGCCGCAATGCGTCCACGAACACAGGCTCAAACTGGTCGCAGGCGGTGCCGGCGATGGCCAGCAGCAGCACCATACCCCGCGAAATCGATTTCATGCTGATCATCGGCCGGACCCTCCGAAAGTCACTCGCGCACCGAACTGAATCTGCCACTGCGATTGGGGCGAAAGCACGTCCCAGGGGTCGGCTACTGTCAGGTTGCCTTCATCATCTCGCTGCGGCAACGCGGCACCACCCCAGCGCACGGGGCGCGTACCACCCGCCGCGAGGAGCGGAACGACTGAACGAATGGATTCGAGCTTGCCCCACTGACCGTTCACCAGATTGAGCACATTGATCAGGTCACCCTCAAGGCGAACGTTGGCGCCCCCAACGTGCAGGGTCTGCGCCAACCGGAGGTCCAAACTGTTCTGCCACGGTGCGCGACAGGCGTTGCGGTCCAGGATGGTTCCTTGGCCGGCCTTCAGGCACTCATCTGAACGAAGCGCCGAGGCAAACAGACCCTGTGTGGCGATCGACCCCGGCAGCTGACCTGGACGGTCCGGCACGTGGATCAGGTCGTTCTGGCGGTTGAAGGCCCCACCCAGACCCGGGTAGCCATCGCCGTTTACGTCAAAGCCGTAGACGTAGGAGAACGGAAGCCCCGACTGACCCGTGTAAAGGATCGACAGTTCAGTATCCGGCAGCCCCGGGAAGGGCTTTCCGTACATGGCGAACACGAACTTGTGGGGTCGATCAAAGTTGGATTTGGTGAGGCGCGGCTCGTTGGGATCGGTCTCGGCCGGGTTGAAGCCGAAGTTCGACTGCATGTCCGCAAACATCAGACTCATGCGGTCGAAGGAACGGGACAGCGCGTAGGCCGCCTGAAAGCCGAGATCTTCATTCAGCTGACCCCTCAGCTCAGCTGAGAAGGAGGCGGCCCAGTCTTCCCCGTCGTTGGTCACGGCCAGAACCTGACCGAAGGCCGGATTGAGCCGTCGGAAGAACTTCCGTTCGAAGTCGCCTGAGAGCGTACCCAGCTCACCCTCCGGGCTCCCCGGCTCGATGTTCAGCTCCTCGAGCGCGATCTGGTTCAGCGCTTTGCTGAAGATCGCGCCCAGCGTAAACGACATGCCCGCGCCAATCTCACGATCGACCGTGAGGGCGAACTTGAGGTCCTGCGGATATTTGAAATTGTCGGGGAAGACCACCGCTGCACGGGACTCCCTGAAGTTGCCCGCAAAACAGGCAGTCGGGAGTGAACCCGGTACGTAGGACGGCGCGGTATTTCCGGTCAGCGGATCATCGGTCTGTCGACCATTGCAGACCTGCGTGATCGTGCGGTTGCCATCATT
>JBDNHE010000011.1:0-10843 GCA_041688945.1 Gemmatimonadota bacterium | reverse complement strand
GAAGCCTGTTGAAGAAGTGGGGTGCGGCCGCGCGAAGGGGTCTTCGGTGTGTTCAGGGCAGGAACGACGACGAGGCGTAGCGAAAGCTACGTTGAGGAGGAGAGACGCAGCATGGACCACCGAGCCCCCCTTCGCCCTCCGGACCACCGCTCACGCGGCGGTGCCCACGAGCGGCATGGGGCCATCTTCGTCGTTGGACCACCTCGACGTAGCTGACGGCTATGCCTTCGGCGATCCGCCTCGAATCTAGTGTGGTGTATCAAAAGTTCCCGAGCCACCGAGAGGGTCGAGGCGCAGGGCCGGATGCATCGGCGTTCGAATGGCCGAGACACTTTTGATACACCACACTGGCCCCATGGCGCTCGTAACGCGGCTCGCCCCACTTCTTCAACAGCCCTCTAGTACATGCTGCCGAAAAGGGGCCGCTGAATCGCCATCAGGGCGCCTGCAATCAGAGCCAGTGTCACCAATCCGCCAATGGCGTGGGGCAGGTACGTGCGCTCCTCCATCGGGCGTCGGCGCATCACCGAGGGCACGATCTGAGCGGCAATCGCGGCAAAGATCATCAGGAAAATGTGACCCGTCAGCGCTGAAAAGAATCGACCGGTAAACAGCAGGCTCATTCCCACCAGGACGTTCAGGTGGACCGAGCCCGCGAAGACGCCACCGAGGACTCTCATCGTCTTGTCATACGCGCGCTTGGTAAATGCGCCGTAGAAGGCGTAGCCGACGCAGAGCACCCCGGCCAGAAGGACCAGGTAGCGAATTCCCGAGTGTATGTAGACGATCATCATTTCTGGTGTCCTGATCGGGTGATGGAGTCCGTGGAAGTTGGCTAATCCGCGCGGTGATGGGCAACGGGATGGGGAAACTGAACGGCCTTTACCCGCGTAAACGTTTGTGTGGTGGAGGAGGGAGTCTGCGCCCAACTGCGTCTGGATTTGTCCCGGTCGTTGCTGTCGGATGGGATGGGGGAGTACTCTGAACCACGTGGCAGAAGGCTTGCCTCAGCATACCGATGATCGAGAGGCAGATGTGGAAAGCTGTTCAGACGTAGCCGACTTGCGAACGAAAATGGGGGCCCATGGCTGATCCCACGTTCGTGACGAGGCTCCAGAAATGGAGCCTCCTTCTACCCTTGTGCATCATGCTGACCGCCTGCGACGACGATCCCGTTCAGATCCCTGCGCCGCAGGGCGACGGCGATATCGAGGGCGTTGTGGCGCGCCAGAAGACCGGGGTGGGCGTCGCAGACATGGTGGTGGGGCTCCGGACGGACGGCGGCCAGGTGGTTGCGGCGACCTTCACCGAGGCTGGCGGGGCCTTCGCCTTCTCCGCTGTGGCCGACGGCAGCTATGAGGTTTTCCTGGCAAACCTCGAGGGCGCTGGGATCGATCCTCGCTTCGACGCCCTCGAGCCGGAGGTCGCCACGGTGACGGTGGGTGACGACCCCCCAAGCACCCTGGTCTTTGCTGTGGTTGGCCTGGTGCCCGCCCGTATCGCCGGAGATGTATCGTGCGCTGGCGTGGCCCAGCCGGACGCCAGCGTGAGGGTTGTCGGGGGCGTGATCGACCAGACGGTGACGAGCAATGCGCAGGGCCGGTTCGCCGCCTTGGATCTTCTCGCCGGGAAGTACGCGGTCTTCGCATCCGCGCCGGGGTGCGTCCTGAGCGACGCGATCAGAGTAGCCGAGGTCCTGCGCGGTCAGTTCGTCGAGATGGACTTTTCGGGCGGCGGACCATGATGGGCGGTTGGTCCCAGGCGAGGTTGCGCCGGTGGCCTGAGATAGGTGGCCCCTGGGTGATCCGGTTCTCGCGGTTGATTCCGTTCATGCTGATGGCTTGCGGTGACTCCACCAGCGAGCCGACCCCTCCGTCCGAAGCTACGCCACGTGAGTTGGCGGTTGCCGCAGGTCTCGCCCCCATGCCTGCGCTACCCATCCGGCCCACAGAAAACCCGTTCAGCATGGCAAAGGTCGAGCTGGGTCAGATGCTCTTTTTTGACCCGATTCTTTCAGGCCCCCAGGACGTGGCGTGTTCAACCTGCCACCTGCCCGACCGGGCCTTTACCGATGGGCGTCAGTTTCCGAGTGGGGCGGGGGCGTCGGGGCTGGGCCCCGATCGCACCGACCCGGGTCCGGCGCCGTTGCGCCTGATGCCTCGGAACAGTCCAACGGTCTTCAATGCCGGAATCTACGGGCGAGGGAGCCCGACTCCGACCACCAATGGCACGATGTTCTGGAGCGGCAGCGCCTTTGGGCTGGAAGACCAGGTCCTGAACCCGATTGCTGCCGATAACGAGCTCCGCGGCCTGACTTATCCCAAAGAGGTCGCCATCGACTCGGTGCTGGCCCGGCTTCGCGGGATTCCTGCCTACCTGAATGACTTCATGGCTGCTTTCCCCGAGGTCGCTGCAACTGCGGGAGGATCAGCCGACCTGCTCGTGACTCATGCGACGCTCCGGCAGGCTCTCGCCGCCTACATCCGGGAGTTGGTCACGCCGGAGTCGCCCTTCGATCACTACATGGAGGGCGATGATTCAGCCCTGACGCCCGCTGCGACACGCGGCCTGCGCCTGTTTGTCGGCGAGGCCGGATGCGTTTCGTGCCACACCGGACCCATGCTGAGTGATTTCTCGATGCACGTGATCGGGGGTGCGCAGGATGGACTGGGTCGGGACACCACGCCGGGAGACGACCTGGGGTGGGGTGAGCATGGCGGTACCCCGTATTCCTTCCGGACTCCCCCGCTTCGTTTTGTGGCACAGACTGCTCCCTATCTGCACGCCGGGACGGCTGCCACGCTGAGGGAGGTGATCGAGTTCAAGAACACCGGGACCAGCGCCCACTCCTCAGTCCGGGCCGCTCAGCTGGATCCTGCGGTGAAGCCGCTGGAACTCACATCGCCACAGATCGAGGATCTCATCGCCTTCCTCAACAGCCTTTCGGACCTGACCACGATCGAGGGCGCGCTTTTTCAGGCCCCTGCCGCGGTCCATAGCGGATTGACGATTCCAAGATGACCCGTCGCCATTCTTTCCGAACTCTTCTCGTCGTCGTCGCAACGGCCGCCGTCGGCGCTGCGTGCGGTGAGGACCCGGTCACTCCGGATCAGGGGAAGCACCTTCGTCTGACCTTCCAGAATGTGACTGCGGTCCACCCGGATCAGGGCACGCTCGCGGTCTGGTTGTACGCGGGTACCGACACGGTCTCCGTTGGGAGGATCCCCTCGTCGACCAACGAGTCGGCGCTGGCACCATTCGACATCACCGTACCAATCAATCGGCCTGTCGGTGTGTTCGTGACCTTGGAGGCACCCGGCGATTCAGATCCGGGCCCGTCCCGATCGGTCTTTCTGAAAGGGACGTTCTCGGGTAGCACTGCCGATCTCACACTCGAAGGCGCGCTGACCGATGGCCGGCCACTCCAACCCGAACCGGGCGCCCATTCGCTTTTCACGACCAGCAACAATGCGGAGGATGGCTATCCGTCCGCGGAGGCTGCCGGGCTCTGGCTGTTTACTTTGCTTCCGTCCCAGAACGCACACGGCACGCGGGAAGTGCGGGTCACGCCGCTGCAGCCGGGCTGGACCTACGAAGGCTGGGTCGTCTCTCAGACCTCCCCCGAGGTCTGGATCCCCTACGGAAAGTTTACGCCGGACGAACTGGGGCTGCTGACCTCCAGGGACGACACGGGGACGGGTCCTTTCTCCGGCGCCCAGGACTACCGCAACGCCGGAGTGGAAGACGTGCCGGGCGACGAGTGGACCTCAACGCGCGTGTCTGATCTGCTTGGTCTGCATCTGCCGGAGGGTCTCTCCACACCGATGCTGCTGGACGGTGAAGACGGGCAGGGGAACGCCCTCTGGCACCACGTCATCACGATTGAGCCGGCCTTCGACTTGTCGGAAGGTCCGCTTCAGGGCCGCCCATTCATCGCGCGGCCCTATCGAAATTCCATCGGCGCAGCGGGTCCAGGCGTTCCCAGAAGAATTCTTCTGGTTGCGGACGGACTGCCGTCGGCCCAAGTCATAGAGGTACAAAGTGGTTGACCACACGGATTTGTAGGGCGTACTGTACCGTTTCTAGCGGGCTCTCCCAGTGAGGCCCTCATTGTCAATTACTTCGAGAGGAGGAGATCAGAAGCTGCACTGCTACCGCGCAGTAGCGTTGGCCGAAGCGTGGGGGGATGGGTGGTGTGAGGTCCCGGCCGCGGAGGATAACTCAGTTGATTCGTTTCATTCCTATCTAAGGAGACGAGCATGACGGTTCGATCATTCGCACGGCGATGGTCCCTCGGGATCGCCGCTGCCCTGTTTACCATCCTGGCCCCCGGGCTTCAGGCACAGCAGACGGGCCGCGTCGTTGGACAGGTAACGTCCGCGACCAACATGGCTCCGCTGGTTGGTGTCCAGGTTGTGGTAGATGGGCTCAATATTGGTGTTCTGACGAATGCCGATGGCCGCTACATCATGACAAACGTGCCGGTCGGTTCGCGGACCATTCGCGTTCAGAGCATCGGTTACGCCGTCGCTCGGAAGAATGTCGACGTGACCGCTAACGGAACCTCGACGCTGAACTTCGCGATCGAGCAGACCGCGGTCTCGCTTGAAGAGATCGTCGTCACCGGTACCGCTGCCGAAGTTCGCGCTCGTGAGGTCGGCAACTCGCTGGACGCTGTGACTTCGCGTGACTTCGAGAACCTTCCCCTGATCAACCCGCAGGATGTGCTCGGCGGGCGGATTCCTGGTGTGACGGTTGTTCCCGGTGGTGGCCAGCCGGGTACGGGTGGTTCCATCCGCATCCGCGGCCAGAACACGGCTTCGCAGACGCCTGAGCCGCTCGTCTACATTGACGGCGTGCGCGTCTACAACCTGCCGATTTCGGCGGGTTCGTCCTCGCGTGCTTCCTTCTCGCCGCTGCAGGACATTTCGGCAGACGACGTGGAGCGGATTGAGGTCATCAAGGGTGCTTCAGCCACTACGCTCTATGGCACGGAAGCGGCCGGCGGCGTGATCCAGATCTTCACCAAGCGTGGAGTCTCGGGAACGCCGATCTGGTCGGCGGAGATCACCACGGGCCTCGCCAGCATGATCCACATCGGTGACAAGAACGACCCAACGCAGCTCTACACGCAGTGCAACGAGACCATGTACGGCCTCTCGCAGAGCAGCAGCACGCTGGGCGAGAAGGTCTTCTTTGAGGACCCGACCTGCCCGTCGTCTGGTTCGTTCTTCCAGAATGGTGTGCAGCAGCGGTACTCGCTCTCGGTTCGCGGTGGTAGCGAGAACGTCTCGTACTTCGTCTCGGCCAACTACTCCGATGCCGAGGGCACGCTTCCGACGCAGGGTTCAACGGACGGCGGCTTCCGGGCCAATCTCGACTTCCGTCCCATCGACGAACTGGGCATCGCGCTCAACACGGCCTACACACGCCGGTCGTCGCAGTTTGTGGAAGACGGAAACAATGGTGACGGCTTCCTGCTCAACGTCGGCCGTGGGACCAACGGAAACTTCAAGGGCGGAAAGGCAGATGATTGTGCCGACGTTTCGGTCCTGTGTGTTACCAACCGCTACCTGTTCGACACCGAGAACACGGCGGGCAGCGACCGCTACACCACAGGTCTTATCCTGACCCACTCGGCCTCCGAGTCCCTGTCCAATCGTCTTTCCATCGGCTGGGACTTCCTGCGGGTCACGTCCGAGGAGTGGGAGAAGTTCGGCCACCTGCGGAGCCCGCTGGGCAACTACGCCCTGACGGCGGACAAGCGCGAGAAGCTGTCGCTCGACTACTCGGGCTCATTTGAGAACACGTTCGGCGATCGATTCGCATCGACCTTTTCGTGGGGTGGGCAGATCTTCCGTGATCGCGCCCGCCAGGGGTACAACCAGACCGCGGACTTCTCCAGTCCGGGGCGCCCGATCCTGACGTCGGGTTCGGCATCGCCGAGGGTCGACGATCAGGTGGTTGAGGTCACGAACGCTGGCTTCTTCCTGCAGGAGATCGTGGGCATCGACGACCGGCTCTTCTTTACCGCCGGTCTGCGCGTTGACGGGAACTCCGCGTTCGGTGACGACTTCGGGCTGCAGTACTACCCGAAGCTGAGCACCTCGCTGATCCTGTCGGACTACGACTTCTGGCCCACCGAGTGGATTGACGCGTTCAAGCTTCGTGCTGCCGTCGGTGAGTCCGGTAAGGCTCCCGGTGTGTTCGACAAGCTGCGCACCTGGTCACCCGTGACCGAAGAGGCCGGTTCGGGTGGATTCACCCCCGGTGACGTCGGAAACTCCTTGGTGGGTCCGGAGCGGACGCGCGAAATCGAATTCGGTTTTGACGCCTCGTTCTATAACGGGCGCTTCGGGCTGGAGGCCACGCACTACGAGGCCAAGACCACCGACGCTCTGGTGCCGGTAACGCTGGCGCCGTCCAACGGCTTCCTGGCCAGCTCAATCCAGAACGTTGGTGAGATCAAGGGCTCGGGTAACGAGTTCCAGATCACGGCGAATGTCCTGCGCAACAACACGTTCGACTGGACGCTCCGGGCCAACATGGGCTTCAACAAGAACGAGGCCATCGACCTTGCTGGTCAGGAAATATTCGCGGACAACAAGGCCGGCGTCCGTGAGGGCTTCCCGGTCCCGTCCTACTTCGGCGACAAGGTCATGAACCCGAACGATCTGGCTGAGCCGCAGATCGAGTCCGATCAGTACTACGGTGCAGTGAACCCGACGCGCACCATCGGGCTCAACTCGACGCTGCAGTTCAACAACGCACTGACCCTGGACGTGCTCTTCGAGCACCAGGGTGGTCACTACCTGCCGAATTACACCGGCTACCAGAATGGTCGTCGCGGCGTGTGGTTCCCGTGCTTCGATGTGCAGGCTGGACTTGTCGCACAGGACGGCGGCAACGACGCTGCGGTTTCGCAGTTCACCGCCGAGGAGCGCGCCAAGTGCCGCCTCAATGGAATCGGTGGAGCCAGTTCTGATTTCTGGATTGAGTCGGCGGACTTCTGGAAGCTTCGCAGCCTGGCGCTGACGTTCCAGATTCCGGAGCGTTTTGTTGCCAACTTCGCGAGCCGCGCGAGCGTGACCTTGGCTGGAAGCAACCTCTTCACCTGGACCGACTACACGGGTCTTGATCCTGAAGTGGAAGACTTCGGTGACCGGGCAGAGTTCGGAATTTACGATGGTACCGCCGACTACGGTCGCCGTGAGTACTACAACCTTCCGGCTCCGCGCAATTTCTATCTGAGCTTTCGGGTGACGTTCTGATGAGGAGAGAAACCATGAACAAGCAAATGAAGTGGACGCGGTTGGCCGTGCTGGCCGCCCTGGTCCCACTCGGAGCCTGCTCGGATGTGCTCTCCCTTGAGGTGGAGGCACCCGGGCGGATTTCGGACGATGACCTGAATACAGCGGAGGCGATTCCGGGCCTGGTGGCCGGAATGTCCTATGACCTGAGCCAGGCCATGGATGGAGTGTTGCTGGATCTGGCGCTCGCTTCCGGAGATCTGTGGCATTCCGGGAGTTACGACTTTGGCACCTTTCCTCGCGGCATCCTGCTTCAGGCGCCCGAGGACTGGAACGGTGAGTTCGGTTCCATGCAGCAGGCCCGTTGGGTGGCTGAGAATGGACTCGCAAGGATCGAGAAGTTCTACGCGCCTGCGCTCTTCAATAAGAGCGGGGATGTGGCCAGAGCCTACCTGTTGGCCGGATTCGCCAACCGCCTGCTTGGAGAGGTGCAGTGCACCTCAACGATCGACGGGGGCCCGGAGGTTCAGCGGACGGAACACTTCAATCGCGCGAACGCTCACTTCAGCCGTGCCATTGAGATCGGTGGGGCTGCCGGCGTCAGCAAGATTGTGACGGCCGCGTATGGTGGACGGGCTTCGGTCCGGGCCTGGCTCGGTGACTGGGCGGCTGCAGCGACCGACGCTTCGCAGGTGCCCCTCGGGTTCACCTACGATGCGGTCTTCAGCACCACGTCTGGTGCGGTTCTGAATGACCTGGTCGACGAGACCACGGATCGGCGCGAGCTGACCGTGTTCAATACGTCCTGGGCGAGCATTACGGATGACACTCGTGTCCCGTGGCGGATCGTGTTCGACAACGCCGGACAGGTGCAGAAGGGTCAGGACGGCGAGACCGACTTCTACCAGCAGCGCAAATGGCTGGACGAAGACACGGATGTGGCGCTTACGCACGGCCGGGAAGCGCGGATGCTTCGCGCCGAGGCGGCTCTTCGCTCCAACAACATCCCCGGGATGATGACTCACATCAACGCTGCCCGTGTGGACGCTGGAATGGCCGTTCTGGCCACGCCGACCGGCAATGCGGCCGCTTGGGAAGTCATGCACTTTGAGCGTGCGGCCAACCTGTGGCTCGAAGGTCGGCGCCTGTGGGACCTGCACCGCTGGAAAGCGGATGGCGGCGTGATTGCCGATCCCTTCGCAGCTAGCCGCGACACCTGCTTCCCAATCTCGGATGAAGAGCGTCGCGTGAACACGAACCTTAGTGGTGGCTGATCTTTTCCAGCACTGAGGCGGTATACTGCGGGGGTGGCCAAGGACGGCCACCCCCGCTTTTTTTCGTTGATGAGCCGGCCGCCCGAGCCGGGACTCTTGAAATGCAGTTCGCACACCCCGGAGAACCAGGTGACTAGTCAGATGCGCCGTCTCAGCCTGCTCTTGTTGGTCGCCACCGCCGGCTGCCATTCCTACGCCCAGATTCACCCTTCGACGGTCACGCCCGGGCAGTCGGTTCGGGTTGAGATTGAGCGGCAGGAGGCTGTCCGACAGGTCGAGTTGCTCGGCTCGCTCGACACTTCGATCCAGGGGACCATTCGAGAGAGTTCTGACCGGGTCGTGGGGCTCACGATCAGGGACCCGAACACCAATGCGGGGCAGACCGGGTTCAACACCTTCGTGAGCTTTCCCTGGGCACAGGTGATTCGCGTTGAAGAGAAGCGACTCAGCGTCGCGCGGACCGGTGCGATGGTGGCGATCGGGAGCGTGATCGTCTTGGCGATTCTGAACATCGCTGACAACTCCTCCGGCACGAACGATCCCGGAGGGCCGGATCAGCAGCGGGTCCAGATCCCGATCTTCAGTATCGGGCGATAGGCCATCCAAGACTCCATGCTCACTCCCGAGGTGATCCGAATCACGGCTTCCGTCGGGATGGTCTGGCTGCTGGCTCGGTAACGCAGAACGGCCCGAACCACCGAGGTGATCCGGGCCGCACACCCAGCCATGGAACGAGGCTGGCCTTTCGGTCGGCTACATCCCGGCGATTGCCCGCCGGACCGCGTCGACCGCGTCCCGAGTCTGCTGCGTCGGCGGCCCGATGGAGCCCTGGCGCGCCTGGCCACCGCCCAGCCCCAGGGCCTGCTGCAGCGTCCGCATCATCCCGCGGTACTCCTGCGCCGTGGCCTGGTCCGCGCCATCCATCTGCTCCTGCAACTGGCCTTGGAGTTCCTTGACCCCAAGCAGGAACGTCTCGCGATCATCGTAGTCGGCCTGCGTGAGGTCGCTGATCGGATCGGGCAGAACTCGCATTCCCTGCGCACTGGTGATTCCGCGCGCTTCGATCGAGATGCGATAGACGCCGGGCGATACCCAGAAATCACCAGCTCGGTCGAGAGGCCGCTTCAGAAGCTCGTCATCCCAACGCTCCCAGCTGTCGCCCGCTTCGTCGAATCCCCAGTGCATGTCCCAGTTCACCCGGTGTGTGCCCGGAGTTGAGGGGACCTGCATGGTGCGCACCAGCCGGCCATCGGAGTTGTGGACGCGCAGAATTGCCGGCCCCGATCCCGCGCCGAGGCGGTAGGTGACCTCTACGCCGTTGGGCGGATTCACACCCGCGTACTCGGCCATACCCCGATATGACGTGTCCTTCCAGTAGACGAAAATCTCACGGTTCGGAACCGAGAAGAGGTGTGCATCAGACGCCACGACCTGCTGCGTCCACTCGGCAATCGGGCCGGTGTCGTCCATCACCCAGATGCCTCGGCCGTGGGTGCCCATCACCAGGTCTTTGTCGCGCGGGTGGATGATGAGGTCGTCGTAGGCGGTGGTTGGCGTGTTCGGTACTCGCGCCCAGCTCTGACCCGTGTTGGTCGAAACGAACAGAGCGTGCTCGGTTCCGGCAAAGATCACCGACGTGTTGTCGGGATGCTCGGCCAGGGAGAGCACGGAGCCTGACGGGAGACCGGCGTGAACCGCCGTCCAGGTCTGTCCGAAGTCCGTCGTCCGGTAGATGTAGGGGGCGAAGTCCCCATCGCGGTGAGCATCCAGAGCGGCCCATGCCGTTCCCGGCGCAGCGTGCGATGCCGCTACCCGAGACACCTGCGTTCCATCGGGCGCTCCCGGCAGATTGCCGCTGACTTCGGTCCACGACGCTCCGCCGTTCTGGGACACCTGCAGATTCCCGTCATCCAGACCCACCCAGAGGATTGCCGGATCGAGCGGGGACTCGGAGAGGGTCACGATAGTTCCGAAGCCCGAAACGCCGTCGTTGGCCGAGATCGTAATGTCGCCGACCGGCACCCCCATGATGGTCATGGTGTCCGGATCGATACCGCGCGACAGGTCTGCCGTCTTGGTCCAGCTGCTGCCACGATTGGTGGACCGGAAGAGGTACTGCGCTCCGACATACACAACGTCTGGATTGTGTCGCGAGGCCATCATCGGGGCAGCGAAGTCCCAGCGGTAGTTCTCGCCCGGCGCCTCCTGCGGTGTGATTCCGAGGATGTCGCCGGTCCGCGTATCCGTGCGGAAATAGTTGCCCGCCCACGACGAACCGTACGCCTGTGTGGTATCGAACCAGTTGGGCTGCCAGTACAT
>JBDNHE010000010.1:0-18810 GCA_041688945.1 Gemmatimonadota bacterium | reverse complement strand
GGACGGAGGGCTGTCCGAGCGGCCGATGGAGCTAGTCTTGAAAACTAGTGGGCAGAAATGTCTCGCGGGTTCGAATCCCGCGCCCTCCGCCACCTGCACACCGGCGCAAGGGAGGGGGGAAACCTGTGGCTGATAACGCCAGGCCAGCTGTCCCCGAGCTTTTCGAATCGGGAGAAGATTACCCCGACCCTTTACACTTCCAGCGCAAGCGCTTGGCGGGCTGGAAACTCATTGCGGCGCTTGCGGGGGGAACTGTCGGTGTTCTCGTCCTCAGCGCGGGAAGCGTTATTGGCCTCACTCTGCAGAATCTTCAATCCAGCAACGTCACCGTCGAACTGCACAATGCCCCGGAACCGGTATTGCCCACCATTGGAGAAATTGATGGGGGGTTCAACGTTCTCATTGTGGGCTCTGACACCAGGGCTGGCCAGGGAGAAAGTTTCGAGTTCATTGATACGGAGCTCAACGACGTGAACCTCTTGGTTCACGTCTCGGAGAACCACGAAAACGCTGTGGTGATCAGTTTCCCCCGGGATATCCTCTTAGACATCCCGGCCTGTCCCCAGGTGGACGACACGGAGTCCGCACCGCGCACGATGGCGCCCTTGAACACCACCATGGGTATTGGGGGTTTGCCGTGTGTGGCACTGACCATTGAGCAACTCACAGGATTAGATGTGGGCTATGCGGGGTTGATGACTTTTGCCGGTGTTGCGCAGCTCTCCACCGCGGTGGGTGGGGTTGAAGTATGCGTGAGCGCCCCTCTGATTGACCCGTGGTCGGGCATTAACCTTCCAGAAGCCGGATTTCACACCCTCGAAGGTTATGAAGCTCTCGCCTTTCTTAGAACACGCAAAGGGGTGGGTGATGGCTCCGATCTTTCTCGAATTTCATCCCAGCAGGTCTATATGTCCGCTTTGGTCCGAACTCTGCAAGAAGACGGCGTTCTCAATGACGTCGGGAAGCTCTACTCGATAGCGCAGGTTGCAGCCCAAACCATGGTGCTCTCCACCAGCTTGGGCAGCCTTGACGTGATGGTGGCGATGGCGAGGGCGTTGCGGGGAATACCAAATGAGAACATCGTCTTTATTCAGTTCCCCGTTCTGGATGCAGATCCCGAGCTATACCCGGGCAGGGTGATTCCCTCTGAAGCATTGGCGGCTGATGTTCTGTCTCGGTTGAAGCTGGATGAAGCATTCACTGTCGCAGCGGGAGCAGAAGGATATGGGTCAACCGCTACTGATGATGGGGCCGTGGATTCACCTGCTGATCCCAGTGATACGGAAGTTGTCGAGGGCTTAGTGGGCCAGACTGCCGGGGATGAGACCTGCACGGTTCCTCGCTAGTCGCCGGGTCGATATAGTTATCGGGGTAGTGGGGCCACGGCCACACTTCTGGAGACGTCGCATAGTCCGGCCGAGTGCACCACCCTGCTAAGGTGGAGAACCCTTACGGGTTCCGAGGGTTCAAATCCCTCCGTCTCCGCTCTGTGCTCTCTCAAGACATAGGAAACTTGTGAACCCTCAGGGGTTCGGGAGTTTTCTTTGTTTTTGGGGCTGGTAGTCCCTTGTTTGGTCGATTGTGAGCTCTCTGAGGACTTCGCCTGTGGTGGCGTGGATGACGTGAACGTCGTGGTCTTGAATCAGGACGATGACGTGGGTTCGGGCGTGGGTTCGCCCGATTCCAATGTGGTGCATTTTGCTGTTGACACGCAGTGTGATGGATCCTGAGGAATCGACGCGGTCGCGCCGGACCCGGTTGTGGGTGTCGTGGTCGCGGGACCCTTGGGGGGTTGCTGTGGGCATGCGTGAATAGAGAGTGGCAGGGGTTGCATGGTGGGGTAAGGACCGGTGGGGTCTGCGGTTGTTGTATTCATCGGTGAATTCAGTCAGCTACAACACATGTCGCGTGCGCTACAGCACTCACTCGGTCAAAGGACTGACTGAAAACGATTTTATTTGTGCGGCAAAAATTGACGGGTTGCTTTTACCCGAATAGTGGCATCAGTAATGGATAAGCATCTGTTGAAGACCTGCCAGAGCGCAGAGTAGACGTTGCAACTGCACAATCTAGTGCTGCAAAGCTCACTGCATCTGAAAAAGTAGCCAGTTTTCTGTTCCAGCGGTCGGGGACGCTTGTTTTCACGCTCGTCGCGGGGTCGGCCGGTCCAGCGCACCAGGTCATCGAGGATGACAGTGCTGGATAGTTTCGGCTTGACATTCCCCTATGGGGGAAGGTTGATACTGTTGTTGAGAGTAGCTGCTTGCTCGGCCGTGGCTTGGTCGCGAGTGGAGATTGTCCACCGGTGCTTTGGAAGGAATTTGTTATGTCGTTGAGTTCGAAACAGGGCACTGGGAAAACGGTGCTGGCCACAATTGGAATTCTGGTGATTCCTGCCGCATGCTGTGGCGCACTGTTGCTCGGTGTTGGCCTCGTCAGTGCGGCCGGCGTGGTCGGCGTGGTCGGTTCTGTTCTGGGTAACCCATGGGTCATCGCGGCAGCGGTCGTCCTTGCCGCAGGTTTCATATGGTGGGTGGTTCGCCGCCGATCCGCCGCGAAGCGACAGGCCGAGAGCTTTTTTGTGGCGGAGCCAGCATCCGTCCAGGGGCACGCTGATCGCATGGATGGGCTTCAGCGATGAGCGGCGACTCCGCAACACCTACATGGCATCCGCGTAGGCGCTTGCGCGGGCCGTGGCTTCTCGGGATTCTTGTCTTTGTCATCGCGGGGCTTGGCCTCGCCGGCTGCACCACGACCCAGGTTGCGCAGGATCCGCCGCCGGCTAACTCATCCGCGGCGGCCGGGTCCTTCACGGCGCAGACTGTGGATGGCGGCCGGGTATCCGTGCCGAGTTCGAAGCCGAGTGTGTTGTTCTTCTTCTCGACCGCCTGCCCAAGCTGCGGGGCGGGGAGCACGGTATTGGCTGATGTGCAACGCGGCGCACCACAGGGGGCAAATTATGTTGCAGTCGACGTTGACCCTTCCGAGTCGGCAGCCGACATCACCTCGTTCCTGTCCCAGAATAATGCTTCGGCGTTGGCGTTCGCGACCGATAAGAATGCACAACTGATTATCGCGTACCAGGTGCAGAATATGAGCACCGTGGTCGTGCTGGACGCGTCGGGTACCGTCGTGTTCCGCGGAGTGGATCCCAGCGCGGCACAGATCCGCGAAGCTCTGACCAAGGCAGGGACCCGATGACCGCCCTTCTCATTCTGGCGTTCGGAGCTGGAATGCTGGCCCCGATCAACCCGTGCGGCTTCGCGGTCCTGCCGGCCTTTCTTGCCTACGGCACCGGAACAGCAACCGCGGACACGACCAGCGGGTCATGGGCGCGTCTTGTTGCTGGGCTGAGGTCCGGTGTGACTCTCACTCTGGGGTTCACCGGCACGTTTACCGTGTTCGGCTTGCTTGTGGCCGTCGGCATGCGCCCCTTGATCGGGGCGATCCCCTGGCTGGCCGCCGTGCTGGGCGCCGTGTTTATCCTGTTGGGTCTTGGGATGCTTATCGGCCTCCGAATTCCGCTGGGGTGGACGGCTCTCAGTTCGGTGGGGCGGAACCGCAAATCTGGCGGGATGTTCGCGTTCGGGGTCGGCTACGCACTGGCGTCGGCGGCGTGCAGCTTGGCCCTGCTCTTGGCGGTGGTCACTCAAGCACTTGCCGGCACCGGGTGGGGATCCGTGCTGCTGGTATTCGCCGCCTTCGCGGCAGGTTCCAGTGTTCTTCTGATCACTCTTTCGGTGGTCACCACTTTCGCTGGCACGGTAATGACTAGATACCTTCGCCGTTTGATGCCCCACATGAATCGGATCACCGGCATCGTGTTGGCGTTATCCGGCGGGTATCTGCTCGTGTACTGGCTGCCCCAACTTTTCGGCGGGGCACCTGGAACGACAGCGTTGTCTCGGATCGCGGGCCCCCTGTCGACCTGGGTGAGTAGCAATCAACTGTTGATCCTCGCCGTGGGCGGCGTGTTGGTCGTGGCGATCCTGATCGGCGCGATGTTACGCAGGATCAGATCCCGCCGGTCAGTCGCAGCAGACGAATCGGACCAGCGGGCTGCGGAGGACGATTGCTGCACCCCGACCCGGGTCAACGGCAACCCTGACCCTTGATCGTCGCTTGCCCTCGTCAGAGGTAGCTGCAGATGCGTTCGGGGTCGCAGGCGACGGGATCGGCCGTGGCGAACGTATCGTGATATTCGGCGATGGTGGCTGTGAGCGCCACCAGTTCGGCGATCTGACGGTCCAGGCCTGTGAGCTGTCTGGCCAGTGCGTCTCGTACGTGGGCGCAGGGGGCATCGCCTGCGTCGCGGACACGCAAAATCTCGCCGATCTGGGCCAAGGTGAGCCCGGCGTTCCGGCCGCGGCGGATGAAATCTAACCGGTCCATCGTCTCGTTCCCGTAATCGCGGTAGCCATTAGGTGCCCGACGTGCCGGTGGCAGGAGTCCTCGGCCTTCGTAGAACCGGAGTGTCTTCGTCGTCATCCCAGTGGCCGCGGCCACTTCACCGATGCGCACAATACGCCTTCCGATCTGTTCCCATGCAATCTCGCCCTTGACCTTCCACTATAGGGGAAGGTGCAGAGTGGGGCATAGCAAAGCCAGTCAGGCACTCTGCCTAAGGCCGGTTGCTATGCAGACACATTCCGTGGAGGTTTCATGTCCGAACGTTCAGTACCCGTTTTCGACCTCGCTATCATCGGCTCCGGCGGCGGGGCGTTTGCCGCCGCTATCCGGGCCACCAACCTCGGCAAGAAGGTAGTGATGATCGAGCGGGGCACGATTGGTGGCACTTGTGTGAACACCGGTTGCGTACCCTCCAAAGCTTTGCTGGCTGCCGCCGACGCACGCCATGTTGCCCTGGATTCGGGCCGGTTCCCCGGAATCAGCGCCAGCGTCGACCCAGTGAACATGCCGGAGCTGATCAACGGCAAGCGCGCTCTGGTGGAAACGATGCGGGCCGGGAAATATGTGGACCTGATCAACGACTACGGGTGGGAGCTGCGGCAAGGCAATGCCGCCTTCGCCGGAACCGTCGACGACCCCGCGTTAGAGATCACAGACGCCGACGGAACCGTGGAAACGGTGCGCGCAACCCACTACCTGGTCGCGACCGGCTCGACCCCGTGGGCGCCTGGGATCGACGGGTTGGCCGGTGTGGGCTATCTCACATCAACGACCGCGATGGAACTCGACGAGGTTCCGCAATCGCTGCTGGTTCTCGGTGGCGGGTACGTGGCCCTGGAGCAGGCACAACTGTTCGCCCGGTTGGGTTCGAAGGTGACCATGCTGGTCCGTTCCAGACTTGCCTCGGCGGAGGAACCGGAAGCATCCCGGGCGTTGGCTGGTGTCTTCGCCGATGAGGGCATCCGCGTCATCCGCCGGGCCACCGTGACCGCGGTACGCACCGACCAGTCCACGGGCGACGTTGTCGCGGCCGCAACAGTAGATGGCGGGCAGCAGGAATTCCGGGCGAGCAAAATACTCGTTGCCACCGGCCGCCGGCCAGTCACGGAAGGCCTGAACCTGGCCGCGGTCGGCGTCGCGGTCGGGGAGAAAGGTGAGGTCGTCGTCAACACTATGCTGACCAGCACGAACCCGAGGATCTGGGCTGCCGGGGATGTCACCGGGCACCGCGAGTTCGTCTACGTTGCCGCCAACCACGGTGCCCTGGTGGTGGAGAACGCGTTCAACAATGCTGGCCGGGAGGTCAACTATTCCCATCTTCCGCGGGTCACCTTCACCAGCCCGGCACTGGCCGCGGTGGGGATGACGGACAAGGAAGCCAACGGTACGGGCATCAGCTGCCAGTGCGGGGTGGTGCCGTTGGAGTACGTACCCAGGGCGCTGGTGAATCGGGACACTCGCGGGTTCATCAAGATTGTCGCCGACCATAACACCGGGCGCATTGTCGGCATCACCGCCGTCGCCAAAGACGCCGGAGAAATCGCCGCGGCCGGTGTCTACATCCTGGAAGCCGGAATGACCGTCGACCAGGTCGCCCACATGTGGAGCCCGTACCTGACCATGGCCGAAGGCATCAAAATCGCCGCCCAATCCTTCAACACCGACGTTTCCAAACTTTCCTGCTGCGCCGCCTAACCGCGCCAACTCACGAATAGAACGGAAAATATCACCATGACGAACACACTGAATCTCACCGAGCACCTCACTTCTCAAGCCACCGGGCTAGACCCCGACATCTGGGTGCCGCTGATGCGGCTCCTCGCACAGGGTCAACCGGTCGAACTCGGCGCCCTAGCGGCAGCTGCCAGCAAGACGATGCCCGAAGTCATCCGGGCACTCGCCAGCGTTCCGGACACCGAATATGACGATGCCGGGCGGATCATCGGCCAGGGCCTGACCCTGAAACCCACCCCCCATCACATCGAAATCGACGGAACACCGCTTTACACCTGGTGCGCCCTGGACACGCTGATCTTCCCTGCGATCCTCGGCACTTCAGCACGAATCGAGTCCGTCTGCCATACCACCGGAGTCCCCGTACGGGTCACCGTAACCACCAGTGGAGTAACCGGCGTTGAACCAAGCAGTGCGGTCGTCTCGTTGGTCAACCCGGAAGACATGAGCGCCGTCCGCTCAGCATTCTGCAACCAGGTGCATTTCTTCGCCTCCGCCGAGGCGGCACAGCCCTGGCTCGAAAGCCACCCAGACGGCTCCGTGATCCCTCTCGAAGAGGCCAGCCGGCTAGGAACACTGATGGCCGAAGCCCTCATAGACCAAACGCAGCCGAAACGCCCCGTCCAGTTCGGGAACGGTGCCCAGGGGTGCGGTTGCTGAGACGTCGGCCTGACATCTTGCCAAGCCTCGGCCGTGCCCACCGGCACGGCCCCCACCTGGGACCTGAACCCGGTCGGGGCTGTCGGGTGGATCCGTGCGGCGGGACTGCCGATCCTGACCGCCTCAGGGACGGTAGAACATTTCCATGCCCATCCGGACGTGATCCTCAATGGGACGGCCATCATCGTGCCCGCCGGCATCGGGTTCACCTTCGGTGCGGACGGGAACCCCGACGGGATCTCCTCCGCACCCATGACACCTCCGGAATCATCCACATCGAGACCCCCGTAGCAGGCCAGTGTTACACCTTGGAACGGGCGTTCCCATCGTGGCACATCGATGTGGTACCGTTTCCACATAAACACCAGCCCCTCTGCCCTTCGGGTACGGGCTGGTTTTCTTTTGTAGCGAGGTCGCCAGTGGAGTACGACAAGCCGCACCTCACGTTGACCCAGCAAGTTGAAAAGCTAGTTAGTCGAGGGCTCGCGATTCCTGATCAGGAGCGCACCGCGCGTTTCCTAGAGAATATCGGCTACTACCGCGCGAGAGCTCCGTTCAGTTCAGGAGCAACTCATTTATCCCGGGGGCACAGTTCACTTGGGTTGAAGACATGTGGCGCTTCGATCGAGACCTGCGACTGCTCGTGTTGGATGCCATCGAGATCGTCGAGATCGCATTGCGCTCAAAGGTGGGTTACCACCTTGGGCTGCGCCACACGCTCGGGTACCTCGATGCCGCAAACCTCGACTCAGGGCGCGCCAACCAGCCGGATAGCGATGAGCCAGGACGTTCGATGTTCGACGTCTGGCTCGAGCGCTATTTGGAGCATCAAGATCGCGCGGCCGGGTCAGAGGACTTCATAAAGCACTATGTGGAGAAGTACGACGGTAACCTGCCAGTCTGGGTGGCGACTGAGACTATGGAACTTGGCCCGCTGGTCCGCCTCTACGGGTTCATGACCGACAGCGATCGGTCGCAGGTCGCCGGCGAGTTGGGCCAGATTTCTGGCGCCGTGTTCGTTCGGTGGATGAAGGTTGCGAACTATTTACGAAACGTTTCGGCGCATCATGCACGCCTCTGGAACCGGAGCCTCACCTACAAGATCGGACGAATCCCCGACAACGCGCCCTCGCTGCTACACCTCAACGATCACGCCGATCGCAAGATTCGCGTCTACGGCATTTGCGCGACTCTCGCGCACCTCACTTCTGTGATTCGGCCCGACGATCGTTGGGGCGCGCGGTTCGTTGAATTGATGGACTCCTTCCCGACGGGGCCGCCAGTTGCTCCCGAGACGCACATGGGGTTTCCCGCGAGATGGCGCGAACTGGATGTCTGGAACAGGTAGCTCAATGCGAACTACCAGGTGGCATGGTCTTCGAGACACATTTAGAAATCGGTGATCGCACCGCGGTCATGTGGCGCAACACCTTCGCACACGTCCGACCGGTGGAGCGAACCGCGAGGGTGAGCACGATCCTGGCCGCTATCGGCCTACCGCCGCACAGTTGATTCATGACACCGAAACTGTCGGACTGCATTGAGGCAGGCAAGGCCCTCGATGCCGAGGAGCGCGAGATCGCCGCACTCGCCCTCCAGCACGTCGATGAGACGGAGCAGGCCAAGATCGACGCTGCTTGGGATGAGGCCATCGACCAGCGGCTTGATGAGCAGCAAGGTCAAGGCCGGCAGTGGCCGGAAGACGCAGGCGATGGGCCGGGACTTGCTCGCCCAGCGTCGCAAGTGACGCGCGACTGGAACGAACACCCGGAGGCTCGCGGAGAGTATTTCGATGCCGCAGCCGACCTGATCCTCTATCGGCCTGACGCGCCGCCGTATCGGGGTAGGCGGCGTGAGCCGATGGTTCGCACCTGGAATCTCGGCAAATTCCCGTACCACCTCGGCTACGCCGTCCGCGAGGGCGAGATTTGCGTTCTCGCCTACGCCCACGAGTCCCGTAGACCCGGCTACTGGACGCAACGCCTCAACGACTGATCGCTGCTATCAGGAAAGCTGACAGGGTGAGGGCCTGTAAGAACTTTTGTGTAAGTGGTTCGGCGTGATGCTACAGCCGGACGTTGCGGCGTGGAGATGACCACGAGTGAATTCCATTCAACAGCGCGGACGGGGGCCTCCGCGAGACGGGCGTTTCGCGTCTCCCCCATGTGTACCAGAAAACTAGATAATGCAGCGTGAGAGTTGTCTCAGAGTGGATCGAGGCGCATAACGTCGGCCCTGATTAGGAAACAGCGGCCCCGCTAAGGTGGAGAACCCTTACGGGTTCCGAGGGTTCAAATTCCACCGGAACACCACCGTCTCCGCTCCTCCGGGCGCACCAAAAACAGCGCCTCTGACCAGCATAAATAGCGAATACTTTGTTTGTGCTGGTCGGGTCGTGCCCACATCCTGCCCACAGAATCAGCCCGATCTGGGCGTTTGTGGCCGTGATGCGCCCAGTATTTCTCTGGGCTTTTGCCTTGTGAACTGTATGGCCTATTGATCTCTCGTCGATTCTCCGTGCGACCCGGCGAGCGGGACGGCAAGTCGTCGAGATAGAAAGCCCCGAGGGACATTCGTCGCTTGACTGCGCGGCCGCCACCTGTGGGCGAAACTCGCGTTGGAGACCTGGCCGACAGGTATCTCGCGCACAGCCAAGGCCGAATCTCGCACAGTTGACGTATAAATGTGTACACAAACATGGTCACAAACGTTAGAGTCGGTGCATGTCTACCGCTGCCTCGTTTTCCGTGTTGCCCAGCCGTGAGATTCGTACGGAACTTCCCAAGGCTCTCGAGCGATTCCGGCTCCAAGGAATCTCGGCGCAACCGATTGTGTTCGGGGCGCACCGTAAGCCCGAGGCGGTCGTGATCCCTTTTGAGCTCTACGCGTCGCTGCTGCCGTTGATCGAGGATCTTGAGATTGCCCAGATCGTGCGCGAGCGCGCTGCTGCTGGCCTCGCCACGCCTCTCTCGGACACTGCAGCCAAGCTCGGCATTGACCTCGACGCTCTCTGATTCGTGGCTCTGCAACTTACCAAGGCCCTGGGCTTTGAAGGTGATCTCTTCGCGCTGCCGTCGCGCGAGCTCATGGAGCGCGCCCTGACGCTGCTTGTCGAGGTTTCGAGAGGCAACCTCACCGGGCAGGAGCTTGAGGAGCTTGTCGCTACTGGTGATCTCAGCGATTGCCGCAAGATCTACTTCGACGTCGACAACAACCAGAAGCCACGCTATCGACTCGTGTATCGGCTCACTCCAAACGAAGTCCGCGCTGTGGCTGTGGAAGCCGTCGCGGTGGGTGAACGGCGCGGGCTCGATGCTTATGTTCGCGCAGCCAAGAATCTCGGTCGCCGGCCCGACGGTAAGTGAGTCGATACAGCCGAGTGCGTCCGGCAACATACGCAGGCGAGTAGTGGGCGTCACAGCGACTCAGGATCCCAGTGATTCACCGGCCACATGAGCCAGAAGCATCTCATGTGATCGAGGAATCCAGAGTTCAAATCCCTCTGTCTCCGTCATTTTTTAGCTGTTTCACAGGGTTCTTGGTAAGAGCGAGAGATGTTGTGTTCCGCCATCTGGCCAACCGCATCGGTGAACCCCATTGCCACTGGTACTTAGTGTGCTCTGGTTTCTCTCTCCCGATACGAGTCGGCCAAGCGGAGTCGCGAGAAGCGCCCACCCCCCAGTACTCACACTGACAACGCCCGATGACTGGGGGATCGTCCCGATGGTTGGGGAGAAGGCTGGCAACAAAGTTGGTGACTCCAACACGATGATGAACGAACGGGAGCTTCCGCTTGCCCCGGGGTTCGCACTCGTACTTCATGTTGTGGAGCGCCTCCCGTGGCGTCGGGTGCAGTCATTCTCCTAACGAGCGACACAGGTGTGGAACAGAAAGAGCGATCATGGAGGATCAGGCGACCAAGCCAGCGCCGAGAGGGTCCGTAGGATTCAGCTAGGAAATCTCTGGGGCGGGTGGCGGTGCCGTGAGGAGCCTTAACGTATATAGAGATACTCGGTTAGTATCAATCTAGATGATACACTTCAAGCATGAAAGCAAGGAATGCGATCCGCGAACTGGCCGAAATGTCCGCCTCGCAATGGGGCATGGTCACCTCGGCCCAGGCTGCCATGCGCGGAGTGACCCGGCTCGACCTGTCACGCCTAACCGAAGCCGGCGATCTCGTCCGACTCGCGCACGGTGTCTACAAGGATGCTGGCGCACCCAGTGGTTCCCACCTCGACGTGCGCGCGGCGTGGCTCAGTAGTGATCCCGCGCGCCTGGCAAGCGACCGCCTCGGCGACGGCCACCGCGGTGTCGTGGTCTCCGGGCAGACTGCCGCGTGGCTGCATGACATTGGCGACCTCCGGTCGAATCGGACCGAGCTGACCACCCCGGTCCGTCGTCAGACGCAGCGCGCCGATCTCCACTACCGCCGACGCGACCTGCCAGAGGAGGATGTCACAATCCGCGACGGGCTGCCCGTGACGACGCCGGAACGCACGATCGCTGACCTCGTCGAGGATCGAACGGACCTGTCGATCGTCGCTGACGCACTGCGTGACGCGAGCCGGAAGTTCGAGCTCGATCTCGGACTGCTCGCGGATGGCCTCTCCCCGCTAGCGGAACGCAATGGGCATCGCAAGGGTGACGGCGTAGCCCTGCTCGATCAGTTCCTTGTGATCGCCGGACTCGACCGCGAGGCGATCGCCAAGCAGATTGCGTCGCTGGACGGGATCGGTGTGCTTGTCGCGCGGAACTATCTGATGCATATGCCGAAGATCGACCTTGCTGCGCTGATCGACACGACCGCGCTCCAGAGCGCGATGCGCGCGGCCCTCCCCCAGGAGATACAGCTTGAGTCGGTGCGCGCCGTCCTGAGCGCAGTCCAGACCCAGCTGCAGACCGCCAATATCCTCGAGGGCCTTGCAACAAGCACGTGGGCGGAGAACCTGAACGTGGCCCTGTCTGCACAGATGAAAGCGATCGACTGGACGCAGTTCGCGCGGTCTACCGCAGCGCTGGATCGTACGAGGACCGCGCCGGAAGAGGCTGAAGCATGACCGAGCCCTACAGGAGCGGGGCCGCAGTCGAGAACGCGATCCGCGATGCTGCCGGAAACACCTTTGCCGCCGACAAGTCCATGGCTACTCATGACCGGATTCGCCAGGAGCACTTTCGCCGCTTTCTCAGCCGGATCTTCTCCGAGCGCGGCGACTCAGACTGGCTCCTCAAGGGCGGCACCGGAGTCCTCGCTCGGGTCGCATCCGGCCGACGAACCACAGACGTCGACCTTTTCCGCGCCAACAACACGCTCGACGGCGCGCTCGCGGAACTAATCCGCCTCGCCAGCATCGACCTCGGCGACTTCTTCCGATTCGCCTACACGAAGCACCGATCCGCCGTCGGCGGAGACCAGCAGACCTACACCGACGGCTACGGCGTCGACTTCGACATCTACATCGGTGCCGACAAGAAGGAGGCACTGCACGTCGACCTCGTGGTTGGGGCCATCATCACCGGCGAAGTCACGGTCACCGTGCCAGCTAACCACCTCGACCTGCCTCGGCTCCCAAACTACGATTACCGCCTATATCCGATCGTCGACCAGATTGCGGACAAGGTCGGCGCGACGATGGCCGACTACAGCGGACGGCCGTCGAGCCGGGAGAAGGACCTAGTCGATCTCGTTGTCATCGCCAAGACACAGACCTTGAGCGCCTACGCGCTGAGGCGCGCCATCGTTGCAGAGGCCCGCGTGCGATCGCTTATCCCATTCACCGAGCTGACCATCCCACCAACCTGGGGACGTCTATACGCGAGGCAGGCGAAAGACGTGCCGTACTGCGCCGACTACCGGACGGTCGACCTCGCGGCCGAACTCATGCGCGCCTTCATCGACATGGTCTTTCACGACGAGGTTTCCGACAAGACCTGGTCCCCGGGCTTGCTCGTCTGGAGTTGACGGCTGGCGTGCTGCCTGATTTTGGATCAAGCAGAGAACTCCTCATCCGTGAGCGCGGTTACTTTAGTGTGCTCTGGTCTCTCTTTCCTAGGTACGACTCGGCCGAGCGGAGTCGCGAGAAGCGCCCACCCGCGCAGTACTCGCAGCGGTCACGCCCAATGGCCGGATCGTCCCGATGGTTGGGAAGGGGTCCGACAACGAGGTTGGTGGCTCCAACACGTGATGAACGACCGGGAGCCTCCTCATTTCCCGGGGGTTCGCACTCGTAGTTCATGTCGTGGAGAGCCCCTCTCGTCGGGTTGGGTGCAGTTATTCTCCCGACGAGCGCGCCAACGCCCAGAGGGTCAATAGGACACCACTAGGACGCAGCCAAGAGCGCAACGGTCGGCGTCGGCGCAGGCGACTATGCTCATGACATGGCCGATCTTGATTATGCGTTCCTCGCTGATCACGCCAGTGTCGAGGGAGGCAAGCTCTCGGTAATCGGCGCAAGTTACACACATGGTGAGGTCAAGGGAACCTCGAGCCTCTGGGTCACCAGTATTGCCGGGCGAGTGCGAATGCAGGAAGGCGAGAGCCCTGTTGAGCTTGAGATCAGGATTAGCAGCCCGGAGGGTGCCTACGAGCTAGTCCAGACGGCGAACCTTGAACCGGGGCCAGAAGCCAGGCCGTACTCAGGCAAAATTGGCGTGTTGTTCGCTAGCGGGGTGGCGCTACCCGTCTTGCAGAGTGGACTCTACGAGGTCTTAATCTATCTCGATGGTGTGCACGTCCGGCGTCTCGCATTCGACATTGCGGTCGCTGGTGAACTACACGATTAGTGGCCACGCTCGACAGCGGATGTCGAGTCGGAGGATTGAAGAGACGGAGGTCGTCCAAGTGTTGAAGGACCCAACTATGACCTGGACTGACCCAAAACAAGGTTCGGTTGGTCTAAGCAAAGACCTTGGTTCCCGCGGTACGCTTGCGGTCTGGGTCGTAGGACAACGCTGGCCCCTAAGTGGCACGATTATCGTGAAGACCGCAGCATGGAGGTAAGAAAAGTGTCCATCAGACTAACGGTTGATTGGAGCGTGAACGCGGCCTACATCGAGCTTTCGAGCGATGAGGTTGCTTCCACTAAGGAGCTAGAGAGTGGAATTAATGTAGACTTAGATGAACTCGACGTCGTCGTTGGAATTGAAGTCCTAGAGCTAGATGCGGATCTACCGTGGCAACGGCTTCGAGACGAGTTCCACGTTCCCAGCAGGGTCGTTGACTTGCTTTACAAGCTCCGGCCAACGATTGCAAATCACGTGACGAGATTTGAGCAAGCGCCTGAAGGCGTCTCCTCACACACCGGCAATCCGGTCAAAATCTAGATCGTCACTACCCCGCACTCGGTGCAGCGCCAGCGCGGCCCAAACGGGCGTCTACACCGTCGCCTGAATACTCGCTAGAGCTTGACGACCCATCCCACGGTCGCACATTCTCCGGCTCGATCAGCCACTCCCAATAAGGTGCAACCATTTCGCTGCTCTCCCAATAAACGCGGCCGTAGACATGTTCCGCTTCGGCAGCCCAGAGGCGCGCTGTGGGCCCGCGCCATATTTCGTGCATCTTCGTAGCGTCCTCTTCAGTAGTGCACGCAATGCTGTCGGCGTATTCCTCGGTGGCTGCGCGGAAGAGTTGTGAGGTTGGCTCGAGGGTGCGGGTTGGTGCAACATCTATTTGGCCCACCCGATCGACATCGGCTGTGAACTGTCCCACGCTGGCCAACTTTTCACGCCAAAACTCTTGATCGAAATTATCTACCGCGCTCCGATCGTTCGGGTTGAGATGCGCCCATGTCTTGACGATGTGGAAGACCCGGTCGTATTTTCAATCGCTGGGCCAACAATCACCCTGATTCAACTGGGGCACGGGACCGGGGCCGATTGAGGGGCTTTTCCCGTGTTCTAGTAATTTTCTCCCCGTGCGACTTGAACAGGTGAAAGCCATGCGATGCACGCATAGTGGCGAAAGTACTGCGTGTGGAGAAGGTCAAAAATGATGTCAGCGACGGTGTCGCTGAGGACACATTCGACTTTGGCGTTGCCGCCCTGGAGGTCACCCTCTCGTTGTCCCCTCAAACCTGCGCCATGGGCAAGGGTGACGGTATAACCCTTGATTCCTGCAGCGGTGAGGTCACTGAGGAGGCGGGATTCCAAAGCGCTCTCGACAACAGTGGTGAGCAACTTTTTATCGACTAGTTCCATGACAGGACTCCTTCGAGGCTTTCGGCGAGCCAGAAATAAATGGGAATGCCCACGATGAGGTTGAAGGGAAATGTGATGCCCAGGCTAGCGGTGAGGTAAATCCCAGGGCTCGCCTCCGGCAAGGCCAGGCGCACCGCGGACGGTGCAGCGATGTAGGAAGACGAGGCGCTCAGTACTCCCAGAAGCGCTGCCCCGCCAACTGATAACCCTGCGAGAAGCCCCGCCGCCACCCCTGTGGTTCCCGCCATAAGAGGGAACGCGATGCCGAAGACGACCACGCCGGCACCAGTCTTTTTGATGTCTTGGAATCTCCGACCTGCGACAATTCCTAGTTCCAAAAGAAAAAGTGTCAGCACGCCGGTGAAAAGCCTCCCGAAGAAAGGCTCGATGCTGGCAAAGCCAGCGCTTCCCGTGATCGCCCCGACGAGAAGTCCCCCGACAAGCAGCACAATAGAGCGCCCGGAGAGGACCTCTCGTAACGATTCCCCCACGCAATCGAGCGCTCTCTCCCTCGCGAAGCTAAAAGCAAACCGACGATAATGCCGGGGATTTCGAGGACTGCAAGAAGGGTGACGAGGAAGCCTTCAACAAATTGGCCTGATGATTCGAGAAAGACGAGTGCCGCAGTAAAGGTCACCAGAGAAGTGGAACCGTAGTGGGCCGCGAGGGCTCCGCGGTTAATGGTGTCGAGTTTGGTGATTGCACCGGAGAAGTAAAACGCGCCCACGGGAATGACCAACCCAAGAGCAAGCGTGACGAGGAGGGGTAACCAAATATCGGCAAGCTCTCAGTTGCTCAGCGCAACGCCGCCCTTGATACCAATGCCCAGGAGCAAATAAATCGAAATTGCCTGATAGAAAGCTTCTGGGAGGCGCAAATCACTTTTGATTCCCACGGCAATGATGCCGAGGGCAAAAGCTAACACCGGCGGAGAAAAAGGTTGGTGGCCGCAAGACTCAAGACGTCGAGGCTCACCATTTTTCCGCCAATCTGAGCCATAAGGCTCGGTACAAGAAGACGATGAAAGGTGCGGCCATGGTGCTCAGCCACGAGCTCTCAGCCAGCCATTATGACTATGACCTACATTAGAACCCAGCAGGTGAGGATTGTCGCAAAAAACGATAAATCCAGACGCCATCGTTCCATACCTCGGAATGTCGTGACACCCAGAGTCGGTTCAATGTGACTCGTCCTAGGTTCATAACGCGAGGGAGAAATTGGAATGACTTTTCGTATTCGGGAATATCACTCAGCAGACACTGATGCGATTTTGGAACTCTGGAATACCGCCAAAGCTACGGGCTACGAAGCGGTCTACGGGCTCGCGGAAGTCTTAGCGTCCTGTCAAAAAGATCATGCGGTTGTCGCAGTCTCTGAAGGTCGCGTAGTGGGCGCCGCAGTGGCTCGCGCCGCCCACGAGCAGGGGTGGATTGTGTTCTTTTCCACGTTTGAGGAACACCGGCGCCAGGGCATCGGCAGTTCCCTTCTTGCGGCGTTGGAAACCAGAATGGCTCCGCTGGCTTGAGTAAGTTGCCCATTCTTGTTCCCGACAGCCAGGATGATTCAGGTGTGCTGGATCGGGCCGGATTCGTGGACAAGAACCACTTGAGCTATTTCGAGCGCGAAATTCCAGTGAGCGAAAAAGAAAGAGCGGTGCTCCGCGAGCTCGGGGGACGACTGCTACCCAGCGACCTGTGGCAGACCGTTCCGGGGATGCAAGGGGGAAAAGGAGCCCGCTCGAGCGCCGGCTCGTTCTCCCGCTTTCGGATCCCCTCTTGGCAGAAAAATTTGGCGTGGAGCCACCCCGATCCATCGTACTTTTTGGCCCTCCCGGTACCGGTAAAACCCGAATTGCGAAGGCCCTGGCCTCGCGTTTGCACTGGCCGTCTGTCGAAGTGTTCCCGGCGAGGCTAGCGGGAGACGCTAAGGGCCTGGCGGGGGCTCCGAGAGATACCTTTACCAAGATTTCTGACCTGGACAACGTGGTGGTCTTCATCGACGAGGTGGAGGAAATCGCCTCCCAGCGAGGTGGCGAGCCGCCCGCGCCATTGCAAGGGGCCATGAACGAACTTGTGAAACTGATCCCCACATTTCGCGAACGCCCTGGACGCCTGCTCATTGTGGCCACCAACGTCATCCGGGCGCTTGATGACGCTTTTCTTCGCCATGGTCGATTAGATTACGTCATCCCCATAGGTTTGCCCGATGAGCAGGCCCGGGACTCTATTTGGCACCGCTTTGTTCCCTCCGCGACGTGTGAAGTCGTGGATATTCCAGAAATGGTGAAGAGAACCGATGGTTTCTTGCCCGCGGACATTGAGGTTTCGGCTCGGAAAGCGTCGCAGAGGGCGCTCGAAGCTGCCGAGCAACAGATGGACGACACCGGTCATGAGGGACCCACGACCGAGGACTACCTGTGGGCAATCGGGGACCCTCGAATGACGGTCTCTACCGAGATGGTCGGGCAGTTCCTGGGGGACATTGATTCTCTAGCGCGACTGTGAGGCAGTAGCCAGGGGCACGCGTGTAAGGTTCGATGCGGAAGAAATTCCGCCCTACGTCCTGCCGGCCAACTAAAGGAGTTTGGTACCGTGGCCTCTGTGAAAACGAGATGGATCGGTCTCGTCTTTATTTCGATGGCCATTTCTTTGGTCATCATTGATGGCACCATCGTCAACACCATTTTTCCCGCAATCATTCGGGACCTGTCGCTTACGTCGACAGAGGTCCAATGGGTTCAAGAGAGCTACATCCTCGTCTTCGCTTCCACCTTGCTGATTTGGGGTTCGCTTGCGGATCGGATGGGTCGGCAGCGGCTGCTCATTATTGGCATCGTAATTTTTATTGCCTCCTCTATTTGGGCAGGATATGCCGATAGTGCGAGCAGCCTGATATTTGCGCGCGTTGTCCAGGGCGTGGGCGGCGCCATGGTGTTACCGACAACTTTGTCGCTCGTGAACGCCAACTTCCAGGGTCGTGAGCGCGGGATCGCGTTCGCCGTCTGGGGTTCCACCATTGGCGGAATGGTGGCGGTGGGTCCCGTGCTCGGAGGATGGCTAGCCACTGACTTCACCTGGCGCTGGGCATTTCTTATCAATGTCCCCCTGGGCCTGCTGATTATTGTCGGCCTGCTTCTTTTCGTGCTTGAGTCTCGGGCCCCCGGAGCGGCCAAAGGAGTCGACGTCCTCGGAGCTATTCTTTCGATTCTTCTGTTTGGACCGCTTGTTTTCGGGCTGATCGAGGGCCGCGTCTATGGCTGGTGGAACGTCAATGACAAGAACATTTTTGCGCTTGGCCAATGGTCATGGCCTGAGGGCGGAATTTCGATCATCCCGGTTGCGCTTGCGATTGCTCTTGTCTTTGGTGCCGCCTTTGTTTTCTGGGAACGCTCCCGGGAGAGGCGGGGACTGGGCGTTCTCTTAGACCTCAACCTCTTCAAAATTGTGTCCTTTAGAAACGGCTCGGTTGCCGCACTGATTATTTCCATGGGTGAATTCGGCCTTCTTTTTGCCATTCCGCTCTGGTTGCAAAACGTCTTGGGGCTGACCCCCATTGCCTCCGGCTTGGTGCTCCTGTTCCTTGCCAGCGGTGCCTTTATGGCCTCGGGTGTTGGTGGCGCACTCAACGGGAAGCTGTCGCCCGCTCGCGCTGTGCAAATCGGTGTGGTGTTGGAAATAGTGGGCATCGTGGGCTTTGGGATTGTTGCTTCGACCGGAACAGGATGGGGCGCCATCGCTCCTTTCCTCTTCGTCTATGGAATTGGTATTGGGTTGGCGACGGCTCAACTCACCGGGGTCATCATGGTGG
>JBDNHE010000009.1:0-29386 GCA_041688945.1 Gemmatimonadota bacterium | reverse complement strand
TGGGTCTGTAGACCGACACGAACTCAGGACAGAGAATGTGTTTCGATGCCTTCCCTGGAAGGCTGTTGAAGAAGTGGGGCGAGCCGCGTTACGAGCGCCATGGGGCCAGATTGGAGGCGGATCGCCGAAGGCATAGCCGTCAGCTACATCGAGGCGGTCCAACGAAAAAGATGGCCCCATGCCGCCCGTGGGCACCGCCGCGTGAGCGGTGGTCCGGAGGGCGAAGGGGGGTTCGGTGATTCATGCTGCGTCTCTCCTCCTCAACGTAGCTTTCGCTACGCCTCGTCGTCGTTCCTGCCCTGAACACACCGAAGACCCCTTCGCGCGGCCGCACCCCACTTCTTCAACAGCCTTCTAGAGCTCAATGCAGGTCAAGGGCTCCAGGCCGGGGATAGGCCTGCGCCCCGGCCCCTTCAAATGACCCGTCGGCCGGAGCATCTTCCGAGACGCACCGTTCCGGTATCGCTCATCGACCCCACGCGCCCATGTCCACCTCGCCTTCGATCATCTACACCTGGACCGACGAGGCTCCCTTCCTCGCGACCCACGCCTTCCTCCCCATTGTCCGCGCCTTCGCTGGCGCGGCGGGCGTATCCGTAGAGACCCGGGACATTTCGCTGGCGCGCCGCGTGCTGGCGACGCTCTCGGAGTTCATGCCGGAGGACCAGCGTGTCGTGGACGACCTCGCGGAACTGGGCCAAATGGTCGATCGCCCCGAGGCGAACATCATCAAGCTGCCGAACGTCAGCGCCTCCGTCCCGCAGTTGAAGGCCTGCGTCGCGGAATTGCGGGCTCGCGGTTACCAACTCCCGGACTACCCCGACGATCCCTCGACCGAGGGGGAGCGTCGGATCCGGAAGGCCTACGACACGGTCAAGGGAAGCGCGGTGAATCCTGTGCTGCGCCAAGGTAATTCCGATCGCCGGGCACCGAAGGCGGTGAAGGAACACGCGCGTGCGCATCCTCCCCGGATGAAGAGCTGGGCCTCCGATTCCGCGACCGAGGTCTCGACCATGGACTGCGGCGATTTCTATTCCAACGAGCGGTCGGTGACCCTGGGAGCCGCGACCACCGCGCGGATCGAGCACGTGGCCGCCGACGGTACGGTGACCGTACTGAAGGAGAGTCTGCCTTTGAAGGCCGGTGAGGTGGTCGACGCGACCTTCATGAGCCGGTCCGAACTGGTGGCCTTCCTGGAGCGTGAGCTCGCGGACGCCAAGGCGCGCGGCCTCCTGTTCTCGCTGCACCTGAAGGCGACAATGATGAAGGTCTCCGACCCGATCATCTTCGGGCACTGCGTGGCGGTGTTCTTCCGCCCCGTGATGGAGAAGCACGCCGACACCTTTGCGCGCCTCGGCGTGAATCTGAACAACGGGTTCGGCGATCTCCTCGGTCGGATAGCTGAACTCCCAGACCCGGAGCGCCTCGCGATCGAGGCGGACATCGCTGCCGCGTACGATGATGGGCCGGACCTCGCGATGGTGGACTCAGGCCGCGGAATCACCAACCTGAACGTCCCGAGTGACGTGATCATCGACGCCTCGATGCCGCCGATGATCCGCGACGGCGGGAAGATGTGGAACGCCGACGGCGAGCTTCAGGACATCAACGCGGTCATCCCCGATTCGAGCTACGCGTCGATCTACGACGCGACGGTCCGCGACTGCCAGAAAAATGGCGCGCTCGATCCGTCGACGATGGGTTCCGTACCGAACGTCGGCCTCATGGCGCAGAAGGCAGAGGAATACGGCTCGCACGACAAGACATTTGAGATGGAGGCCGCCGGAACCATGCGAGTGGTCGATGCCAGCGGGAAGGTCCTCCTCTCGCACGACGTCGAAGCGGGCGACATCTGGCGCGCGTGCCAGACCAAGGACGTCGCGGTCCGCGACTGGGTGAAGCTGGCCGTGACCCGTGCCCGTGCGAGCGGGGCGCCGACGGTCTTCTGGCTCGATGACAGCCGCGCGCACGACGCGGAGCTGATCCGGAAGGTCCAGGCGGAACTCCCCCGTCACGATACCGAGAGACTCGAGATCCGCGTGATGGCGCCGCTCGATGCCATGCGCTTCACCCTTGAGCGTGTGCGCCGGGGCGAGGATGTGATCTCGGTGACTGGGAACGTGCTGCGTGACTACCTCACGGACCTCTTCCCGATCCTCGAGATCGGGACCAGCGCCCGAATGCTCTCGATCGTACCTCTCCTGAACGGCGGTGGACTCTTCGAGACCGGTGCGGGCGGATCGGCGCCGAAACACGCGCAGCAGTTCGAGTCTGAGGGACACCTGCGCTGGGACTCGCTGGGCGAGTACATGGCGCTTGCGGAGTCGCTCCGGCACCTCGGGGAGAAGTTCGACAATCGGGGTGCGATCGTCCTCGGCTCCGCGCTTGAGGAGGCCACCGCCAGCTATCTGAACGAAGGGCGTTCGCCGTCGCGGAATGTGAACGAGATCGACAATCGTGGGAGTTCCTTCTGGCTCGCCTTCTACTGGGCCAAGGCCCTCGCGACTCAGTCCGACGATCCCTCACTGGCAGAGCGCTTCCGCCCGGTCGCTGAGGCGATGCAGGCCGCGAGCGCCAAGATCGAAGGAGAGCTGCTCGCTGCCCAGGGTACGTCGCAGGACATCGGCGGCTACTACATGCCGGATGATGCGAAGGCGACTGCCGCGATGTGCCCCAGCGCGACCCTCAACGGGATCGTCGCAGGGGTCTGATTCCCCGTCGGGGTCCGGGCGGCACTGGCTTCCCGGACCCACCCCCGGCAGGTTGCGAATCGTCACAATAGCACACCCAACCTGGCGGCCCGCCCCGCCTTCTCCCGAGCCTGATCATGTCCGAAACCTCGCAGTCGAAGAGCGTCGATTCCGCATCCACCACACCGTTGGAGTGCCAGCGCGATGCCTTCTCACTTGAGCCCGGCGTGCACTACCTGAACTGTGCCTACATGGGTCCGCTTCCTACCCGATCGGCGGATGTTGGCGAGGCGGGTATTCGTGGGAAGGAGCGGCCTTGGAAGATCGTCCCGAGTGACTTCTTTGCGCGGTCCGACCAGATGCGGGGGCAGTTCGCACGCCTGCTGGCAGGCCGCAGCGACCAGGTCGCGATCTTCCCGTCGGTCAGCTACGGGATCGCCACGGCCGCCAAGAACATTCGCCCCGGTCAGGGCGACGAGATTCTCCTCATCGGCGAGCAGTTCCCCGGCAACGTCTACTCGTGGCGTCGACTCGCCCACGAGACTGGGTGCAGAATCGTCACGATCGATCGTCCCGAGCCGCTTGCAGGAAACCCTGCCGCCGTCGGTGCCCGCTGGAACGACCGTATTCTCGACGCCATCGGCCCGCGCACTCGTGTGATCTCGATGGCGCCGCTGCACTGGACGGACGGCACCCGCTTCGATCTTGCCGCCATCGGTTCCCGCGCCCGGGAGGTCGGAGCCGCACTCATTGTGGACGCCACGCAGGCTGTGGGCGGCACACCCATTGACGTGACGGAACTGAAGCCGGACCTGCTGGTTACCGCCGGATACAAGTGGCTTCTGGGCCCCTATGCGATGGCCTTGGCCTGGATGGGGCCGAGCTTTGCAGACGGCGTACCTCTGGAGGAGGGCTGGATCGCCCGCCGGGGGAGCGACGAATTCAAGGGGCTGGTCGACTATACCGACGAGTACGCGCCAGGAGCGGTCCGCTACGACATGGGAGAGCGCTCAAACTTCGCCCTGGTCCCGGTCATGAACAGTTCGCTTGACCACCTGCTGGACTGGGGGGTTGGCCGGGTGGAAAACTACATCGCGGCGCTATCCCAGCCGCTCATCGCCGCTGCGCGCGAATATGGCTTCCACCTCGAAGAAGACCACTGGCGCAGCCGCCATCTGTTCGGACTCGGAATGCCGTCCGGGATCAATCTGCTCGACCTGAAGGATCGCCTGGAGTCTGCACGGATCCACATCTCGCTACGCGGGAAGGCTCTGCGAATCAGTCCGAACGTCTACAACACCGGGGACGACATTGCGGCGTTGGTCGAGGTACTGAGAGAGGCGGTCAGCGGATAGCGCCGTCTCGCGGGATCGCGTGAAGGCTCGCCGCCCCGCCACCACCAAAGGTCAGCCGATCGTCCGGGCGGTGGAATGAACCGACGGGCCGGACTGCCTTGCGGTGCATCGTCCCCGTAGACCGATCGCGCCCTCAGGGAAACACGATCTGAGGAAGCGCTCCTGCCGTGATCCCCTTATCGGCAAACCATCCCTGGCGGACTTCCAGCGCGTACTGCGCCGGCCCATTGCTTGGCACCGAGGTCGTATTGAGGGGCTCCAGTTGCTCAATATTGAGGATTCGCATGTCGGCACCCATGTAGGCGATGTCCAGGGCGACGTAGGTGTTCTGCATCCAGAACGAACGGATCGCCACGTCGGGGAAGACGAACAGCATCCCGGTGCCCTCCGGGACCTCCTCTCTGTACATGAGGCCCTCGGCTCGCTCCTCGGTCGACCGAGCGACTTCAGCGACCACCGTGTCGGCGCCGAAAATCACCCATGCCGTGCCCGCCATCGGTCGAGGTTGTGATGGAGCGGAGGCCGCGGGGATCACCTGCTGGACCGTAGACGAGGCAGCTTCAGCTGCACCGTCTGAGCAGGCGGCCGTCGACAGCATCGAGATCAACAGAACCAGCGTGGTTCGTGTGAAGGAAGAGGTGGGAAAACGGAGCATCGGAATCGGTCCGGAGTTGCGAGTCCGGCAAGCTGTTCTGAACGCTCGCCTTCGGGGGATCATCTTGCTAGGTTATTGCGCTTGGGAGCCTGGATGAAGGTGGGTGACTCCCGATTGTAAACATACCTGCAGCACATGAAAGAGTTCATGCTCGACGCCCAACTCCTGGAAATTCTTGTCTGTCCTGAGACGCGCCAACCGCTTCAGGTCGCCGATGCTGACACCCTCGCACGGGTGAATGCAGCGATCGAAGGTGGTGCGCTTAAGGCTCGTTCAGGACAGATTGTTGCCGGAAAGTTGGCTGGTGCGCTGGTCCGTGAAGACGGCGCGCTCCTGTACCCGGTACGGGACGATATTCCGATCATGCTTGTCGACGAGGCGATTGACCTCGGACAGCTGTCCTGACGCTCAAACAGAACGCCAAGATGCGCGGAACCATGCGGTTTCTGAAATCAATGACGGGCGCGCTTGCGCTGGTGGCCCTGGCTGCCTGCGGGGGCGAGTACCCGATGTCCACGATCAATCCGGCGAGTGACTTCGCGGACACGATCCAGGGACTGTACATTTCCATCTTCTGGTGGACGCTGATCATCCTTGTGGTGGTCTGGGTCGTTCTGGCCTACATCCTGATCCGTTTTCGAGAGCGTCCAGACTCCCCGCACCCGAAGCAGATCCACGGGCACACGGGAATGGAAATCGCCTGGACCATCGTTCCGGCGCTGATCGTTGTCGCGATCACGATCCCGACTGTTCAGGCCGTGTTCGAGACCCAGACTGCCGATCCGGACGCCTACGTCGTGGACGTGGTCGGTCATCAGTACTGGTGGGAGTTCCGCTATCCGCAGAACGGCGATGTCGTTACGGCCAACGAACTTCGGATCCCTGTGGGCCGGCCCGTTTCGTTGCGGATCTTTTCCGAAGATGTGATTCACTCCTTCTGGATCCCGGCCCTGGGCGGAAAGCGCGACGCCAATCCGCTCCGCGCCGTGCCTGAGGGTGAGAACACCAAGTACAACTGGATCCACCTGACCCCCACCCAGATCGGCACCTTCATGGGTCAGTGCGCCGAGTTCTGTGGCGAGTCGCACTCGCGGATGGGGATGCGGGTGGTCGTGGAGAGCGAGGCCGACTTCAATCAGTGGCTGGCGGACTGGAATACGGGTCATCCGATTCCGACCACGCCTGCGCAGGTAGCCGTTGCTGCCGCTCCACAGCAGGCAACGCCCGCCGAGGATCCGAACATCGCGATGGGGAGGAACCTGTTCGTCGCGGCATGCTCGGCCTGTCACGCGATCAACAACAGCCCGGCCGCTGGCCAGGTCGCGCCCAACCTCACTCTCCTGGGTCGTCGTGGAATCATCGGCGCAGGGATGCTTGAGATGAGTCGCGAGAATTTGATCCAGTGGATCAGTGATCCGCGTTCGGTTAAGCCCGGGGTTCTGATGCCAGGTCTGGAGTACCCAGGAGGTACCGCCGCCCTGACCTGGCCGGCCTTCAGCACGTTCGGGTTTACCCCCGAGCAGGTCGGAATCGTAGCAGACTACCTCCTGAGCCTCCGTTAAGGACCATCCGAGCCCGTCCGAATGTCCGGGCGTGACCGGTGACTAAGGAATGAGAATGTCGGTAGAAACAACGACGCGAAGCGAAGCCCACGCCGATCACGGCTCTCATCACAAAGAGCCGACAGGTCTGTGGAGCTGGATCACGACGGTCGATCACAAGCGGATCGGCGTCATGTACTTCCTTACCTCAATCTTCTTCTTGGGGGTTGGCGGTACCGAAGCGCTGTTGATCCGGATTCAGCTCTTCAAGCCCGAGAACGATTTCGTTTCGGCTGAGCTCTACAACCAGCTCTTCACCATGCACGGCACCACCATGATCTTCCTGGTGGCCATGCCGATGGCAGTGGCGTTCTTCAACTACATCGTCCCGCTCCAGATTGGTGCGCGAGATGTGGCCTTCCCCCGACTGAACGCCCTGTCGTACTGGGTCTATTTGTTCGGTGGCCTGTATCTGAACTCATCGTGGTTCTTCGGGTCCGCTCCGAACACCAGCTGGGTCGGCTACGCCAATCTGACCTCGACGCAGTTCTCACCCGGACACAACGTCGACTTCTGGGTCATCGGCCTGTCGATTCTGGGTGTCAGCTCGATCTTGGGTGGCGTGAACTTCATCACCACGATCATCAATATGCGTGCGCCGGGCATGAAGATGATGCGGATGCCGCTGTTCACTTGGATGACGTTAGTGACGTCGTTCCTTCTGGTGACCGCGCTCCCCGTCATTGCGGCCGCGCTGATCCTGCTGGCCTTCGACCGCTTCTTTGCGACCAACTTCTTCAACGTGGCCGCTGGCGGTGACACGACCCTGTGGCAGCACCTGTTCTGGATCTTCGGTCACCCCGAGGTCTACATCCTGGTGCTCCCGGCCTTCGGCGTGATTTCCGACGTGATTCCGGCCTTCTCGCGTAAGCCGCTGTTCGGGTATGCGGTCGTGGTTTACGCCGGTATCCTGATCGGCTTCATCGGCTGGGGCGTGTGGTCACACCACATGTTCACCTCGGGTCTGGGGCCGATCGCCGACTCCTTCTTTGTCGCCTCCACGATGATCATCGCCATCCCCACAGGCGTGAAGATCTTCAACTGGATGGCTACGATGTGGGGTGGCAAGCTGCACATGAACACGGCCATGACCTTTGCCGTCGGACTGGTGGCCATGTTCACGCTGGGCGGTCTGTCGGGTGTGATGCACGCCTCGGCGCCGGTCGACTTGCAGCAGCACGACTCGTACTTCGTAGTCGCGCACTTCCACTACATCATCGTAGGTGGAATTCTGCTCGGAATGTTCGCGGGATTCTACTACTGGTTCCCGAAGGTCACTGGCCGGATGCCGAACGAGCGTCTGGGCAAGCTGCACTTCTGGCTGACCATGATCGGCTTCAACCTGACCTTCTTCCCCATGCACTTCTCGGGAATGTATGGCCAGCCGCGCCGGACCTGGACCTACCTGGAGTCACTCAACGTCGAGATCTACAACCAGCTTTCGACGATCGGTGCCTTCATCCTGGCAACGTCCACGCTGGTCATGCTCTACAACCTCTGGATCAGTGTGAAGCGTGGTGAGAAGGCTGGATCGAACCCCTGGGGCGCACCGTCGCTCGAGTGGTCGATTCCGTCGCCTCCGCACCACTACAACTTCCCGTCGCTCCCCACCGTCCGTTCCCGCGAGCCGCTCTGGCACGAGGACGAGCGCAAGGAGATCGAGGCGGTCACGCTGGCGCATCCCGCCACCGAGCCTGTGATGCCGAACCCGTCGTATTGGCCGATCGTGGTCGCGTCGGGAATTGCTCTCACCTGGGGCCTGGTCATGACCGGGGTCTGGTGGGTGCCTCTGATCGGCTTCGTGTACACCGGTTTCGGTGTCTACATGTGGGCGTTCGAAGATCCGTTCAAGAAAAAGGCAGCCCACTAAGGGCGGTCTGAACCAAAAAGTCATTCGGGACCACTATGGCTGACAGCGCAGCGGCCGTCGCACACGACGACCACAACTACACTTCGACCGGGCAGAGCACCTGGAAGCTTGGCTTCTGGACGTTCATCGGTTCTGAGTGCCTGTTTTTCGGGACTCTCATCTCGACTTACATGGCCTACAAGGGCGCGAGCCTGGAAGGACCGTACCCGGAAGAGATCTTCGACATTCCGCTCACGAGTGTCAGCACCCTCGTGCTGCTCATGAGTTCGCTGGCCATGGTGCTGGCGCTCGATGGAATTCAGAAGGCGAACAAGGGCAAGGCACTCTTCTGGCTCGGAACCGTGATCGTAATGGGGTCCATATTCCTGGGCTTCCAGTACTACGAGTTCACGCACTTCGTGCATGAGGGCCTGACGCTTTCACACAGCGTCTTTGGGTCCACCTTCTTTGTGCTCACCGGCTTCCACGGCGCACACGTCACGGTGGGTGTGGTCTGGATGATCACGCTCTTCATCATGACTCTGCGCAACAAGCTGCCGCCCGAAAAGGCGCTAAGCGTCGAAGTCGCCGGTCTCTACTGGCACTTCGTCGATATCGTCTGGATCGTGATTTTCGTTCTCGTTTACCTCATCCCGTAGAGGAGCCCGTCATGTCGAGTCACGCAGAAGACGGCGGTCACGCCTCACCGAAGTTCTACTGGATGGTCGGGATCATTCTGGCAGTCCTGACTGCCATGGAGATCGGGGCCTTCTACATGAAGCCCCCCTTTGAAGTCGGGATCCTGCTGACCCTTTCGGCCGTAAAGTTCGCGATGGTCACGGGCTTCTTCATGCACCTGAAGTTCGACAACAAGGCCTTTACTCTGGTCTTCGTTGCCGGGCTGGTCCTTGCCGTGTTCATGGTGTCCGCCCTGTTCGTTCTTTACCAGGTCGTGCCGCTTACGACACCCGAGCAATTTCTGAACGTATAGCGACTGGCGGGAACACCCGTACGCCGGAGCCAGTACGAAGCCGGGCATCCTTGGGTGCCCGGCTTTGTCTTTTGAACAGACCCTCAAGCAACTGAAACACGATGTCGAACCGACTCATTCTTGCTCGCCTTGTTCTGCCCCTCGCCCTGATGGCCACACTCGGGTCGTCTGCCGCAGCGGCGCAGAGCTACCCTCCTGGCCTTGATGCGGCGGAGCTCAATCGGGCGCGGTCCTGCTCGATTGTTGAGCGGGTCTTTCAGCAGGGGCAGGAAGTCGGGTTGGCGCTGCAGGACAGTCTGGTTCTGGTCGATGCGCTGGCGCGCCGGATTGCCGAGAACCCCGAGTTCGTTTCGGGGAGCACCCCCGATGGCCGGGCCTTCCTGATCTTCACGTCGGGGCAGGACGCGGCCATGCGGACGGACACGCTCCGTGCCGGTGGCGACATCTTCCCGCTGTTGAACAACTTCGTCACTTGGCGCCGCAACAATCAGACCGCGATTGCGGCGACCGAGCCAACCGTTGCGACCCAATTGGCCCAACGCCGGTCCGATCTTCTCGCCTTTGTTTCGAGCCGGGGCCGGGAGATGCTCGAGCAGTACCAGTCGCTGCCTGCTCTGCTCAACGACATCCAGGTTCGTGGTCAGATGTGCACGGCCGATGTGGCCCTGCTGAAGCCTGCTGTGATTCAGACCTGCGACGACCAGGACCTCAGCACCATGATCTGTCAGGCGGCGCGGGCTGATACGACCATCGGCACGGTCCGGTTCGTCGGTACCGTGGATGAGATCTGGACCATCCGGGAAACCATGCCCTGGACTACCCACGATCCGCTTACTACACAGGATGACGTAGTGACGGGGGGATCGGTCGGGACCTCATCTCGGGTCGGGAATGCATTGATAGAGATTGCCGTCACGCCGCTTCTGCGCCGCAAGGCGAACCTTACGCCGGATGAGCTGGCGGACTTCCAGCTGGCTCTCGACTCGCTCGGAATCTCCTTCTCGAACCCCGAGTTCGCGATGGTGCCGGCCATGCAGATCCGGACCAACATCACCAGCCCGTTGTCTGCCGAGACGTACTATCTGCTTCACACCGGCACCGTGGACGGCGGACAGGCGATCCAGAGCTTCCAGGCTGGCCAGGGGAATCTGATCGGCACCCAGTTTGTGCTCTCGCCGGCGTTGCGGACGCTGATCTCGAGCGGTGAGCCGATCAGCTTCACTGCGGTCAACGTGGTGAATGAGGAAACGCTCTCCCCCATCTGGTCCGTTCCGCTGTCGCCTGAAGGTGGTGCTGCGGCGCTCGCGGGCCTGCTGGCCTATTATGGCAGTGCGTTCTCTGCAGACGTCACGGTGGCGGCTGCAGCCAGTACGACCCCGATCACGGGCCGCGGCGGAAACTGACCGGGCAGCCCGCGTGCCACTGAGGTGACTGTGGGCAATTCGTCAGAGCCGGAAGCGGAGGCGGGGCCGGAGCCAGGCCCAAAGCCAGGGTCAGGGGCCCCAACGCCCTCGCTGAATCCGGCTCGCCGCGAGTGGAATCGGCCGGCGGGATCGCGTGGTGACGTCGACAGCGCGCGCCGCGGTCGGATGATCAAGGCGTTTGGCTGGGCGGCCTTCCCGGGACTGATGATCGGGGCGGTGCTGATTCCGATGATCGGAGTCTTCGCCATCCTCGTGGGCCTTCTGATCATTGCCGGGGTTGGCGGGGCGGCCTACGCGATGTCCGAAGGTGTCGGAGGAGCCGCCGCGGTGGCCCTCAATCCGGCGGCGGGTTCGCGAGGGGTACGGAATTCCCGAGCCGAGGCCCTGCTCGCTCAGGGCCGTGCGCAGGAGGCTGTCGACGAGTGGGAGATGACCGCCCTCGAGCACCCAGATGATTCCAGAGCGCCGTCCGCGGTAGCCCGGATCCATCGCGACTACCTGGACCAGCCCGAGGATGCCGTTCGGTGGTTCAAAAAGGCGCTCAGGGCTGCCGGCGGCTCGTCAGAAGCTCGAGTCCTGATGCGCGAGCTGGTCGGGGTCGCCGGGAAGCTCTCAGACCAGGGAGCGTCGGCTGCACCGGAATTGGCCCGCTACGCGAGTGCCAACGAGGGGAATCCTGAGGGGGAGTGGGCTTCCCGGGAACTGGGGTTCATCAAGGAAGCGATGGCGCAGGCCGAACAGCTGGAGTCAGACCGGGGAGACTGAGCAGCAACTCAACCGGCCCGCTTCGTCTTCCCTTTCATGAAGTCCATCATGATGGACTGGCCCAGCGTCATGGTGCTGGTGAAGTAGGCCTTTCCCCGGGCGATCTCGGACATCTTTCGGACGAACTGAACCAGGTAGGGATCTTTGGCGAGCATGAAGGTATTGATCGGGATGCCGGCCTTCCTGCACGCAGCCACCTGCTTGAAGGTCTCCCGAAGAATGAAGGCGTCCATGCCGCCGGAGTTGGTGTAGACCTGCCCATTGTCGACCGTGACCGCGCTCGGCTTTCCGTCGGTGATCATGATGATCTGCTGCATGTCCTGCTTCTGACTGGCAAGGATGCGGCGGGCGAGCTCAAGCCCCTCTGCGGTGTTGGTGTGGTATGGCCCCACCTGGGCCTTCCCCAACTGCGACAACGGAATCTCCTGCGCACGATCACCAAAGGTCACCACCCGCAGCGTGTCACCGGGAAACTGCGTGCGGATCAGATGTGACAGTGCCAGCGCGACGCGTTTGGCCGGCGCGAACCGATCCTCGCCGTACAGGATCATTGAGTGTGAGATGTCGAGCATCAGTACCGTCGCACATGACGATCTGAACTCGGACTGATGAACCATCAGGTCGCTGTATTCGAGATTGAGCGGAACAGTCAGCCCTTCGCGCTCAATCGCCTTCTTGAGTGTGGCCGGAATGTCCAGATTCATGGTGTCGCCGAACTGATAGGGCCGCGAAGCCGCCTCGGCCTCAATGCCCGTCGACAGCATGGGGGTGTCGTGCGACCCCGCTGTCGACTTGCCCAGGGCACCAAGGAGGTCTTTCAGGGCACGGTAGCCAAGGAAGTCCATCCCCTTGTTCGTCAGGTTGAACTGCACGCTCTGAGCGGCGGCCTTGGCGTCGTCGATCTTGCCCTGCCCCGACGCGTCCTGGACCTGCCCCGGCTGGGCGGGCTGCCCGTCCACGGTCAGGAAGCCCTCGTCGATCATTTTGGCGACCAGATCATCCAGCAGCTCGGCGATCTGTTTGCGGACGGCGTCGTCACTCTCACCCTCGCCACGCAGCTCCTCGATCATCTCCGAGGTCAGCTGCCCACTCTCCAGCAGCGCCCGGAGCAGTGCGTTCTTCAGCGCCTCGACCGAGTTAGTGTCCTCGGTACCAGACCATCCCCAGTAGGGGTGATGATGGGGGCCACCGGCGAAACCACCATCCAGCAAAAAATCCGACAGGTGCTCGAGAAGCCCTTCCAGATTGAGCTTGTCGAGCCAGCCGCCCTTGTACTTGCTGTAGCGAGTGAAGCGCATGGTGTCTCCGCGTGTTCGGTCGGCCAGTCCGGCCTGGAGAGGGCGTACCCACGGGGGCGGTGGCAGGTCCGTGAGTTGGGTGTACGGATGTCCACGGACGCACTACTCTGCCGGTCCACTGAGCAAACCCTCAGGTAGATTTTGTGTCCAGAACCACTCTCGCTCCATCGCTGATCGCGTCGATCCGCAGCCAGCTGCTGGCGCACTACGACGCGTGCGCCCGCCACCTCCCCTGGCGTGCCACTTCCGATCCGTATGCGATCTGGATTAGTGAGGTGATGTCTCAGCAGACCAGAGTCGAGACGGTCATTCCGTACTGGGAGGCGTGGCTGGAGAAATTTCCGACGGTGGAGGCGCTCGCGGCTGCCGAACAGGACGACGTGCTCAAGTCTTGGGAAGGTCTGGGATACTACTCCCGGGCTCGAAATCTGCATGCCGGTGCGGCCGTGGTATGCGAGCGCTACGCGGGCCGGCTACCCTCGTCGTCCGCTGAGATGATCGACATCCCCGGGATCGGACCCTACACGGCCGGGGCTATCGCCAGCATAGCGTTCGGTGAGGCAGTTCCGGCGATCGATGGCAACGTGCGACGCGTCTTCGCACGCCTTTTCGACATCCCCGACCCGACCCCGGCGCAGCTAAGTGAGTTCGGGCAAGCGTTGGTCGACCCCGACCGACCCGGCGACTTTAATCAGGCCGTCATGGAGTTGGGTGCCACGATCTGCTCACCGCGTTCACCGCGTTGTGAGGAGTGCCCGATCATGGCCTCATGTGCGGCTTATCGGGCTGGCACGGTCAACGAGCGCCCTGCGCGGAAGAAGAAGGCGCCGGCACCTGAGGGGGTGTTCCTGACGACGGTGCTGCTTCGGGAGCCCGGCCGGAAACCCGGCCATTCAGAGGGGCCGAAGGTCCTCCTCGTCAGACGTGGTCCCGGACTTCTCGAGGGAATGTGGTCGTTTCCCGACGTCAGGGTCGATGATTCACGAGACGCCGATTCACGAGACAGCGATGCGGACGCGGAAGCGGTTGGCGAGGTCCAGGCCCACAGACTGGCCGCGGCTCATCTCGTTGAAGCCGTGGACCGCCCCAGACTGCTCGGGGAGGTCGATCACGTTTTCAGCCATCTCCGGGCCACGTATCGGGTGACGCTGTTGCTCGTCCAGCCCAAGGACGAAGACCGTGCCGGGCAGGCGCCTGGTGATGACGATGTCGCCTGGGCCTCGCTTGACCAGATCCAGGACCTGCCGTTGCCCACGGGACAGCGACGAATTCTCGCACTGCTCCACCGGCATCTTTCGGATTGAGAGGAGGTAGTCGACTGGCAGTCGGTCAGACGCTCCACCATCCCAACTCGCAGTAATCGTCGTCGGTCAGAACTGCTTCCCGCCAAACGGGTCGAAGTTGCCGAACCCGCCCCCGGCAGAACCTGACGGCCCCTCGTGCGTCGCCTTCTTATATCCGCCCGAGCTCGACCGCGACAATCGCTTCTCGGCCACCAGGGCTTCGAGCACCAGTTCGCATGCTGCGGCCCGTACACCATCCGACGCCGACTTCCCGGCCAGGCCAACCTGCTCGACCATCTGAAGCAGACCCGGGACGGTCTCGAACCCCTTCACGCAGGCGGCGGCCGACGAATCCTCACCCACCTGAAGCGCACCGCCGCCCTCGAAGTAGGCGATGACCGCGTCCACATCGGCGCCCGCCGCCCGGATCTCGAATGTGGCGGCCGAGGCACGGGCGATCAGCTCCTTGGCGATCCTGTCCGCGCCCTGGAGTTCACCCTCGTACTCGAGCTCCATCTTTCCGGTGATCGCCGGCAGCGACGAGTAGATGTCGACGATCCGCGGGACCGCGCGGTCCTCACCCAGAAGCAGAGCGCGACGCTCCGCATTCGAGACCACCGACTCCAGCACGGTGATCGGCATCCGCTGGCTCACGCCCGAGCGCTGATCGATGCGCTTGTCCTCCCGCGCGCCGAACGCGAGGCGCTCGATCACCTCGGCGACAATCTCAGGCACCTCAACTTCAAGGTGCCCACGATCGACCCAGGCCTCCTGCTTCGTAACCGCGATGCCCGTCTCGACTTCGTGCGGATAGTGAGTGCGGATCTCGGAGCCGATGCGGTCCTTGAGCGGCGTGATGATCTTGCCGCGCGCCGTGTAGTCTTCGGGGTTTGCGGTGAAGACCATGAGCACATCCAGGGGGAGCCGGATGGGATAGCCCTTTACCTGCACGTCGCCTTCCTGAAGCACGTTGAAGAGCCCCACCTGAATTTTTCCGGACAGGTCAGGGATTTCGTTGATGGCAAAGATGCCGCGGTTGGCGCGGGGCAGCAGCCCGAAGTGAATGGTCAGTTCGTCGGCCAGAATGTGGCCACCGCGAGCGGCCTTGATCGGATCGACGTCGCCGATGATGTCGGCGATGGTCACGTCGGGGGTGGCGAGCTTCTCCACAAAACGGCTGTCGCGCGGGAGCCAGGCAATCGAAGCGTCGTCACCCTGCTCTCGAAGAACCTCCTTGGCGTACTTCGAGAGCGGGCGCAGCGGGTCGTCGTTCACCTCGCTTCCGGCCACGATCGGAATCTCATCGTCCATGAAGGAGACCAGCTGCCTCAGGATCCGACTCTTCGCCTGGCCTCGCAGTCCCAGCAGGATGAAGTCATGTCGCGCTAGAATCGCGTTGACGATCTGCGGCATGACCGTGTCTTCGTAGCCCAGAATCCCGTCAAAGAGAGGGCCACCTTCACGCAGTCGGGCGATCAGGTTTTCCCTGATTTCATCCTTGACCGAGCGAGGCGTGTATCCCGAGGCCTTGAGTTCACCAACAGTGGTGGGTCGCGACATTCGAAGTGTTCCTGTTCAACGATGCGAGTTCAGCCCTTTTGAGCCCCGGTGAAACCGGTAGATTCAAGGCTCTGGCCTGACCGGATTCTTCCGGAGGCGGCGATACCCCGTGCAGATATGCAGGGTCCGGCGCCCGGCGCTCCGTTTGAGCTACAGAGCTGGAACCCAGACCGATTCACCCGCAAACCGAAGGTGTCCGCATGTCCGATGCGCTCAAGGGAACCATCCGTCCCCTGGACCATCAGCCCGCTCTTCCGCTCGACCGTCTCATCCTGAACGAGACGCCCGACGAGGAAGCGGTACCCATGGATGTGGTCTTCGTCGGAGGTGGCCCCGCCGGGCTGGCCGGTGCGATTGAGCTGGCCCGCCTGGTCAAGGAAGACAACGAGGCCGGTGGTGGAATCGGGGAGATCGAGATCGGTGTGCTCGAAAAGGGAGCCTCGCTCGGCGAGCACGCTCTCTCGGGTGCGGTCATGAATCCGCGCGCTCTGCGGGAGCTCTTTCCCACCCTGTCGGACGACGAGCTTCCGTTCCGGAACGCCGTAAAGAGCGAGGCCGTCTACTTCATGACCGAGAAGGGCTCGTCGCGCATTCCCACACCGCCGAGCATGAAGAACCATGGCAACTTCGTGGTTTCGCTCTCCGAGGTGGTCGCCTGGATGGGAGAGCAGGCCGAGGGGATGGGGGTGAACATCTTTCCCGGTTTCCCGGCTGACGCACTGCTCGTGGACGGTAAAAAGGTCATTGGCGTCCGCACCACGCCGTCGGGCCTGAACCGCGAGGGCGAGCCCACGTCACCCGACGCCATGCCAGCCATGGACATCACCGGACGGGTGACGGTTCTGTCAGAAGGCACCCGCGGCACGCTGACCCAGGCCTACAACCAGTGGCAGGGAATCGGCTCGGACAATCCGCAGATCTACGCGCTGGGCGTCAAGGAGCTGTGGGAGACAAAGATGCCGCTGGACAAGATCATCCACACCATGGGCTGGCCGCTCCCGAAGGACGCCTTTGGTGGCTCGTTCATGTATCCCGTTGAGGACAATCTGGTCGCCATCGGTCTGGTGGTCGGACTCGACTATCACGACGCGCGTCTGGACGTGCACGAGCTCCTGCAGCGCATGAAGCTGCACCCGCTATTTCGTCCGTACCTTGAGGGCGGCGAGATGGTGGAGTGGGGCGCCAAGACCATCCCCGAGGGTGGCTACTACGCGTTGGCCGACCGTCGTCATGGGGACGGCATCTGCATTGTCGGTGATGCCGCAGGCTACGTGGACGTGCCTTCACTCAAGGGGATCCACTACGCCATGCACTCCGGTGTGCTCGCAGCGCGCGCGATCTTCACCGGCCTCAAAAAGGACGACACGAGCGAGGCCGGCCTGGCCGCCTACACGCAGTCGACCAACGAGAGCTACATCACCAAGGACATGAAGAAGACCCGCAACATGCGGCTCGCCTTCAAGAGCGGTTTCGTGGGCGGCGTGATCAAGGCCGGCCTGATGACGGTGACCACCGGTGCCTTCCCGGGCGGCAAGATCGCTCACGAAGAAGACGCCGCCGATCCCAAAACGCTGGGCGCCGAAAAAGCCCCTTTCGTTCCGGATGGCAAGCTGACCTTCAGCAAAGTCGATGCGGTCTTCAAGTCCGGGAATCAGACCCGTGACGACATCCCCCAGCACCTGATTATCGGCAAGGATATTCCCGCAGAGGTCGCCGAGATGTACGTGCACCTCTGTCCGGCCGGCGTCTACGAACGTGAGGGGGACAAGCTGATCGTAAACGCCCCGAACTGTGTGGACTGCAAGGCGACCGATGTGATCGGACCGCGCTGGACGCCCAGAGAGGGCGGGGCCGGGCCGGCGTACCGGCGGATGTAGGCGGTTGTAGCGTCCGGCGGCTCAGCCGATCTCCTGCCTTCGAATCTCCAACGCCTGGCCGACCGCCTTCTCGGAATCGATGGGTACCCCAGTCGCGCCCGCGTACTGCGTCCAGCCAGAGACCACGTCGATCATCTGATCGATCTCGCCATGTGGATCGCGGATCCCGAACGTCTCGGCCACTTGGACCAGATGCTCGCGAGTGATTCCTGACCGTCGGTCAGCCACCCGCATCTGATGCTCGGCGGTCCAGCCGGTGTCCTGCGCAAAGGTCAGGTCGTATGCCGGGGTGGGCGACCATCGGCCTTCGCGGTCCATGTGGAACGACAGGTTCTTTACGTGGTCGTCCTGGTTCACAGCGATCACGTTGAAGAGCATCCTGCGGTAGCCCTCCGCCAGATCGGCCGGGTTCATTCCCAGGCGAAGCATTGTCCTCAGATACTCCTCGTAGCTGCTCGCGCCGGGACTGTTGTAATCCACGTGCTGAACGCCGCCAAAGGTGTGCTGGTGCAGGCCGGGCCCAAGAGGATCATCGAAGCGTGGGATGATCAGATGGGCGTGACCTTCGGCTGATTCGACCATCTCGATGTCGACGACGTTCAGTCCTGCATCGCGGGCCATCTGGGCGTACGCTGCCTCCACCCGATTGAAGGGTGCCGGTCGGCCGATCTCTCCCTCCGGCACGTCGGGCCCGACGCCGTCGAACTTCAGGATGGCGGGGATGTCGTCCGGCTGAGCTGGTGCGAAAGCCGACCGGACCTCCCTTGTGTTCGGATTGTAGAGAACGACCGCCTTGGGACGCATCCCTCCCGCTGACGATCCGATGCGATAGATCTCCGGAACGGCGACTCCCACCTCTCCCTGGACGATGCGGCGAGCGTCCGCGACAAGGGCCGAGATCTCAAGCGCCTCTGACTCCGCTTGCCGAAGGGCTTCGGCAGGCCGGAACTGGAGAGACCCGATTCCGCGCGCGCCCACGTAGAGCAGGTGCTGGACCGGGGAGAGCGCACGATCGACCCGGCCCCGGGAGGTGTACCATGCTCGAATGACCTGGCGCCCGAATGCGTCTGGCAGTGCATCGGACAAGAGCCCGGGCAGACCACGGAATCCTTCCATTCGCCGAAGTTCTTCAAAGCGGACAGGGCCCTGCATCGAAAGAGGCAGGTGGATGGGAGAAAGCTCCAGCCCGGTTCGTCGAAAGGCCGAATCATACTCAAAGACGATGGAGCCATCGGCCAACTCGGCGACACCACCCACGGTGTGGTCCCAGATACGGATCTCGGCAAACGCCAGAACGTCAGCCACGACGGAGGTGCTCCCGGACAAGACTCATGGGGCTTACCTCAGGCTCCGGAATGAACGCCTCCAGCGCCTCCAGACGCCCGTAGACGCGCAGCAGTCGAATCAGGTTGAGGACGCTGAGGTTCTCACCCCGCTCGGCGCGGGACACTGTGGTTCGATCGAGCTCAGCGGCCTGAGCCGCATCCAGTTGGGTCAGCCCCGACGCCTTTCGGATTCTGGCCAGACGGTGCCCCAGTTCGGATAGGATCTCCGGGTCTGGGCGGTCGGTGAGGCGAATATGCATCGTAGTACCCTGATGAAGCCAAGATGATGCGTATATACATCATCATACAGCTGGGTCCCGGAGTCAACTGTAGCGATGCATATATCCAATAGATTGGGCAACATACAGCTCAATGACGCAATATTCCGACATAGCGTTGGCCCGGATGAACATCTTCCTTGAGCCAGAGCAACCGCTCTAGTCGACTTCCAGCCCGATCCCGGTCGGGGTCACCACCAGCCGCGGCAGGATCGTCGGAACCGGTTTTGCCCCAAACGCCTCAAGCGCGTCATCAACCGTGGCGAATCCGCAGAAGTCCTCGAGCGTCCGGATCGTCGGAAACACCATCGGCAGATCTCCGGCCGCATGTAGCTCCAGCGCCTCCTCAGGCGTGAGCCATCGCCCCTCCGACATCTCGGATGGGCTCAGTGCGAACTCCCGTGCGGCGTCGACCTTGGCGGCAAAGAATCGCGTGTCATACCGCCGCGGTTCCTGCACCGGCGTTATCCAGTGAGCGACGTACTCGATCCGGGTGGCATCGATGTGAGCCTCCAGCAGATCGAGGGTCTCGCCAAAGTCGATCTCGTCGCCGAGGAGTCGATCACGGACCTGTCCGACTTCGGGGTCCTCAACGGCCGATGGAACTGCGGAGCCGTCGGCCCGCTCCGCAACCAGGATCCCCGTCTCTTCGAAAGCCTCACGAAGGGCGGCGACGTAGTAAGCAATCGCAGGCGGCTCCGATACGGACTCAAGCTGGAGCCGCTCTGTGGCGGCAGCTCCGGTCAGTCCCTCCATCCGGGCAGCCGCATCGTCCTCGCCATCGCCCGCGTCGACCCGCCCACCGGCAAAGACCCAGGCACCCGGGACGAACCCGGACTGGCGAGTTCGCCGGAGCATCAGAGTCTCCATCCCCGTGGGACTATTCCGCAGTAGCATGATCGTCGCCGCCGGTCGCGTCGCCACAGGCTGGTCGGGAATCTGCCCCACGGTTTCGGCAAAGCCCGGGGGGAGCCGATCGAAGGGGATGACGTTGTCCTGGTCAGCCATGATCAGGCGTCCCTCGAGCCGTCAGTCCAAGCTCGGCCAGGCACCTAGTGCCCAATCGCCAGCCCATCCTTCCTCGCATCCGAAGCCCCAGCCCAGCCGTTACCCACCTTCATCACGACTTGTGCGCCACCAAAGGCAACGTTCTCCCACCCCGTGATTTCGTGGCCCTTTGCCTCCAGTGCGGCCTGCAGCCCGGGCGTGATATTCTCGACAGCCACCCGGTGTCCGCCACGGTGCCGGAAGCGTGCCGCGTCGACGGCTTCCTGCGGGTCCATCCCGAACTCGATCATGTTGAGCAGGAACTGCACGTGACCCTGGGGCTGCATGGAGCCGCCCATCACTCCGAAAGCCATCAAGGGCTCGCCGTCCCGCGTGACGAACCCCGGGATGAGTGTGTGGAAGGGGCGTTTGCCCGGCGCCACCTGATTGGGATGTCCGTCTTCCAGAGTGAAGCCGGCACCGCGGTTCTGAAGCACGAAGCCGGTCCCCGGAATCACGATCCCGGATCCGAAGTACTCAAAGATCGAGTGGATGAAGGAGACCACGTTCCCGTACTGATCTGCGACGGTCAGGAAGACGGTCTCCGTCTGCGTCGCAGCATCACCGGGCTCCTGTCGCTCGGCTGACATCTCGCCGATCAGCGCGCGTCGCGCATCGATGTAGGCGGGGTCGATCAGCGCCTCGGCGTTGATCTCCATGTGGTCGCGGTCGGCCACGTAGGCATCGATGTCGGCAAAGGCGAGCTTCTTGGCTTCAATCAGGTTGTGCAGGTAGTCGGCGGAGTTGTGGCCCATTCCCTTCAGGTCCATCGGCTCCAGAATCTCGAGCATCTGGAGCGCGGCGATCCCCTGACCTGCCGGCGGCAACTCCCAGACGTCCCAGCCCTTGTAGTTCACCGAAAGCGGTTCGACCCACTCGACTTCCATGGCCGCCATGTCGGCGAGGTCCAGGTAGCCACCCATCGGAGTCAGTCCCTCCACGATGGTCCGGCCGAGCTCCCCGCCGTACATGGTCGAGGCTCCATCCCGGGCAACCATCCGCAGCGAGTTGGCCAGGTCGGGATTGCGGAACCACTCACCAGCTTCGGGGCCACGCTCGCCATCGATCAGGTAGGTGGCGGTCGCACCGGGGTCCTCACTCAGAAGGCCGTCCAGACGACTCCACTGACCGGCGATGATCGGGGTGACGGGAAAGCCGTTCTCGGCCAGCTCAATCGCCGGTGCCAGTACATCGGCCAACTGCATGTTGCCATAAGTGGAGATCAGTGCGTCCCATCCGGCTACGGCTCCGGGCACAGTCACGGATCCGGGACCCTGATACGGAACCCGGTCGAATCCGTCTGCTCGGATCTGCTCAGCCGTCATGCGGGATCCTGCCCGGCCACTGGCGTCCAGGCCGACCAGGCGGCCCTCTTCGGCCGACCAGGCAAGAACAAACAGGTCGCCGCCCAAACCGGTCATGTGGGGCTCGGTCAACGACAGAACCGCCGACGCCGCTACAGCCGCATCAAACGCAGTCCCGCCCTGCTCCAGAATCCGCAGCGCGACCGACGATGCCATGGGTTGGCTCGTGGCCACCATGCCGTGGGGTGCGTAGACCGTAGAGCGGCCGGCGATCGGAAGCGGGGCATCCGACTGAGCCGCGGCCGTCATGGACGGGGCCTCGGGCGAGCAGCCCTGGATCAGTAGAGCGAGCAGGGCAGCGCCGAGCAGTCGGGCTGATGGCGTGGTGGACAAAAGCATGGAAACTCCGGGAAGCCGTGCTGTGCAACGGAATGAGCTTGGCATCATACCGTCTGACGGACGCCGGCGCAGGGTCGAGGGCCTCTGTATACACGGATTCGTATCACCCGCGCCCGCTCATTAGCCGCGTTGAGCCCAACGTATCCGAGCGGCCTTCAAGGGGGTAGTCGATTGGACCCCGGTACGAAGACGGCGTATTGATGGGGCAGCAAGGGGAACGTCCGAATCGAGAATGCCAAGATGACGACCGTACCTGTCGGGGGGGCGGCAATCCCGCCGTTCTGACATGCTGACTGCCAAAAAGCGCATGAAATCGACCCCGAAAGGGTGGCAGGGTTCATGCATTAAAGAGCCGTCCAACGCAGGACAATGACGAAAAACGACGATTCGCCGCAGTTGCCGGACCCCGGCAGCACGGCAGACGAGAGAGGCAATATGGGTGAGCGCTATACCCTTCCGGTTCTTCCGCTCCGCGATACGGTTGTGTATCCGGGCGTTGCTGTCCCGATTTCCGCTGGCCGCCCGGGTACCATAGAGGCTGTTCAGAAGGCACTCGACGGGGATCGTCGGCTTTTTGCCGTCGCCCAGCGCGAGAACGTGGACGATGCGAGCCCCGATGTGCTGTATAAGGTCGGGACGGTCGTACGGATCATTCAGACGCACCGCGTACGTGGTGGCGTCCAGCTGCTGGTTCAGGGTGAAGGACGCGCCCAGGCGATCGCCTACCACCCAGAGGAAGGCACCGAGATGATGCGTGCCGTCCTGCTGGAAATGGACCGCATTGAGCCCCGCGACGAAGCCGACCCGGCATTCCAGGCGCTCGATCAGGAGCTCCGTGATCGGGCCGCCGAGTTGGGAACGCGGCGTGGTGTGCCAGCCGAGGCCCTCAATCAGCTGATTCAGGGTGTCGATGAGGCCGGCGCATTTGCCGACCTGGTCGCTTTCTACCTTGAGCTTCCGACCGAGGAGAAGCAGAAGCTCCTTGAGATCCTCGATGACGAAGAGCGCATGCGCACGGCCCTGGTGGCTGTGGAGCGCGAACTCGCCCGCATCGAAGCACAGGAAGAGATCCAGGCCAGGGTTCAGTCGGAACTGGGTGAACGCCAGCGCGAGATGCTCCTGCGAGAGCAGCTCAAGCAGATCCAGAAGGAGCTGGGCGAGGAAGAAGAGCGTGACGACGTCGAAGAGATGAAGGCGCGTATCGACGAGCTCAATCTGGGCGAGTCCCAGCGCGAAGAAGTCGATCGCGAGCTTCGCCGGCTTGAGCGGACGAGCCCGCAGTCAGCCGAGTATCAGGTCATCCGCACCTTCCTGGAGTGGGTTACGGATCTGCCCTGGGATACCCGGACCGAGGATCGAATCGACCTGGCTCACTCGCAGAAGATTCTGAATGACGACCACTACGGTCTGGACGACGTAAAGGATCGCATTCTGGAGTTCCTGGCTGTCCGGAAGCTGCAGATTGATCGCGCGGAAGAGGACGCCGAGAACGAGGCGGCAGATGAGAAGGCTGCTGCTGCCGTTGAAGCCGAGAAGGCCGAGAAGGCCGCAAAAGCTGCTGAGGTCGTTGCCGCCGCGGCTGCGAAAGCCAAAGAGGCCGCCGCGGGCGACTCGGTTGAAGAAGTCGATGCGTCGGCGAGCGATGCCGATGCGGCCCCCGATGACGTCGCGCCCTCGGCTGCTGATGCTTCCGAGTCGGCTGCAGACGCTTCCGACGAGGACAGCGATCCGATTGCCGACGCCGACTACCCTGAGGACGACGGCATCGGACGCGGGCCCATCCTGTTGTTCGCCGGACCTCCCGGAGTTGGGAAGACGTCGATCGCGCAGTCGATCGCCAAGTCACTCGGGCGCAAGTACGTGCGAATCTCGCTGGGCGGCGCCCGGGATGAGGCTGACATTCGCGGTCATCGGCGCACCTACGTGGGCGCAATGCCGGGTCGCATCATTCAGGGCATGAAGCAGGCTGGAACCACCAACCCGGTTTTCCTGCTCGACGAGATCGACAAGCTGGGTGTGTCCTTCCAGGGCGACCCGAGTTCAGCACTGCTCGAGGTTTTGGATCCGGCGCAGAATTCGTCCTTTGTGGATCACTATCTGGGGATTCCGTTCGACCTTTCCGAGGTGCTTTTCATTGCGACGGCCAACTACACGGATCGCATTCCCGGTCCGTTGATGGACCGCATGGAGCGCGTTGAATTCGTCGGCTACACCGAGGAGGAGAAACTCCAGATTGCGGCACGTTATCTGATTCCGCGCCAGGAAAAGCACAACGGCCTGCGCGAAGGTGAGCTCGAGGTGACCGATGACGGAATCATGTCCGTGGTCCAGGAGTACACCCGAGAGGCTGGCGTTCGGCAGCTGGAACGTGAGGTCGGCAAGGTTGCGCGAAAAGTCGCTCGCAAGATTGCGGCCAGCGAAATCGAGAAGGCACACCTGGATCGTGACGGCGTTCACGAAATCCTTGGGCGTCCACGCGTCCATCCTGAGCGGATGGCAGCGGAGGATTCGGTGGGTGTCGCCACGGGCATGTACTACACCCCCATGGGCGGCGACATCATGTTTGTGGAGGCGAGCGTCATGCCCGGAAAGGGCGGCCTGACTCTGACGGGTCAGCTGGGCGACGTCATGAAGGAGTCCGCACAGGCGGCGCTTTCATTCGCCAAGACCAATCATGCCCGCGTCGGCATTGATGCAGACGCAATGAAGGACAAGGAGATCCACGTTCATGTCCCCGCAGGTGCTGTCCCGAAGGACGGACCTTCAGCCGGAATCACGATGGCGACCGCGATGGTCTCAGCGCTCTCGGGGCGGAAGATTCGTCGCGACATCTCGATGACGGGTGAGCTGACCCTGACGGGTCGAGTACTTCCGATTGGCGGCGTGAAAGAGAAGGTGCTCGGTGCGGTGCGAGCCGGTATCCGCGAGATCATTCTGCCAAAGGACAACGAGGCGCACCTGGACGATCTGACCGACGACGTACGGGACATGCTGACCGTGCACTTCGTGGAAGATCTGGAAGAGGTACTCGACCTGGTTCTGCGTGATGGCGTGGCCAAGCCCGTCCGCAAAAAGGACGGAAAATCGTCATCGGGGAAGGGAAAGGGCAGCAAGAAGACCCTCGTCGATGATAGCGTGACGCCGGTGGTCGAGGCCTGACCGGGGGAGATCACGGCCGCTGAGGTTTCGGCGGAGCGTGGAAGGCGAGGGGGGCGGGTCCGTTTTGACGGGCCCGCCCTTTTCTCTGTCCAGGCATTCTCGTCCGCCTCGAGTCCGCCCACGCGCTGAGAGTGACGGGCCCAACAGCACGCTCGCGAAATCTCTTGCGCTGAAATCCGTATGTGATAATAATGTCACATATGGAAAACAACACGCCCCAAAAGAATCCAACCGTTGATGCAACGGGCGGCCCACCGACCAGCCCGCTGGACAACGTCTGGCGGGCGCTCGGCAATCCCTGGCGTCGCTACATCCTGGATCTCATCCGGGATCACCCGCGCACAACCGGGGAGCTTGCCGAGGCCTGCAACGGGATCTCCCGTTTTGCGGTCATGCAGCACCTGGGCGTGCTGAAAGAAGCCCGGCTGGTGGTTCCGCAAAAGGTGGGCCGGAAGCGTTTCAACCACCTGAATCCGGTCCCGATCCAGAGAATCCATGAGCGGTGGGTTCGCAAATACGAGGGGCACTGGGCTGACGCACTCGTAGGCCTGAAGAAGACACTTGAGGATGACGCCGGGCGCGCCAGCACGGGTTCGGCAGGATGACCCCCACCCAGGAGCAGCACATGGAAGATGTCGTCTTTTCCATCGACATCGAGGCGACCGTAAAGGATGCCTGGCACGAACTCACCAAGGTGGGCGAGGTCCAGTATCCGATGTTCAATGCCGTGCTCGAGACCGACTGGTCACCCGGCTCGCCGATGTACTACTACAAGCCCGACCGGTCCAGGATCTTCGTGGTCGGCAAAGTAGTGGAGGTGGATCCCGAAAAGCGGTTCGTACACACCTACCGCTTTACCGATCTGGACGAGGAGGAGTCCGTTGTCACCTGGGACTTCGAGGAGATCCCGAGCGGCGTTCGCGTGACCGTCACACACGGCAGCTGGACCGATCACGAGAAGACCATCAAGCGCGTTAGCGGCGGCTGGAAGATGATCCTCAAGACCCTCAAGGCAGTGGTCGAGGGCAAGAAAGCTCCGTTCATGGTTCGCGCCATCTACACCATGATGGGGGCCATGGACTTCATGAACCCCAAGAAGACCCTTACCGAGAACGTGCTCGCCGACGAGCGGGCCAAAACAGGAGACGCATCATGATGGTCTACTACGTCATCAGCACCGTTCTGCAGTGCGCTCATGTGATCGCGACCCGGTTCGTGCCTGCAGTTGGGAATGCGGCCGGGATCCTCGGAGTCGGGATTCCACTGGTGGTCGGGTTTCTGTGGGCGAAGAAGGAACGTCCAGAGAGCATCGGTAAGGCGCTAGGGCAGGGATTCCTGCTGGGCTGGACTCCCGCTCTGATTGGGCTCGTCCTGGCCTTCGTCCTGGGCCAGGTGAGCCCGTTCATCGTCGGCGTGGGAGGCCTGTCATCCGGCGTGACGGGTGCGATTGGTGCGGCGGCGGGACGGGCGGTGGCGAAGAAGTGATGACCGATCTCACTCGGCCCGATGACACAGACCGTCACGGGCCGGGTGGGCTTGCTTCGCTGAGCCGGGGCGCCGAGACATACCTGTCGGCGTTCCGCGAAATGGGACACCACGTCTCAACGGTCAGCGCCCGGACACGGCACATCAACGAGTTCGTAGAATGGGCCGCCGCAGAGGGCGCCTGCCACGGGAGATTCTGAGTCCTCCCGAGATCGCTCGACTGCTCGACGCCCCAGATCCCACGAGACTGTTTGGGTTCAGCGACCGGGCGATCATCGAGCTCATCTACTGCACAGGGATCCGGCGTGCCGAGTGCTCCGGCCTGGACCGCGACGATCTCTGCGTTCAGACCAAGTCCATCTGGGTAAGGAGCGGCAAGGGGAATCGAGATCGAGTTCTACCCGTGAGCAACGAGTCGATCTCCCGAACCAGCGCCTACATCAACGCACTCGACTCAGGGTACGCGCCGACGGGACCCTGGATGTTTGCGGGCCTTCGGCGCCGGCGCCTGGGACCCAAGGGGATCAGTGCACTGGTCACCCGGTTCGCCCGGGCGGTCAACCCACGGGTGATGGGGTCCGCACACATGCTCCGGCATAGCATGGCGACCCACCTTCTGGATGGAGGGGCTGACATTCGCCATATCCAGGCGATCCTGGGTCACTCCGACCTGAATTCGACTGCGATTTACACCCAGGTTTCGACGGCGACCCTGCGACGAGCCTGGGCAGCGGCTCATCCGCGGGCCGACGTGGAGTGCGCCTCACCCGAGGTCCCGCCTGACAAGGAGTTGGGGATTGGGTCGCGCAGATTTGGCCAATCCGTGTTCGATGATGGTTAGCCGGACTCCGCTATGATTTTGCAGGGCTCTTTCGCGAACCGGCGGGCTGCCTGGCCCGCGCACGGGACACCGAAATATGCGAATGCTTCCGACTCTTCGGAGTCGGCTTCACCACGATCTCCGCGGCTTCGGCTTGGTTGAGACCCCGCTCCTCAATCACCCGAACGATCGCGATCATCAAATCGGACTTTGCCTTGAGCTCCTCGGCGTCAGGGAGCCCCATGTCCGTGAATACGTTTCCGCTGGAAACCTCGTAGTCGAGTCTCTTGCTCATCGTTCTTCATCCAATTCGGCATGGATACGTTCGGCTTGCTTGTGGCATGAGACCCCTCGACGGGTGTTTTCGCGCCCGCAAGGTCAGGCGAGCATCAACCGTCGACCCTTGGGCTCGGGGATGGTCCATCCCTTCTCGGTGGCGGTCTCGATCCACTCGTCGATGATGACCTCGACGTTGGCGAGCGCCTCGGTGTAGGTGGCGCCATCGGCGGCACACCACTCGAGCTCAGGGACTTCTGCGATGTAGGCGTCATCCTCAGCGCTCCAATAGAGGATGATCTCGTAGCGATGCTTACTCGTCTTCATCGTTGGCCAACCCGTGCTCAATGATAATTCGCCGGACCTGCCGGACCTGGTACGCCTTCGCCTTCGAGCCCGAGGGCTGGAGGTTGAGCGCAGCCGCCCGGTCCCCGAGGGTGAAGATGTGGTGACTGCCTTTGATGCGTTCCTCAAAGCCCAAGGTCAGCAACAGGGTCGTCAGGTCACTGAACCGGATGTTCGCATCGGACGTCCCACGCAGCACCCGATCCAGCGTCTTCTTGGGACTCGTCATTCAGATAAGGTACTCCTGTTCTACCGGTTCAGCACCGTTGTTGTTCAGGTAGCCGCCGCGGTCGGGCTCTGATCTGAGTCTGCATATCGAGACGCTTTCAGATCCTTCTTCGCTCTGTTGGTGACCCGAAGCGTCCAGCTCAGAGCCCGAACTCCTTCTTTACTTCTTCAAGGGTGTGCACGCGCCCGGCCGCGATATCCTCGTAAGCCTTCCGGACCGCTTCTTCTTCCTCGGGCGTGACCGGCTCGTCGTCCCAAGGTGCAGTCATCAGCTTGCGCAGAAATGGATCACCGCGCTCATGTACGAAGTCGACGAACGTCTCGACGGTCTCGAGCTCGCCCTCGTGAAGATTCTCGACCAGGCGGTGCAGTCGCCCGCGGCGCCCCGCTGCATCTTTGGCTTTCGCTTCCATGACATCCTTCGCGGTTGATGGCTGACAAGAAGTTATGTCCTACTACCCGTCTGAAGCGATGGGTTCATTCAGGAGAGTAGGCATCGATTGATTCAACTCATCGCACACGGGCAGATCAAGGAACGCTCGCTCCAGGGTTTCGGGCAGCGGCTCAAGCGCATCCGACAGGGCCGTGCACTCACTCAGCAGGAGCTCGGTGATCGCGTCGGAGTCTCTCAACGCGTGGTCGCTTACTACGAGTCCGATGACTCGCAGCCGCTAGGTGCGCTGCTCGTCGAGCTCGCGCGTGCGCTCGAGATCACGGCCGATGAGCTGCTCGGGATTGAGCAGCTAAGAGAGAAGGTGCCCGTGAAGAAGGCGAGCATCCGTAGACGGCTGCAGCAGGTCGAAGAGCTGCCGACCGCCGATCAGAAGGCGGCGCTCAAGTTTGTTGATGCGCTCGTGGAGAGCCGAGGGATCCAGAGCCGATCCTGAGAACGACAAAGCCCGGCCCCTCGGGGTGAGGGGCCGGGCTGGGTGGGACACCCCAAGTCGCAAACCTAATAGGGGCTAAGTGCCTCAAGTCCGACGAAAACAACCATCATCGCTGATATCAACTGGAGTGCGACCATTGCGTAAGCTCGCCACAGCTTCGCTCTACCTTGAGGAGCGTAGTTGCTTGGAGACAGAGCGTTGACTTGAGAGGCCCACGACCGACCCGCCCATGGCGACTCGTCAGGTCCTATGTCGTTCCGGTCTTGGACCAATCTCGTCAAGACGACGTGGAGTCCTGCAGAAGACAGGACGAAACCGACGCCACCCACGATCAAGGCCACAAATTGGGAGTGTCCTGGTTTCTGTGTAACTGGCCATAACGTAAACTCCAAAGAACGGAGGGTATTGAGATGGCAGAGCAGAAGAAGGATGTGGACGAGCTTCTTGATCGGCTTCTGGAGGGCAAGAGCCCCCGAGAGGTGGTG
>JBDNHE010000008.1:0-17321 GCA_041688945.1 Gemmatimonadota bacterium | reverse complement strand
GGCCCGTCGCTTCGTGCATTTCGAGAACTACATCGTTCGCGATGATCGGGTGGGTCGGGCTTTCCGAGATGCCCTGGTCGCCAAATCGCTTGAGGGCGTCCCCGTTCGTCTGCTTTACGACTGGATCGGCTGTTGGGCGACTCCGCGCCGGTTCTTCAAACCGATGATTGATGCCGGGGTGGACGTTCTCGCGTTCAACCGGCCTCGCTGGACCAACCCGCTGAACGTCCTGCAGCGAGATCATCGCAAGCTGGTCTGCGTCGATGGCGAGCTCGCCTTTGTTGGCGGGTTCTGCATCGGCATCGAGTGGGCGGGTGAGGGGATGAACCCGCCATGGCGCGACACCGGAGTGGAGATTCGCGGACCGGCGGCCTCTCATGCCGCGCAGGCCTTTGAACGCATCTGGGAGGAACGGGGCGGAAGCATTCCCGACACGATTCGGGCGCGACCGGAAGAGGTTGCCCCGGTGGGCAAGACGCCGGTCTGGATCATCCAGGGCGAACCGGGGCGCTCGCGCTTCTATCGGACGCTGCAGCTGATCTCTGCGCATGCACAGAATCGTCTGTGGATCACCGATGCGTACTTCGTGGCTCCCCGACCGGTTTCCGAAGCGTTGGCTGCGGCCGCGTCGCATGGTGTTGATGTGCGCATTCTGGTTCCAGCCCACAACAACTGGCCCGTGGTCGGCAGTTTGTCGCGAGCCGGCTACCGTTTTCTTCTGGAATCTGGCGTCCGCCTGTTCGAATGGCAGGGGCCGATGATTCACGCCAAGACGTCGGTCGCCGATGGACTGTGGTGTCGGGTCGGGTCGTCGAACCTGAATACCGCCAGCCTGCTGGGAAACTGGGAGATCGATGTGGGCGTGGTCGACGAAAGTCTGGCGGGTCAGCTGGAAGGACTCTTCCTGGCCGACCTGGCTTCGTCCGTCGAGATCGTCCTCCCGGGACGGGAGCACGATGCCGAGCGAGTGGAGGGCGAACCGCCTGCCCGGGTCAGTCCGCTGGATCCCCAGGGCACGTTGCAGGAACGGCTGGAGCGTGAAATCCGTGCCCCGAACACATCGGGATCGCGCTGGCGGATTTCCGACCTGGTACGAGCGGGTTCGAGCTTTGGCGATGCGCTGGCGGGTCACCGGCCACTTGGGCGTGAAGACCGAACCGTGCTCGGGACCGTCGCGATCTTTACCTTGCCCCTGGGTGTTCTCGGGATCTTTTTTCCGTGGGTGCTTGGCTGGCTCGCTACGGCGATCTTGATCTGGCTCGGAGGCACATCTGCCGTCCGGGCTGTGGTAGAGGGCTGGCGGGCCAGACGTGAAGAGCGTCGGGATCCCGAGGCGCTGCCCACGGGTTCGGTGGCTGGAGAGGGTGGGGACGGGGTGGATGGGACTGAGACTACAACTGACAAGTCGAACAATTCGTGAATGACTCAATCGGTATTCTGATCGCCGTTACGGCCGGTCTGCTTTCCTTTCTGTCGCCCTGCGTTCTGCCGCTGGTGCCCAGCTACCTGTCCTTCGTGACCGGAATGACGCTGGACGAAATGCAGGAAGGCGTCGATCGGCGACTGGTGCTGATTCATTCCGGGCTCTTTGTTGCTGGGTTTTCGACGGTCTTCATCCTGCTGGGCGCATCCGCGTCGTTCATCGGCGTTTTCCTGTCGGTCTATCAGGACTGGCTCGCCCGCATCGGTGGCCTGATCATCATCGTCCTGGGGCTGCATCTGGCCGGGATCTTCAGGATCCCTTTCCTGATGCGGGAACGTCGGGTTCAACTGGCAGACAAGCCGGCGGGGCATATCGGAACTTACGCGGTTGGCGCGGCCTTCGGCGCCGGGTGGACGCCATGCATCGGGCCGGTGCTGGGCGCGATTTTGACGCTTGCCGGCACCTCGGACACGATCTGGCAGGGCATGGTGCTGCTGGCCGCCTATTCCTTCGGGCTGGCGATTCCGTTCATGGTCGCCGCGCTGGCGCTCGATCAGTTCCTCAAGACCTTCAAGCGCTTCCGCAGGTTCATCCCGATACTTGAGAAGGGCTCGGGTTTCATGCTGATCGCGTTGGGACTGCTGCTGGTGACGGGGACGTTTACGATCCTGTCGACCTGGCTGATCGGGTTTACGCCGGAGTGGCTGCTGGAGCGGATCTGATTCGGGCGGTGGGTTGGTGTCAGTGCGATGTGTCCTGGGTCACGATTTCAGAGAATCGCGGGTGATTGCGGAGTTCCTGCCAACGCCAGCTGATATCGCCGGAGTCCTGGAATCCATGATTCAGAGCGGCGTAGGACTTGAAACGGTCGATGGCGAGGTCGAACTCGTCGAGCACGACCCAAGCGAAGGCCTCAAGAGAAAACAGGTCGCGAAGGGTGTCGTCCAGGATCACGTAGTCGGCGTGGGCAGATTCCAGGACGGCCCGTGCACTGTCCGCGAGGATGGTTCTGCGCGCCTGGTCGGTCGTGGTCGCCTCCGAGGCCCGTCCCAGCGCGGCCGCCATCAGCATCCGGCCACGGATCGCCTCCTTCTCGCGCGCTGCTTCTCCCACCATCTCAACCAGGGCCCGTTGCGATGCCCAGCCTGCTTCGATGTCCGGCTCCGCGCGGGGGACGGTCATCATCCAGAGCTTGCACGCCTCGAAACGCGGATCGGCGGAAAACCGCCCCTGACCGCGTGCGCACCACTCCCGCGCCTGGGTGAACTGCCCCAGATCCAGGTTCGTCCAGAAGAGGCGATCGAGAATGTCGTCCGCGATTCGCAGGTACGGATCTGCTTCGTAGGCGCTGCGGGCTGCGGTCGCTGCGCCTAGCAGGTCTCCCACGCCGGGTTGGTATCGGAGGACGCTGAGCGAGGCCCAAGCCGAGGCGAGGCCCCGGTCGAGCGCGACGGCACGCTCCAGGTCCGTGCGGGCGCCCTCGAGGAACGCCTCATGCTCTCGCACGTCATGCGCGAGTCGGGCCAGATAGGCGATCAGGCGCAGATTCCCGCGAACCTCCAGTGCCGACGCCCGGTTCGGCTCCTCGGCCAGGACCGTCTCCACCTGTTCGAGCCCACGAGCGACCCACCCAGCCCGCAATTCCGGTTCGAGGGTCACCTGCGCGAAGTCGATTGCCAGGTCACCCCTGAGCAGCCTGGGCTCAGACCACGAGGGATCCAACTCCGCGGCGGCCGCGAGCAGGCTGTCGGCCTGCTGAGCGAGTCGCAGCGCTTGGTCTCCCGTTCCCTCAGGAAGGCTTCGCAGTTCCTTGCGGGACCGTTCCGCCTGCTGCACTGCTCGCCACGCCTCGATCACGTCAGTGCCCGCGGAAACGGTGCGCAGACGCACCTCTTCACCGAGGCGCTCGCGAAAGAGTGTTGCGACCTCTTCGGCGACGTCGACCGTGGCGTCGATCAGCTCGGCTGCCGGGCGCTCCAGCGAAGTCCGGGCGAGTTCGAAACCCGAGGCGCCGTCCAGCAGGCGGATCTGGACCCGAATGCGGTCGCCGACTGGCTCGACCGTGCCGTCGATGACCGTTCCTACCTGCAGTACGCGCCCCAGGCTGTCGGCGGAGACCTCCGTCCCCCGGAACGGCAGCACCGCTTCGGCACTCACCACGTCCAGAGCGTCGACTCGCCCGAGTTGTTCGATCAGGGCCTCGGTCAGGGCGTCCGCGAGGTAGGCCGAGTCATCGTCTCCGAGATTTTCGAAGTAGCGGACCGCGACCCGGGTCAGCGTCGTACCCACTTCTCCCCTGGCTTCGGCGACTCGGGCGTCCACCACATAGGTGGCGACCCTCTGCCAGGAGAAGAACAGCACGGCCACTAGGGTGATCGACAGCATGCCGAGCTCGAGCGGCTTCGTCTTCTGGTCTCCTTTTTCACCGTGGAACCATCCAATGACGACGCTCGCCGCGAGCCCACCGAGATAGCAGACGAGCCCGACACTGTAGACGATCTCGGGGAGCACGCCTCGCTCAATGAGCGATCCCAGGCCTTCGAGCGTTACCCAGCCCGCCGCCGCATAGGTAGCGACGATCTGGACGAGGCGACGTTCCTTCAGTTCTGAAAACAGGGACACGGGTGTCTCGTGAAAGGGCACTGCTGAGGGGGGACGATTCACCCAGAGCATGCGGCGCTTCCCGGGGTTCTGTCAACGCACCGTCCGCGTAAACGCATCCCTTCTCACAGGTTGGCGAGTATGAAGTTTTCTGGAGGCGGCCCTGGAATGCCTGGAATCCGGGCCTTTACAAAGTCATTGTGGAAGGTCCCGCGGAGGGTAAGATTGGGTTACCCTATATACACCTGTGGAGCCGCGACAGGTTCGCCACATGACCCTGGTAGTCATGCGCGAAAAGTCTCGACCTCCATCCCTGCGGGCGCCGGGTCTTACCGGTGCCGAGCCCAAAACAGGATACTGAATACATGGACCGTTTTCTCCGCGGTGCCGCTTTTGCGGCGCTTTTCGTTCTTGCTGCCTGTGACGCCCCTCGCGCCACAGGTGTGGAAGGCACGAATCTTTCCGATGCGGCGCCGATCGGCCACGCGATTCTCGATGGCGCGAATGGGGGCAATCCCTACGCCTTCATTCTCTCCCCTCTGGGCGCGGATCCGGCTGCCTCTGCCGTCGGAGAGTTCGATGACGACGTCGAGCCGACGGTTGAACTCTGTGAGCTGAACGTCGCGGGTGATGCCTGCGCCGCGATCCTCACGGTGAGTGGTTCGTCTCAGCTGGCCAGATGGACCGTCGATGCTGGCCCGAACGGTGATGTGATCACCGTCGATTCTAACGACGAACTTTACCAGGCCCAGCTCCGTCTTGGACTGTTTGACCTTGCGGAGGGACAGATCTACCGGGTCCAGGTCAGGGTTGACCAGAATGTCCTCGCCGCCGCAGACATCATGCTCACGGGCGGGAACGGGAAGTCGAACGGCAACGGCAAGGGAAAGGGAAAGAATAAGGGGGGCTCAGGCACGGTTGTCCCGCCGAACACCTACGCCATCTCCAGCGGCAATCGGACGATCCCGTTCAAGTTTCGTCTTGATGACGGCGCGCTGTGCTGGGACGCGGCGAACCCGCTTGTGATCAAGTGCACCTCGGTCACGGTCCAGGCCGGTACGGCCAAGGCGGTCGTGCTCACGACCTCGGGCGGCGGCCAAGTGATCCTTGATCTTCCGAGCGGCTGGGTCGGTGACGTGAACGGTGAGGGTGTCGTCGACGACATCACGCTCACCATCGAAGAGGTCGCCACCACACAGGTGGGCGGCGAGACCTCCTGCTTCCAGGTCTACACCCTCGGGGATCCGGACTTCGGAAACCCGGAGCATTGCTTTGACGTGCGCGCGGATACCGATCAAACGACCGATGTGGACGTTGACTTCACCTCCTCGGTCCCGCCCGTTCTGGCCTTCTGCCCCGACCCCGACGTCCTCGCTGCGATCACGGGGGGCAACGACAATTTCCTGATGACCAGCATCCAGCAGGACGCATCGGGCCAGGTGGCCAAGGTCTATCCGAACGTGGCGCCGCCCTCCGGATTTGCCGGGTGCGCGGTACAGACTGCAGCAGCAACTCCGGTTGGAAGGTTCTTCGCGTCGGCCTGGGACCGGGTACGCCCGGCTGTGAATGCGGTTCTGCCGCAGCCGCTTCACGCCAGCGCCCGGGCTGATCTGGGCTTCGGCGGTCAGATCCTCCGCCTGTCCACGATCTTTTTCTGGAGCCGCATGCCGGAGTCCATCGCGATCTCGCCATCGTCGGGCAGTGTTGAGCTTCCGGGCGCACCGCTCCAGCTCACCGTCGATGAGATGTTCCATGACGGTCCGCCTCCGGTGCCGGTGAATGTGGTTTCGGTGAACTGGGCTTCGTCGAATCCGAGCGTGGCGACCGTGGATACGGCTGGGCTCGTAACGCCGGTAGCCCTTGGGACCGCGACCATCACGGCCACGGCGACGAACGTGAAGGGCTTCAACAATCAGTTCATGTCTGCGTCGTCCGCGATCACCGTGGTTCCCCCGGCGTTCGCGCTGACGAACTTCTCCGCCATGCTCGGCGGGACCAGCGGCAACCCGGGTTATGCCGACTGTCCCGCAGGTCAGATTGCGGTCGGCCTCCAGGGGACCGCGACCTCGTGGTATGGTTGGAAGACCTTCTTCGGCGTAGGCGTGATCTGCAGCAACGTCGACGCGAGTGGCGTGCCCACGGGCCCGACCACTACGGTTGGAAGCTTTGGTGACGGTGGCGACATCAACTTTCGCGACGGAGACACGCCGTTCTCACTGACCTGCTCGAGCGGGCTTATGGTAGACCTCGTGGGCTACAACAACTCCGGCTGGGTCGGAGCCATTGAGGTCGGTTGCTATTCGGCGGCTGACATCGCAGCCAACAATGTGGGTCAGGTTCCGGCAGCGAGCGGCTTTTCTGTCCAGTCGGCGATCGGGGTTGGACCCGGGATCTACGGCAGCGGCACCTGCTCGGCAGGTCATGTCGCGACCGGGATCGATGTACGGGACGGCAACATTTTGGATGCGATCGCCTTCCGGTGTTCGCCGATCAGCGGACTCGTTCCGTGAAATCACTTTAGGCGGTCTTTGGCCGTGTCCAAGACGCAAACGGGGCGGGTCGGCAACTTCGCCGGCTCGCCCCGTTCTGTTGCTGGTAAACGTGGCGCCTGCCGCTTGGCCACGGTCCGGCAGGCCGGGGTCTGGCTTGACCGAGCTCGATTGCGGCGGGCCCAATCGGCCATGGGGTCGCCCGGACCTGCCCCCACCTTTGTGACTTGGGAGGGGGCGGGGGGTGGGAATCCTTTGCCTAGTCCGCGTTCAACGAGGCAGCCGGATCCATCCGCTGGATTCTCCGGGCCGAAGTCCGCCTCACTGATCGTGCTCAACAGCGGTGCATTGGACTTGGAGGAGGTGAGCCGCGATTCTCATCACCATGCACCCCCCAGATGACGCGACTGCGGACGGACCCGATTCCGAGGGTCGAGCCTCGACCTCCGATCCTGATTCAGGGTCGCGTCGTTCTCTTCCGGGTTGTCTGCGGCTGATCCGTCCGAGACTGCTTCTGCTGGTTGCTGTCGCCCTGACTCTGATCGCCCTGATCGGCTTCTTTGTCGTGATTCCCTTTCCGTGGACCCTCCGGAGTCGGAATCCCGACATGACCTCCCTCATGAAGCAGCGGGTGGAGCAGGCACGAGCCGACGGCCGCGACCTGACGATCCGTCAGGAATGGGTGTCCCTCAATGATGTCTCGCCCGCGCTGATCCGGGCGGTCATCGCTGCCGAGGACGATCGTTTTCGGGAGCACGCAGGCGTGGACTGGCTGGCCCTGGCCAACGAAGTGAAGTGGACCGGCGACGACTCGTTCTCGTGGTGGAGCGGCGAGGACCGGGCTGCCCTGCGCGAAGCGATCGCCTACGTGCGGGCAAACCGCGACGACATCCGCGGCCGCAGCACCATCACCCAGCAGCTCGCCAAGAATCTCTATTTCGGGCTCGATCGCAGCATGGTGCGCAAGGCGATGGAGGTCGTGGTGGCGGGGCGGCTGGAACGGCGGCTGGGCAAGGATCGGATCATGGAGATCTACCTGAACATCGTAGAGCTCGGGCCCGGCATTTTCGGCGTGGAGGCGGCGTCGCAGGAGTACTTCGGTCGGTCGGCCTCGTCACTGACTCTGTTTCAGGCCGCGTCGCTGGCGGCGAGTCTGCCGCATCCGCTGACCTCGAACCCGGCTCACCGTCCATCGAGAATGGCGTGGCGGCGGGACCTGATTCTGCGACGGCTGAGTGCTGCCCCCGGCTCCCCGCCCATCCCGATTCCGCCGCCCCTGATCGATGCGTTCGAGTTGGACGATTCAATCAGTGTCGGGGTGCTGGACTCGGCAGGGCTACCGCTGGACAGTGTCCTTCTGCCGGATTCGAGCGGTGTACACTTGCGGGGTCTCGGCGTGGATACTCTGACGATCGACACGATTGCTGCGGACACGGTCCGGCCTCACCCCGCCACAACCCCCTGGTCCACCTCGTCTTCCAGCAGCTGACGTCGGAGCAGACGCGCGTAGACCCCGTCCGACGCGATCAGATCGGCGTGGACCCCACGCTCAACCAACTCGCCATCTTCCAGCACCAGAATCAGGTCAGCCCCCATCACTGCGCTGACCCGATGGGATACGACGAAGGCGGTGCGGTCGGCCATGGCGGTCTTCAGTTCGTTCAGAATCCGGGCTTCGGTGCGCGTGTCGACGGCACTCAGAGCGTCGTCCAAAATCAGAAGTCGGGGGCCTCGCGCCAGTGCCCGGGCCAGAGTGGCCCGCTGCTTCTGACCCCCCGACAGGTTGATGCCGCGTTCTCCGAGCTGGGTATTGTAGCCGGCGGGAAAGTCCTGAATCGAATCATGCAGGTCGGCGGTCTCCGCGGCGCGGAGCACCCGTTCGTCCAGATCCGCGCCATCAGTTTCGTCCAGATCGATTCCCAGCCCGATGTTGCCGGCCAGGGATTCACTGAACAGGAACGGATCCTGCGGCACGACTCCCATCGCCGATCGAAGCGCGGCCGGATCCAGGTCTCTGGCCGACTGTCCGTCGATCAGCACCACCCCGGCACTCGGGTCGTACAGTCGGGGAATCAGGCTGACCAAAGTGCTCTTGCCTGAGCCCGTCGGGCCCACGATCGCAACCGTCATCCCGGGCTCAACACGGAACGAGATGTCGTGCAGCACTTCGCGCGTGGTGTCGGGATAGGTGAAGGAGACGCCACGGAACTCGATCTCGCCCCGCATCGGGGCACTGGCTGCCTCCATCCCCGCGCTAACGATGAGCGAAGCACTACCCGACAGGGCCGGCGCCGCAATCGTGGGCGCACGCTCGAAAATGGTATTGAGACGGGCCATCGATGCGGCCCCACGCTGAAATAGGCTGATCACCCAGCCCAGCGCGATCATGGGCCAGACCAGCAGAATCAGGTAGAAGAAGAAGGCGACGTAGTCACCGACGGTGATGACCCCGGCCATCACCTGCTGTCCGCCGATCCAGAGCACGATCACCATTCCCATGCCGGCCATCAGCCCCATGAGCGGATGGAAGGCCGCCGAGGCCCGTGCCAGGCTCATGTTTCGAGCGCGGTATTCCTCGTTCAGATCAGAGAACTGGGCCTGCTGATCAGACTCCTGATTGTACGCCCGGACAATGCGCATTCCGGTCAGCGACTCCTGCACCATGGTGCTCATGGTCGAGTACTGCTTCTGAATGTCCTCGAATCGGTGGTGGATCATCTTGCCGAAGTACAGGACCGAGGGCGGAAGTAGAACCAGCGGCACCACGGCCCACGCCGTGAGCCGCGGACTGATCATCAGCATCAGAATCAGAGCCAGCACGAAGCCGACCACGGTGTTGACCGCGTACATGATGGCGGGGCCAGCGGCCTGTCGGACGGCCTGCGTGTCGTTGGTGGCCCGAGCCATCAGGTCGCCGGTGCGGTTTCCGCCGAAGAACTCGGCGTCCATCGACAGGATGTGCCGGAACAGGTTGTTGCGCAGGTCGACTTCAATCCGGCGCGAGATCCCGTTCAGCAACTCCCGCATTCCGTAGCGGGCCGCGCCGCCCAGTACTGCCGCAGCCACCATCATCAGAGCCAGCAGGCCGATGTCGCCTTTGACGGTTCCGGGCTCAGCCAGTTGATCAATGGCCAGCTTGAGCAGATACGGATTCGCGAGCGCGAGCGCCTGTGCCACCACCACCAGGACCAGTCCCCAGGCCATTCCCTTGCGGTAGGGACGGAAGTAGGGGAGAAGGGAGCGGAGACTCTGCATGGTTCCTGCGGATGGGATTCTTAAACGGGTCGGCGGCGTCCTGCCGGGCTGCTGAGTGTAGCTGAGCCCGTCGAAGTGTGGCTACCCTTGGGCTGAATGACCTACCACAGCGACCGCGCTTCTTGACCGACGACCGCGGCAGGTGGAGCTTGGCTCTATCCGCCGTGCCCGCCTTCATTTTTCCGCCTGATCCTCCGTGTCCCGACTCATCGTTCCAGCCGGATTCCTGATTGTCGCAGGGATCGTCCTCATGTCGGCCTTTCGGGTCGTAGAAGGAGCGACTCAGTCCCTGTTGATCAACTTGGGGACCGAGATTATCGGCATCGTGATCACGGTCGCGGTCGTGGAGTGGTTCTTTGAGCGACGGAAGAATCTCGAGCGGGCCCGGCAGGTTGCATGGAGCGCGATGCATGCGGTCGAGCACTCGGTCTGGGTGTGGCAAGGCGGTCCCCGCGAGATTGAGTCCGATCAGCTTCTGGGCATGCTCCGGTCGGTCCAAGAGGATGCGGCTCTTCCAGACTTCACTCAGAATCTTTTTCTGAGTCTGGGCACCCGCAGCAAGCATGCGCTTCATAATGACCAGTCCGCGCTGGCCTCCATGCCCGGGCTGATGCTGGCGTTTGAAGAGCTGTCGCGCCTGAACGCCATTCGCGAAGGGGGCCGGGTCAAGCCGCCCCAGAAGGTCGCCAGCATCCTGGAAGAGGGTGTGATCAACCTGGCCAAGGTGCTCGGCCAGCCCACCGAGGCTATGCCCGCCCGGCTCATCCGATACGTGGATGCGACCGAGAACGCCCAGGAACAGCGTTACTTCGGTGGGCAGAGCACCAACGACGGCAACCGGACGCTGCAGCGGCCGTCTGCGGAGCTGTTCTAACGGCGTTGGGCTTCGGCCATCGCCGGCACGGGCCTCGCGTCAGCTGATGCGGCTCAGCTGCCGACCGCCGCTCCTGCGACGGTCCCCGTCCTGGCTTCCGCGACTCAGTCGCGAACAGGTCAGTTGCCGACCGCGGCCCCACCTCGTCGCAGATCCGACTGCGCGTGCAGTCGACCGTCGGCCCCGACCAGAATGGCCTGAACGTCGCCTGACACGTCGCCCCGTTCGACAACGGTATGTCCCATCGCCCGCAGCGCTTCGATCACGGAGGGCGACAGTCCGCCCGGCTCCACGAAGATCTGATCGGGTAGATGCTGGTGGTGCACTCGCGGGGCCAGAACCGCCTGACTCACGTTCATTCCGTAGTCGACCACATTCGAGATCGTCTGGAACACGGTGGTGATGATGGTCGATCCGCCGGGGGTGCCGGTGACCATGAACAGCGCACCACTCGGATCTTCGACAATGCTGGGGGTCATGGCGGAAAGCATTCGCTTGCCCGGGGCGATGGCGTTGTTCTCGCCCTGGACCAGCCCGAACTGATTCGCGGTTCCCGGCTTGGCGGCAAAGTCATCCATCTCGTTGTTGAGCACGAAGCCAGCCCCGGTGACCGTCACTTTGCTTCCGTACCACGAGTTGATGGTGGTCGTGATCGCGACCGCATTACCCGCTCCATCCACGATCGAGAAGTGCGTGGTGTGCTCGCCCTCGTCGTCGCCACCCGAGGCCGCCTGGTAGGCCTCCAGATCGGCATGGGTGATGATGCCGTCACCGCGGGCCATCTCGGCCACGATCAGGTCGGCCGTCTCACCGCGGTAGAAGCCATCCGGGCCCTGATCGCGGATACGGGTCAGGGTGGCGGCCAGCTCCGTCTGGTGCAGCGTGTCACCCACCGCCGGAGGAGCGCCCGCGGCCGGAAGGAACTGGGCCGCTGACGCCGGAAAGGCGGAAAGGTCTGCGATCATGCCCGCACCCAGCGAGCCCAGGAATCGAGGCGCGACTTCAAAGCCTTCGGCCAGATCGATGGCCGGCTGGAGCAGCGCCGTCCACTCCATCGTCCCCAGCTCCTGATGCGCCGCCCACATGCCGGCGACCGTCCCCGGCACACCCACAGCCAGATGCCCGACCACCGAGCGATCGGTCAGATTGCCCTCGGCATCCAGATACATATCGCGGGTTGCCGCCGCCGGGGCCTTCTCGCGGAAGTCGAGGGCCCGCGTGGTGCCATCCGCCTGGCGGACCACCATGAATCCTCCACCCCCGATGTTGCCGGCCTCGGGGTTCACCACGGCCAGGGCGAACTGGACGGCGATAACGGCGTCGATCGCGTTGCCGCCTGCGGCGAGGATGTCGGCTCCGACCTGACTGGCCAGGACATCGGTCGTGACGACCATGCCGTTCTGCGCACTCACCGGCGCCTGCGACTGGTACTGCCATGACGAGGGCCAGGGATCGGCCGAATCCGCAGTCCCAATCCCGGCGCCGGCGTCACCCGAACAGGCCGCCGCAGCGAACACCGCCGCGACTGCCACCATGCGGAGGCGGGCGAAGATCGGCGGGGCGTAACGGGCGGCGGTCAGGCGGTCAGGCGCGATCGACATGGTGGATCCGAGCAGGGAGGTGGATTACAGCGCTGGTCTACGGAGCGAGTCAACTTGTGAGGTGGGCCCCGCACGGGCCAGATCCCTACCGCTGAGCCTTCAGCATCTCCACAGCCGACTTGGCGAGCACCGTCGCCCCCGTCGTAATCGCCCGCTCATCAATATCGAAGCGCGGATGATGGTGCTCCCGAGGCTCCGGCAGCGCCGAGCCCACCCACATGAACGTCCCGGGAAGGTGCTGGGTGTAGAACGAGAAGTCCTCGCCGCCAAGCCAGGGCGGCTGATCCACAATCTGATCCCCGAAGATCTCGCGCAGCCCGTTGGCGAGCATGAGCGACTGGGTCGGATCGTTCACCACAGGCGGATACCCGGTCGAAATGTCGACCTGCACGGATGCGCCCTGCGCCTCGAGTCCCTTGAATGCGCCGTTCAGCGTCTCGACCAGGCGATCGTGCACGCGCTGAGTGAAGTACCGGAAGGTCCCGGAGATCACGATCTCGTCGGCGATGATGTTGTGGGCCGTGCCCCCGGCAATTTTCCCGAAGGTGATGACGCCGGCCTCAGTCGGCCCGATGCGGCGTGAGACACCGGTCTGCACGGCCGTGATGCCCTGCGCGGCCAGCACCAGGGCATCGATCCCGGCATCGGGCATGGCGGCGTGAGCGCTCACGCCCCGGACCGTGACGACCACTTCCTTGGCGCCGCCCATGACCGGGCCACCACCCACCTGAATGTCACCCAACGGCATATGCGCCCCGACGTGGAGTCCGGCAATCGCCTGCACCCCTTCGAGCGCGCCCTCGTCCATCATCCGGCGGGCGCCGCTCCGGCCATCCTCACCCTCACCCTCTTCCGAAGGCTGAAAGATCAGGCGGACCGTACCGGCGGGCAGCGTTCCGGCTTCGCGCTCCTGAAGCAGCAACCGCGCGGTCCCCAGCAGGCCGGCCACGTGGGCGTCGTGCCCACAGGCGTGCATCAGCCCCGGCACGGTGGAGCTGTACTCGTGGTCCGCGTCTTCGTGAATCGGCAGGGCGTCCATGTCGGCCCGCAGCGCCACCATCGGGCCGTCGCCATTGGTGATGTCGGCCACGACCCCGGTCAGCCCGATGCCGGTCTGCGGCTCCAGTCCCATCGCCCGCAGTCGGTCCGCGATGATTCCGGCCGTGCGCACTTCCTGGAATCCCAGTTCCGGATGCCGGTGCAGGTCCCGACGAATGGCGATCAGGTCGTCGGAAAGGAGCCGGGCGCGATCAAGGAGCGACATGGGAGCACGGGTGTAGGTCGGTGTACCGAATTGGCAGTCCGATATGCGGCGGTTAGCTTGGCCCCGCCTGCTCCGGACAGCCCCGGAAGCCACTAAGACTAGTAGAGTCTCGAGCACTTCGCTAAACGCCCCGACGCATGTCCGAAACCCGCCTGACCGAGATGCGAAACGCCGCCTCCGCGCGGATCGACACCCTCAATGCCCTCGAGATTGTCGATGTGATCAATGGCGAGGACCGCAAAATTGCCGAGGCGGTCGGTGCCGAGCGTGAAGCGATTGCCCGAGCTGTTGGAATCGTGGTCGATGTCTTCGCGAACGGCGGCCGGCTGATCTACGTCGGGGCGGGGACCTCCGGACGACTCGGGGTTCTGGATGCGTCCGAGATGCCCCCCACCTACGGGACGGATCCCGGGATGGTGCAGGGGATCATCGCAGGCGGGCTCGAGGCACTGGTTCGCGCTCAGGAAGGCGCGGAGGATCATCCCGAAGACGGGGCCGCCGCGATCTCCGCAAAGGAGGTGACCGAGAATGACTTCGTCCTCGGCATCGCCACCTCCGGAACCACCCCCTATGTGCACGGAGCTCTGGCCCGCGCCCGCGAACTGGGTGCCCGCACCGGCTTCCTGCTGTGCACGCCTCCCACCGACGAACTGCGCGCCCGCCACGATGTGGTGATCGCGCCCCTGGTTGGCCCCGAGGTCGTCACCGGATCGACGCGCATGAAGGCCGGCACGGCGACCAAGCTGGTCCTCAACACCATCACCACCGCCGCCATGATCCGTAGCGGGAAGGTGTTCGGGAATCTGATGGTCGATCTGCAGGTCACCTGCGATAAGCTGCAGGACCGGGGCGAGCGGATTCTGGTGGGGACGCTCGGGATTGAACGGCCGAGGGCGAAGGAACTGCTCGACGGCGCGGGCGGGCATGTGAAGACGGCGATCGTCATGGGGCGTCTGGAGGTCGATGCCGATGCGGCGCGGGCTCGGTTGCAGGCGGAGGACGGCGTGCTGGCTCGGGTGCTGCCCGGTCTGATGGCGGACGGCGGATGAGGGTGATACGGAAGACAGTGCTGATGAGGAATGCGGGGATGATCTGCGCCCGGCTGACCCGTTTGCTGCGGAGATCGATCCCGTGCTGATCGTCGGCCTGATGTCCGGAACATCCGCAGATGGCATCGATGCCGCCCTGGTACGGATCGACGGCGACTCGTCGAACCCGACCATAAAAGTCGAGGCCTTCCAGACGGCTCCGTGGTCGCCGGACATCCGGGCCGCCATCCTGGCCCTGTCCGCCGGGAGCGGCTCGCCGCGGGACCTCTCGGAGATGCGGGTCCGGCTTGCCGAAGGGTTCGCGGCGGCGACCAACTCGCTGCTCGACTTCGCCGGGATTGCCCCGTCGCAGGTGGCCGTGATCGGCTGTCACGGCCAGACCGTCCGGCACGACCCGCCCGCCACTGGCGCGCGCGGCTTCACGCTCCAGCTCCTGGACCCCGCCACCCTGGCCGAGCTGACCGGGATCCCCGTTGTGGACGACTTCCGGGCCGCCGACATGGCGGCAGGCGGCGAGGGTGCGCCCCTGGTGGCCTGGCCGGATGCGGTCCTGTTTGGCCATCCCACCAACCGACGCGCCGTGCTCAACCTGGGGGGCATCGCGAACGTGAGCCTGCTCAGTCCTGCTTCGAATGGCGGCCCGGCGGTCACCGGACTCGCCTTCGACGTCGGCCCCGCCAATGTCTTGATGGATGTCGCCATCGAGCGGGCGACCGCCGGGGCCGAGACCCACGATGCATCGGGACTGCGGGCCGGGAAGGGGACCGTCGACGAAGCGCTCCTCGAAGAACTCCTGGCCGACCCGTTCTTCAGGCAGGCGCCCCCGCGCTCCACCGGGCGGGAGCACTTCGGGCCCGAACTGGTCGATCGTCTGATCGCCGACCGAGGCCTCATCGCCGGAGAGCAGCCTGCCGGCTGGGACGACCTGCTGGCCACCTTTGCCGAACTGACCGTTCGCGCGATCGGCCAGGCCTTTGATGAGCACCTGACCCCCTCGGGCGTCGATGAGGTGCTCGTTGCCGGCGGCGGCGTGCACAACGCCCACCTGATGACCCGGATCGCCAAGGTCCTTGCGCCGCTTCCGGTCGTCGCGGCCCGTGACCAACTCGGACTGGATCCGGATGCCCGTGAGGCGGTGGCCTTTGCGCTGTTGGGTTGGGCGTTTCTGAACGGTGTGCCCGGCAATGTGCCGGGCGCGACCGGCGCGAGAGGTGCGAGGGTGCTGGGGAGCTGGACGCCTTCGACTGCCCGGGCGGCCTCGGCCACTGTCTGGACTCAGGACTCCGACTTCGAAGGTCTGCCCTTCGTCGAATACCGCGCCAGGAAATCTGCCAAATGAAGCGATCCACCCTCCTGGTCCTCCTCGGCCTGATCCTCATCCAGGGATTCCTGGCCTGGAAGGCGTTTGTCCCGGCCCCGCATTCGGGCGGCGACAATGCCGGCTACGTGGCTCTGGGCAAATCGCTGGCGGACGGCGACGGGTATACCGAGCTCTGGGACCCGGCCCGGCCCGCGCACACCAAGTACCCGCCGGTCTTTCCGGCATTGATCGCCCTGCTGATCCAGCTGGGTGTGACCACCTGGGTAGGGCTGAAGGGAATCTCGTTTGTGGCGGCGTTGGTGGTCACCGGGGGCACATTCCTCTGGGCTGAACGACGGGTCGGGCTGTGGTCGGCCGCAGGGGTCGCCTTTCTGACCGGCGCCTCGTCAGCCGTGCTGATCCATTCGCACTGGATCCTGTCGGACGTCCCGTTTCTGGCCTTCACCATGCTGGCGCTCTGGGGGATGGAGAGCGCGATGGGGCAGGGGGATGGGGCTCAGAACGCGGCTGCTTCCAGTACATCCGGGGCCGGCAGTACCAGCACAGGCACAGGTACTGGCGCTGACGATGACGATGACGTTTCGGCAGCGGCCGGCCCATCAGCCCGCACCGCCACGATCATGCTCACCCTCGGTGTGGCCATGGCCTTCCTGGCCTACTTCACCCGCTCGGCCGGGCTGCCGCTGGTGGTCGCCATTCTCGGCGCGTTCGCGCTGAGGAAGCGGTTCAGGGCGATGGCGGTCACGGCGGTGGTGGTCGGACTGCCGGCGGTGATCTGGATGATCCGTGGCGCGCGCGCCGGCTCCGACGAGGGCCGCTACGCCAGCGAGTTCCTGCTCATCAATCCATACGATCCCGGCCTGGGCTCGGTCAGCATGGGCGGAATGGTCCAACGCATCATCGACAACGCCGTCGGCTACGCCACCAGCCACCTCCCGGTCGCCCTGGGCGGCGCCGAGGGCGGCCTGATCGGCGCCCTCACCATCGTCGTCCTGATCCTGGGTATGATCGGCTGGGTGCTTGCCGTTCGCCGTGGCCCCGGCCCGGCGGAACTCTTCCTGCCCATGTACGCCGGGCTGATCCTGATCTGGCCCGAGGTCTGGTCCGGCGATCGCTTCGCGCTCCCGCTGATCCCGCTCCTCTTTCTGTATTCGGCCGAGGGGATCGCTGCCCTGGGTCGTGAGAAGTGGGGGGCCGTCATCAATGGGGCTCAGGCCGCGCTCCTGATCCTGCTGGTTGGCCCGATGATGATCAGCTGGACACGGATCTCCGACGATGCAGCCCGCTGCGCCGACGCGGTGGAAGTTGCGGGCCCCTGGGCCTGCGCAGGGTCGCCGCTGCTGGCCTTCACGATTGCGGCGCGGTGGGCGGATGCGAATCTGGAGCCGGGTTCGGCGGTGATGTCACGGAAGCCGAGAATCTTCTACGCCATGAGCGGGCTGCC
>JBDNHE010000007.1:0-1885 GCA_041688945.1 Gemmatimonadota bacterium | reverse complement strand
TGGAGCCACCGTACGAGACCAGGCGGTGTCGCGCGGGGCCACCTGGCAAGGAATTGCGTCATGTGGGCCCGGGACCGAGTCCAAGCGGGAGGGCGGCGAGAGAATGGCGGCGAAAAATGTTGGTCTGACCACCAACAAGGAATTACTGCTGTCGCGGGCGAGCGTAGAGGGACCTGGACTCGGCTTGCACCTCGCAACCGGGCGGCGGTATTGTAGTCGTGCAGCAGAGTTCCAAAGTCGTTAGACGACGGCATCGCATGCTCATGAGGAGTGATCTAATGGACACGCCCAGCTTCTCCAATCGCGCTTGGGCCATCTTCTTTGCCCGGACGATTCTTGGGTTGATCTTCTTCATGGCCGGATGGTGGAAGGTCTTCACACTCGGCCCTCTTGGGCATGCCCGGAACCTGTTCGTCGAGCCGTACGCGGACAGCTTCCTCCCCGTTTGGTCGTTGTGGGCGTCGGGCGCGGTCGTGCCGGTCGTCGAGCTTGCCGCGGGCGCCTTCCTACTGGTGGGGCTGAGGACGCGTCCCGCCTTGCTCGCGCTCGGCGGCGTCCTCGTCCTCGTAACGTTCGGCCACTTGCTCTTGGACCCATTGTATGAGTTCCATACGCACGTAATCCCGCGCACTGCGCTCCTCTTGTTTCTGCTGACTATGCCAGCCTCAGAGGACGTCATCTCTTTGGATTCATTCTTGGCACGGAACCGAGCAACCGACCCACAGGCCCCGGAGTGACGCGATGCGGAGCATCGCGTCGAGCGAGAGATTTGTTCGATCCTCCTGGATTCTGACTTCATTTCGAGCGCGGGTACGGAGTCCGTGGACTCTGCACCCAACACCTCTCGGAGCAGGTCGTTCCTGGCCTGCCAGATGGGGCTCTTCCGGATGAGGTCATCCAGATTCTGGTCCACGTCGGAGAGCTGACGCTCCAACCATCGGATGTGCTTGTTGATGCCCTTCTGGACCGGGCGGGAGGGCGAACGGACGGCCGAGCACGGCTACGCCCGCGGGGCGCCCGCCAATCCGAGGAAGACCATCATCGCCCGGTTGAGCCGAACCAAGTCCTCGTCACCCAGTCGGCCAACCCGCGCTCCGACCTTTCTCTTTGGCACGGTTGTGACTTTGTCCACCATCAAGCTACTGGGGGCACTCAACCCGTTCTCCTCGGAGGGTTCCACCAAGAGTCGAAACAGGGGTGCTTCAGTAGGATCGGTCGTGAACGCGCAGATCGTCACCGACGAGGTTGCATCAAAGCTGTCGTCCTGGATAATGACGGCGGGACGGGGCTTGCCCGCGTAGTCCGCTCCGCCAGAGATCGTCCAGATCTCGCCTCGTCTCACGCGTCGTCGAATGCCGACACGGCATCAACGAACTCTTGGTCGTCAGTCTCAAAGTGGCTCCCGGCCACGGCAGCCGACTGGCGACGCGCTTCGCTTCGAAAGCCCGGCGCACGCACGTCCGGCACCCAGATCTGGACCGGGCGGAGGCCTTGGCGGCGCAGACGCTCACGGTAGGCTCTGACCTTCTCACGGGTGGCCTTTCTCTTGTTTCCAGAATCAGACACATGAACCTCAGTTCGGGGTGACATGTACCCATTACATGTAACCTGCCGACGGGGAGATGACAAGCGTCCATCGAACAGCAAGCTTTCGCATCAGCGCATCAGATACGTAGATGCGCTTAAACTCTTAGTGGAGGATGTGATCGCTGCGGTTGTGGCCTTCATCGAAATCGATGCCCAAGCCTAGGAGCCTGTCCGAGTAATCCTTGCCCCCGTGATTGGTGGGTCGGATGGCGGTAGATTAGTGGGGTGCTGCTAACTGCGCGAGGAGAGGATGATGGCGAAGACGTTCCGCCCGTACCAGCCGGATCAGATTCTGATG
>JBDNHE010000006.1:0-7189 GCA_041688945.1 Gemmatimonadota bacterium | reverse complement strand
TCCTCCCGGGCGGCCAGATCTCCGACCACGAAGACGTCGGGGTGGCCCGGGATCGAACAGTCGGGCTCGGTGATGATTCGTCCCTGGCCATCCCGTTCGGGAGAGTGGTCACCGTCGTAGAGCTGCGAGGCAATCGGGACCGCCTTTACCCCGGCCGCCCAGATCACTGTTCCTGCTTCGATGCGACCCTGTGAGGTGTTGATCCCCGAGCCATCGACATCGGTGACCCGAGTGTTCAGTTCCACCTCAATCGACATCCCCTGCAGAGCCTCAAGCGCATTGGTCGAGGACGTCGGGGACATTCCGGGGAGGACGCGGTCGGCTCCCTCTACCAGAATGACTTGAGCGGCGCGGGTATCGACCCGCCGAAAGTCTCGCGGAATGGTGCGGGCGGCGATCTCGCGCAGTGCCCCCACCATTTCCACTCCGGTTGGACCGGCGCCGACCACAACGAAGGTCAGGAGGGACGCTCTCAGGGTCGGGTCGTCCTCGAACTCGGCCTTTTCGAAGGCGATCAGAATCCGGCGCCGCAGTTCCAGGGCGTCATCGAGGGTCTTGAGCCCCGGAGCGTGAGGAGCCCATCCAGCATTTCCAAACCAGGTATGGGTGACCCCGGCGGCGAGGACGAGGCGGTCCCATTCCACCACCCCGTCACCCAGTCGAACGGTCCGCTCGTCCAGCCGGACATCCCTGGCATCGGCCAGGGTGACTTCAACGTTGCGTTGTCGGGTGAAGATGCCCCGAATGGGCGTGGCAATGTCGGACGGCGAGAGTGCGGCGGTCGCCACCTGGTAGAGCAGAGGCTGGAACAGGTGGTGGTTTTTTCGGTCGACGATGAGGACGTCGCAATCTACGTTGGCGAGCTTGCGTGCGGCGTGCAGACCGCCGAAGCCACCACCTACCACCACGACCCTGGGTCGCGATCGAATCTCTGGTTGCACTACGTGCCCGGTGTGAGAGCTGTGAATGGGCGAGGGTCGCTGTCGTGCGCCGCCGCCGAGAAGGGTGCTGGTCCCGCAGACTTGAAGGATCACTCGCCCGACTGACTCTTGGCAAACCGACTGACTCTGGCAAACCGGCTGACTCTGGCAAACCGGCTGACAAGCAGGGCCGTGCGGCCCTCCAGACCTGGGCTCCTCCGCGAGCATTCGAACCTTTTTCCCATCGCATACGTCTATGTAGAGAACAATATGTAGAGGACGATCAAGTTCTTGCCTCTGGAGATGACAAAGATGTCCCCCATCAGGATGACGCAGGCCACCTCGCTGATTCTGCGTGCGCTGGCCACGGGCCATCAGCACGGTTTTGAGATCATGGAGGTCACCGGGCTGGCCAGTGGGACGGTGTACCCCGTCCTGCGGCGTCTGGAAGGGGATCGAGCCGTGGAGTCGACGTGGGAGGCCGAAGAAGTGGCACGGCAGGCAGGGCGCCCTCGTCGTCGAGTCTACTCGCTGAATGAGCGTGGCCAGATGCACGCGGCCGAAGCCTCTCGGCGGCTTGAAGGTGCCATGCGGTTTCTGGCGGGGGGCGGACTTGCCTGATCAGGGGGACTTCGCGCCCGCCGGAGCCGTGAGGGCCGCCCGATGTTGAGGGTATGGCTTGTTGTGATCGGCGCCATGCTCCCGGCAGAGGAGCGCGCGCGATGGCGAGAGGAATGGGATTCCGATCTGGACGCGATGAGGCGTCGAGGCGCGGGGATGAGGGAAAGGACCACCTGGGCGATCGGGCTGTGGTGGGCGGCGGTTCAATTCAGAACAGAGGGAGCCAGTATGGACGGGTGGGGAAGGGAAGTCAGAAACGCGATTCGGGGCCTGATGCATCGGCCCGCCTTTACGGCCATCGCCGTCCTGACGCTCGGGCTGGGAGTGGGGGCCAACACGGCAATCTTCAGCGTGGTAAATGGAGTACTTCTGGAGCCGCTTCGGTATCCGGATTCGGAGGAACTCGTAGTGGTCACAACGGCCTTCCCATTCCAGGGGTTCTACGAGTTCTGGATGTCGCCGCCCGAGTACATGGAGTTGGAAGCCCGGACCACCACGCTTGAAGCGATCGCCGGCTACCGGGCCCAGACGTTCAGTGTCGGCGGAGGAGACCAGCCGGAGCGGGTGACCGGTGCATACGCGACCGCCAGCATCTTCGACGTGCTCGGAGTTCAGCCGATCATGGGGCGCGGGTTCACCGCTGAGGAGGATCTGCCCACCTCCAGTCCGGTGGTCGTTCTCTCGTGGGAAATGTGGACTCGATCCTTCGGTCAGGATCCGCAGATTGTGGGTCGGACGGTCGACGTGGATGGGGCTCGGACCGAGGTCGTCGGCGTGATGCCGGAAGGCTTCGATATCGACGACAATGGGGCCGAACTCTGGTTTCCCGTTCAGATCGATCGGAGCAACTACAACAACCGCGGTTCTCACTTCCTTGAAGTCGTCGGCCGTATGCGGGCGGGCGTCACGATGGCTGTCGCGCAGCGCGAGCTGACCGACATCGTCATTCGGTGGGCCGATGAGTCCGCGGGTGCGGGTCACACACCGACCCCCGATCAGCATCCAATGGCCATGGAGCAGCTACAGGAGGAAGTCGTGGCCGATGTCCGGCCCGCCCTGCTGGTGTTACTGGGCGCGGTTGGCTTCGTCTTGCTGATCGCCTGTGCCAATGTCGGGAACCTGCTCCTGGTGCGTGCGGAGGACCGTCAAAAAGAGGTCGCCGTGCGAGTGGCGCTGGGTGCTGGCCGAGGCCGGCTCATGCGACAGTTCCTCACTGAGGGTGTGGTGCTCTCCGTGGCCGGCGCGCTCGTCGGCCTGGCCATCGCCTGGGTGTCTCTATCTGTCCTGAAGGCAGCCAGCCCGGGTGACGTCCCCCGACTGGCCGAGATCGATCTGGACGGGACCGTTCTTGCGGTCACTTCTGGAATCGCGATCGCCGTCGGCGTGTTTTTTGGATTCGCGCCAGCTCGGCACATCATGTTCGGTGCACTCGCCGGCGCCCTCAAGGACGGCGGGCTGCGCACGACTGATACCGCCGGCAAGCGAGGACTCCGCTCACTGCTGGTCGTCTCGGAGATGGCTTTGGCGCTCGTGCTGGCTGTGGGCGCAGGCCTGATGCTTCGCTCGTTCGAAACGTTGAACTCGGTCGACCCCGGTTTTGATACGGACGGGCTTCTGACGTTCCAGCTCTACCTGCCACCGACGTCCTATCCCGGCGCCCCCGAGGCCATGGCGTTCTACGCACGGCTGGAAGAGTCAATGGAGGCTCGCCCGGAGTTCGAGGGCGTGGCCTTCACCTCGAGCCTCCCGCCACAGCAACCGCTGTCAGCGAACACCACGGAGATCGAAGCGGTCGTCATCGACCCCAATGATCCCAACGCACAGCTGCCCAACATCGACTACTGGACGACAGTGTCGACGGATTTTGTCGAGACCCTGGGATTGCAGGTTCTGGCAGGAAGGGCCCTGACCCCGGCAGACGGAGTGGATGGCACACCCGTCATCATGATCAACCGGACCATGGCCGAGAAGTACTTCCCCGACCAGAGCGCGATCGGGCAGCGAGTTCGGCCCTGCTGCGGGGATCCGATCGTATGGTGGGAAGTGATCGGCGTGATCGAGGACCTCAAACAGGATGGGCTAGCCAATCCGTCGGGGACGGAGCTCTACATAAGTCATCCGCAACGTGGGAACCGGACCATGTGGGTCACGGCCCGCACACGCGGGGATGCCGCAGCCGCTACCGGAGCCGCTCGTGAAGCCGTCTGGGCGCTGGATCCCTCGCTTCCTCTGGCGCAGTTGCAGCCGATGAACGAGGTGGTCGGTGACGTTCTGGCACGCAGTCGATTCCTGACCGGGCTCATGGCCACGTTCGCAGGGCTCGCGCTCCTGCTGGCCGCCGTTGGCACCTATGGAGTCATGTCCTACTCGGTTGCACAACGCGGTCGAGAACTCGGAATCCGCATGGCGATGGGTGCCGAGCCGGGTGCCGTACAGCGACTCGTCCTGGGTCAGGGGCTGAAGGTGGCTGCCGTCGGATTAGTGGTCGGGATGGCGGGCGCGTGGGCCCTCACCGGGCTGATGGAGTCGCTTCTCTTCAACGTGGACGTTCGGGACCCATGGGCATTCGTGATCGGGCCAGCCCTGCTCTCCCTGGTGGCGATTGCCGCGTGCTGGATCCCTGCGCATCGGGCGACTCGGGTGGATCCGGTCAAGGTGCTTCGGCAGGAGTAGCGGCACGCGGCAGCGCCTCGGCGGCTTCGGGTCTGCGGTCGCGAGGCTTAGACTCCATCTGTCTCCGCTCTCCAAGCCGCAAAGGAATCATGGCTCGCACACCCTCCCAGATGGTCACGCTCGGCACCCCCGTTCCCGGATTTTCGTTGACGGACGTTCGGTCTGGAGAACCGGTGTCGCTCAAGGACTTCTCCGAGGCCGCGGGGCTGGTGGTCGCGTTCTGGTGCAACCACTGCCCGTTCGTGAAGCACATCGAAGATGCTTTCGTCGAATTCGCGGAGCGGGTGATGGATCGTGGAGTCGCAGTCGTGGCGATCAGCTCCAACGACGTGGGGGCCTACCCTCAGGATGGTCCGGGTCCGATGGCCGAACTGGCGCACGAGAAGGGCTACCCGTTCCCCTATCTCTTCGACGAGTCCCAGGAAGCTGCCCACGCCTTCGGGGCGGCCTGCACTCCCGACTTCTTTCTGTTCGACGAGGCAGGTGAGCTCTTCTACCGGGGTCAGTTCGATGGCTCGCGGCCTGGGCAGGACACGCCGGTGGATGGACGCGATCTGGAAGCTGCCGTTGAAGATCTCCTGACCGGCGGTCAGCCCCCGGAAGTCCAGGTCCCGTCGCTTGGCTGCAACGTCAAATGGACGCCCGGAAACGAGCCACACGGGGTCGGCTGAACGGCAAGAGGGGCCACCCGAGCTGTCGCCCCGATGACCCCCCAAAACCTGCCCGTGCCCGGCGCGAACGCCAGCGGCAACGAACATCTGACCGCGTCAGCTAGTCAATCCAGACCTAGCGGCGATCGCTTGCCCATGCCGGGACAGACAGAATTCTCACATAAGACAAGGGATCACCTCCTTTCTACGGGGAAACATCGGGCCGAACACCCTGTGGGCCGGAGCCCATTGGATTGGGCGGGTTCCGCACGGTTCCCGCCCGCCCGGGCCGCCGAAGACGACGAACCTACGGCATCCTACAACCGAACCCCCCGAAGGTTCAAGGCTGATGTACCGAGGCGGCTGACAGTTCGCGATTCGCCGCGGCTACAGCCTCCTCAAGAAGCGCTGGCTCCTTCATGGTCGCGGCGAGCAGCAAGCCGCCCTGAAGAGAGGTCAGCACCCGCATCGCGATGACATCGGGATCGCTTCCCGGCAGCAGGCGACCACTCAGGCGTTCGCGTTCCATCGCCTCGGCGAGCAGCGCGAGTTGGCCGTCAAAGGCCATCGCCAGCTTCTCACGCAGTGTGGGATCGGTCTCTCCAGCCTCGGATGCCATGGAGGCGATCGGGCATCCCCCGACCAGTCCGTCCTGGACCGAGGAGTCCAACACCTCAGCCAGCCAGTTCCGGATTCCCTCGATGCCCGTCGCCCGATGCAGATGGCCCTGGAGCTGATCGATCTTCTCAATCGCGTGCCGGTCAGCGACCGCGTTCACCACAGCCCGTTTGCCTCGGAAGTAGTGATAGAATTGACCCTTTCCGGTCGATGATTCGACCAGGATCTGATCAACGGCCGTGGCCGAGATCCCCTGCCTGTGGAACAGGGCAGTCGCGGCGTTGAGGATCCGTTCGCGAGCGTTCGGGGGCGTTGGGTCGCTGACCATGGTACCGAGCGGCTTAGCCGGTTGTCGTGCTGGCCGGTTCCCATGCCATTGTCTGGAATGGCGCGTCGAGCGGAGTCCCAGCAAGGTGATTAATGTAGTTCGACATCACTTTCTTGGCGACGCCCAGAACGACTTCCAGCACCTGTGCCTGCGTGAAGCCGGCGGACACGAAATCCGCGACGGCATCGTCGCCGGTCAAGCCTCGGGCCTCGACCACAGCGGTGGTAAAGTCGATCAAGGCCGCTGTGCGGGCGTCCGCGGGACGTTCGCCACTCCGGAGCTGTGCCAGGAGGTCGTCGCCCATTCCCACCATGCCAGCCGCTGCAGACTCGGCGGCCATGCAATAGGTGCATTCGTGGATCCGTGATACTGTCAGCGCCACAACCTGCTGCTCCACCGGAGTGAAGGAGGAGCGCCCGAAGGCATCGTGGAGGTCCAAGTATGCCTGTGCCGTCGCGGGCGATTCGGCCATGGTTGCGATCAGATTTGGCACCATCCCAAACGCTTCATTGGCTCGCTCAAGTGCTTCAAGCCGTGAATCCGTCGCATTTTCCCGTGTGTGCAGAGCAAAATCCATTATTCGGTTCTCTCGTCTGTACTGTTCGGTACAGTCCGACCGACTGTACTATATGGTACAACGCGAAGTGGGGCTGGAAGGTTCCCACAGGTCCGGATGTCGACGGGGCCTGATAGGTGGACCCCGGGGTTCGGGCCGTCGCAGAAATGGCCGACCGCCTGATCCTTCGAGGGGGAGAGTGCGTCGACGAACCTGCATGGCGCCGAACGTGGAGTCGCAGGATCAGGCGTTGTTGATCGCCCGTCGGAGAAGAAGCGTGGCCGCGAGAACAGCCAGACCGATCCAGAGGATTCCCCAGAAAACCGTCGGGACGCCGGTTAGCTCGGAGAGCATGAAGGCATCCGAACGTACCTCTGGACGATCCAGGATGTCACTCTTGATGTCGAAAATTGCGTATCCGACAGAGGTCAGCCCCAGCGCGGTGAGGACTCGAGCGCTCCAGATCGCACCCAGCTGACGCGACGAGAGCAGCATCGCCAGGCCGAAGAGCGCACCAAAGGCCACGCCGAACCCATTGCGGATGTAGACGGCGGTCAGAATCAGCACGCTGACTCCAACGATTCCCAGAAGCACGTCCGAGCGGATCCGCCGCGACTGCGCACCGAGCACGAGCAGGCCGCCAAAGATCAGGCTGCCCAAGTAGCCGGCCGAAAGCGTGATGAACCGAGACCCGCCTCGCCCCCAGGTCGCTCCGCCCTGCGCGGGGTCAAGCGTGATCGAGTCGACGGATCCACCGGTCATCACCAGCGCGATCGCGTGGCTGACCTCGTGAAGCAACACGACGAAGATCTTCAACGGGTAC
>JBDNHE010000005.1:0-11464 GCA_041688945.1 Gemmatimonadota bacterium | reverse complement strand
TCGATTGCCGCCTCGGTTATCCTCCGTTTCGACGGCATGATCCAGCGATTCACTTTCCTGGCCGCGCTCATGCCGATCGTCGCCGGAATGGGAGGGAACTCGGGCACTCAGGCGCTGGCCGTCACCGTACGCCGGATCGCCCTGTCAGACGGGCCTCTGGAGCAGAAGTCCGACGCCGTCTCCAAAGAGTTGCTAGTCGGCCTGGTCAACGGGTTGGTCCTTGGCGGACTGGCGGCCCTGGCCGTCTGGGGTGTTACCGCGATGAACCCAGGACTGGGCCTGCCAGCCGCACTGCCTCTGGTGGTGATGGGCGCCCTTTGGGGAAACATCCTGCTGGCAGGTTTCGTCGGGGCGTTCATCCCGACCGTGCTCGACCGGGTGGGCATCGATCCGGCGGTCGCCTCTTCGATCTTCCTGACCACGTTCACGGACCTGGTGGGGTTCCTGATCCTGTTGAGTCTGGCGTCCGCTCTCCTACCGATCTGAGGGTGGATATATGAGCCGACTCGGCCGCAGTTGGGTGCTACTGACCCGCCTTTTCCCGTTTGCCTTCGCATTTTTGAGGGATCGGCGGCGCTGGATTCTGGTTGGCGCTCCGGCTCGGCGGACTCCGGAGCATCACGCAATGCGTGCCGAAAAGCTGGCCGACACGTTTGCCCGGCTTGGGCCCACCTTCATCAAGCTGGCGCAGATGCTTTCGGCCCGGGCCGACATCTTCCCCGAGCCCTATCTGTCCGCCATCGGCAAGCTCCAGGATCAGGTCCCGGCCGCACCCACCGAAATGATCCTTCAGGTCGTGGAGGAGGAACTTGGTCGTCCCCCTGCCGAGGTGCTCAGCGACTTCAGCGTGGAGCCCATCGCTACCGCGTCGCTCGGCCAAGTCCATTCGGCGACGTACAACGGCGAGACCGTGGTGGTGAAGGTATTGCGGCCCGGGGTGGAGGAGACTGTCGCCTTGGACCTGCGGCTGTCCTACCGACTGCTCTTCTGGCTCAACATCCTCTTCCCCAATCACCACGTTCAGGCCCTGACAAACGTGGTCCGCGAGTTCAGTGCCAAGGTCCGTGAGGAGATGGATTTCCGGAAGGAAGCGCAGAACATCTACCGCTTCCAGGAGACCTTCAAGTCGGACACACGAGTCCGTGCCCCCAGGGTTCACGGCGACCTGACGCGCCGTCGTCTTCTTGTCATGGAGTATTGCAGCGGCACGAAGATCGACTCGCTGCAGGAGCTGTTCGACGCGGGAACGCTCAACTTCGATCGGACGATGGAGACCATCACGGAGCTGTATCTGCGGATGATGATGATCGACGGGTTTCTGCACGCCGATCCGCACCCGGGCAACATTCTGGTCCAGAACGATGGCACGATCATTATCCTGGACTGGGGCATGGTGGTCGAGGTTCCGCGCTGGACACGAGAAGCAATCCTGAATGTGGCACTCGCCGTGGGGCGCGAAGATCTGGACGGCATCATCAACGGGATGTATCAGCTGGGCACGATCTCGCCAGAAGTGTCACGAGGCGAAATCCGTGAGGCGGCACGCGAGATCATGCGCATCGTCGAGCGGGCCCAGACGACCAGCATGGAGCGGGTTCAGGAACTCGTAGAGCAGATCTTTGACACGTTCTACACCTGGCCGCTGATGCTGCCCCAGGAGTTGGTCTACTTTTTCCGTTGCTCCGCGCTCCTGGAAGGGATCGGCTTCCGGTATGATCCGCATTTCAATGGCCTGATCTTCATTCGGCGGCTGATCCGCAAATTTCGCGGCGACATCCTGCGCACCACCGGCAAGGAGCCGGCGGCGCTCGCCAAAAGCCTGCTGGACGAGGCGCAGACTGCCATCCGATCGATGCGCGATCTGGTAGGAAGAGCCGAACGCGAAGAGCTCAGAGTCCGCCTCCATCCCCGCGATATCCAGGGACAGGAACGCTTTCTGCTGCTCCAGGCCCGGCGGGTGCTCCTCTCGATCTTTGCCACCGCGACCGCCCTCATCACCTCGATCCTCTTCATCTCGATCCGGAGCTACTGGCTCCTGGGCGTCGGGCTTGGAATGTCGTTGATGATGTTCCTGCTGGTCCTGCTGATCCCCACCCATCTCCTTGAGAACCCTCTCAGGCACGCCCGCGGAGTTCGCCCCGGGGACAGATGGCGCTGATCGAAGTCTGAGCATCTCTGCCCAGGAACCGTCGAATGGCCTTTCGCGGCTTCCCGGGCAGGGCGGGAGCCGGTAGGATTATTGCTGAGTCAAATTCCTGGCAGGCAAGCCTCCGGAGACCCATGTCACAGTCCATGCAGCGCACCGCCCTTCGATTTCCAGGGGCCCTGACCCTCGCCCTTCTAGCTCTGTCCCCAACCTCGGTTCGGGCGCAGGCGCAGTCAGCCGATCTGGTTTTCCTGAATGGCACCGTCTACACGGCCGATGCCACCCGTCCGCAGGCCCAGGCCGTGGCCGTCCGGGATGGACGGATCGTGTTCGTCGGTTCGACGCGTGAAGCACGTGCGCTGACCGGATCGGGTACCCGAGTGGTCGACCTTGAGGGCAAGGCGATGATTCCCGGGATGATTGATTCCCACGGACACGTCACCTCGTTGGGGGCGGCCCTGCAGAACGTCGACTTGGTGGGCACGCGCTCCTTTGAGGACATCGTTGAGCGCATGGCGGCACGCGCCGTCGAGGCCCCGGGCTCTGGCTGGCTCCAGGGCCGCGGGTGGGATCAGAACGAATGGACCGACACCCGTTTTCCCAACCACCGGATCCTGACCGAGGCAGTCCGGGATCGTCCCGTCGCTCTGGGCCGGGTCGACGGTCACGCCCTGATCGTCAATCAGGCCGCGTTGCAGGCCGCCGGCATCACCCGGAGCACGCCGGACCCTGCGGGTGGGCGGATTCTGCGGGACGCGAATGGCGACGCCACCGGCGTTCTGATCGACAACGCGATGGACCTGGTCTATTCGGTGATCGCGGCTCCGACGCCTGCCGAGATTCGCGAGGGCATCATGCTGGCGCAGACCGAGCTCAACCGCCTCGGGTTGACCAGCGCGGGGGACGCCGGGGTTGCACGTCGGGAGATTGAGGTCTTCGAGCAGATGGCCCGCGACGACGAGCTGACCTTCCGCAACAACATCATGATCGCTGCCGCGGGTGGTCTTGAGCACTACCTGCCGATGGGCCCGCGCTTCAACATCGGCGGGAAGGGGCGACTCAATGTGGCCGCCATCAAGGTGAGCATCGATGGAGCCCTCGGTTCACGCGGAGCGGCGCTCCTTGAGCCCTACTCTGACGAGGAGGGCCACACGGGCCTGCTCCTGGTGGAGCCGGACACCCTGCGTCGGATCGCGGACGATGCGGCGCGAACAGGCTTCCAGCTCAATGTCCACGCCATTGGCGACCGAGGGAATCGGATCGTGCTGGACGTCTTTGAAGACGCCCTGGGTCGCACACCGATTGCGGATCACCGCTGGCGCATTGAGCACGCACAGATCCTGCATCGCTTCGACATCCCTCGATTTGCGGAACTGGGCGTCATCCCCAGCATGCAGGCCATTCACCAGGCGTCCGACATGGCCTGGGTGCCGAACCGGATCGGGTACTCTCGCCTGTTCGGGACCTATGCGTGGCGGTCGCTGATCGAGTCCGGCGTGGTGATTGCCGGCGGCTCGGACTTTCCCGTAGAGTCTCCCGATCCGCTGCTCTCGTTCCACGCCGCGGTCACTCGCCAGAACTCCGACAACTGGCCCTCGGGCGGCTGGTTCCCGGAACAGAAGATGACGCGCCAGGAAGCGCTCCTTCACCTGACGGCCTGGGGTGCCTATGCCGCCTTCCAGGAAGATGAACTGGGCACGATCACCGAAGGGAAGTGGGCCGACCTGGTGATTCTGTCCGAAGACATCATGACGGTGCCGGACGAGCGGATTCTGGACGCCCGCGTGCTAATGACGGTGATTGGTGGCGACGTGGTCTATGACGCGCGCGCCGCCAACCGCCCGATCAGTGAGCAGGGAGCCGATTAATGCAGGAAGCTTTGACTCTTCCACTCGCGGAGCTTTTGCAGCGATTTGAGGAGGGCAAGCGAATCGCATTGGCGCGTGCGATCTCGGTGGTCGAGAACGAACGCCCGGGTTTCCAGGCCTTCCTTCACCGGATCGTCGCTCAAGGGCCTAAATCCCTTCGGGTAGGCATTACCGGGCCGCCTGGAGCGGGGAAGTCTTCGATCGTTGCGGCGCTGGCACAGGCCTACCTGAAGGCGGACGAGAAGGTGGGCGTTGTCGCAGTCGATCCCACCTCTCCCTACTCAGGAGGGGCGCTGTTGGGCGACCGGATCCGCATGAACGATCTGGCTACCGATCCCGGCATGTTCATTCGATCCATGGCAACCCGTGGATCGCTGGGTGGGCTGGCCACCACCACCAAGGAAGTGATCGATCTGATGGACGGCTTTGGCATGCCTCGCATCCTGATTGAGACGGTAGGCGTGGGGCAGACCGAGCTCGAAATCACCGGCGCCGCCGACACAGTGGTCGTGGTCCTGGTGCCCGAGTCAGGGGATGGCGTTCAGGCCATGAAGGCCGGCCTGATGGAGATCGCTGACATCTTCGTGATCAACAAGGCGGATCGCCCGGGCGCGGACCGCCTCTTGAAGGAGGTGAGGATGGCGATTCACCTTCGCCTGGGCGACGGCGCCGGTCCCTCTGATGCGGCGGCCGGACATCATGGACCGGACCTGTCCGGGATGGGGAAGCGCCCAGAAGATCGGGAGCCAAAGGAGATCCGCAGCTACGAAAAGCCCGAGGGCTGGCAGATTCCCGTGCTCAAGACGACGGCGCCCACGGGCGAGGGGATTCCCGAGTTGCTGGAGACCATTGCCGCCCATCGGAAGCATCTGGTGGAATCGGGTGAGTTGGAGGTACGTCGCCGGGCAAGGGCGGAGGGCCGAATTCGCGACGTCCTGGACCGCGAACTGAAACGGGCCGCCCGCCGCCGAGTGTCTGGCGAGCGTCTGGCGGCAGAGCTGGACCAGGTGGCTGCCGGGTCAGAAACGGCGTACTCGATCGCCGCCGGCTATCTGCGGGAACTGGTCACTGAACCGACCGATTGACTCAGCACCGTCGCCGGACGAGCGCCGAGCAGGGCGAGCTCCTTCGCGTCTTTCCGCGCCCATTTTGGTCCGGCGGCGCGTTGACCCTTTCCCTGGACTACCGCCATCTTTGATGGGTTGAGCGGCCTGGCATTCTTCGAGAGCCGCCAACGCCTCTGGCGAGCGAGCGATACCGATGTCGACGATTGAGAGCGAAGTGACGGCCGCGGCCGAACTCGAGAAGAAGCTTGCCGAGCGGGATGGCGAGGTCGCCGCGCTCAAAAAGCAGCTGGCCGAATGGAAGGCTACTTTCGAGGCGACGCCCACCCGCGAAGGCGAGTTCACAACGATCTCCGGGCGCGAGATCGCTCCGCTCTATACCGCGCTCGACCGTGAAGGGAGCTCCGATGCCGATGATATCGGCGTTCCGGGGGAGTTTCCGTTCACTCGTGGTCCCTATGCGACCATGTATCGGACGCGACTGTGGACCATGCGTCAGTTCGCCGGTTTCGCGACCGCCGAAGAGACCAACGAGCGGTATCACTACCTGCTCAAGAATGGCCAGACCGGGCTGAGTGTCGCTTTCGACTTCCCGACCCTGATGGGATACGACTCGGACCACCCCAGATCGCTGGGTGAGGTCGGAGTCTGCGGCGTGGCGATCTCGTCGCTGGCCGATATGGAGACGCTGTTCGACGGGATTCCGCTCGACAAGGTCTCGGTTTCGATGACCATCAACGGGCCCGCCATCATCCTGTTCTGCTTCTACGTGGCTGCCGCCGAGAAGCAGGGCATCAGCGCCGACAAGCTCCGCGGCACGGTCCAGAACGACATCCTCAAGGAGTACCAGGCCCAGCACGCATGGGTCTTTCCGCCCGAGCCCGCGCTGCGCGCAATCGTCGACATGTTTGAGTGGTGCAGCGACAATGCGCCGAAGTACAACCCGATCTCGATTTCGGGATACCATATCCGCGAGGCCGGATCGACCGCGGGGCAGGAACTCGCCTTCACGCTTCGCAATGGCTTCGAGTACGTCGAGCGTGCCATCGCCCGGGGTCTGGATGTCGACAGCTTTGCACCCCGCCTGTCCTTCTTCTTTGACGTCCACAACGACTTCTTCGAGGAAATCGCAAAGCTGCGGGCCGCCCGCCGCATCTGGGCTCGCGGCATGAAGGAGAAGTACGGAGCCAAGAACCCGGAGTCATGGCGCCTGCGCACGCACTGCCAGACTGCCGGTGTGACCCTGACTGCCCAGCAGCCCGAGAACAACATCGCGCGGGTCGCGTACCAGGGCCTCGCCGCCGTGCTCGGCGGGACGCAGTCTCTCCATACGAATTCGATGGACGAGACATTGGCGCTGCCCACGGAAAAGGCCGTCCGGATTGCCCTGCGTACCCAGCAGATTCTTGGATACGAAACCGGGGTGGCGAATACGATCGATCCGCTGGCGGGCTCGTACTACGTCGAGACCATGACCGACGAGATCGAAGCCGAGGCCAGGGAGATCTTCGCCGAAATCGAGGAGCAGGGGGGAGTCGTGCCCGCGATCCACGCCGGCTGGTTCCAGCAGCAGATCGCCAACTCGGCCATGATTCAGCAGGAAGAGATTGAGCGCCGCCGCCGGCTGATCGTCGGGGTCAACGAGTTCACGGAAGGCTCAGGCGGGATCGAGATCGACACGCTGCGCATCGACAAAAACGTCGAACCCCGCCAGCGGGAGCGGATGGCCAAACTGAGGGCCGAGCGCGACGACGCCCGCGTGGCGGAGACACTCACGGCCCTGACCGCGGCCGCCGCGGACGGGAGCAACCTGGTTCCGCGGATCCTGGATTGTGCCCGTGTCTATTGCACTCTCTATGAGATCCGCGCGGCCATGGAAGAGGTGTTCGGCGCCTACAAGGAGCCCGTCTTTTTCTAGGCGCAGAGACGGCCGCGTTCGGTCCATCCTTGATCAGTACAGATCGGACCCTGCGGGGTAGCCCGATACTTCCGGTTCGGAATATCTTGAAGGCTATGGGTCTTCGCTGATTCCACGACTAAATCGCATCCTGATGTCGTGTATCAAAACGCAGGGTGCCGATCCACACGGAAGGACGGGATAGATGTCGGACGAAAGGAAGATCAGGGTTCTGGTGGCAAAGCCAGGTCTGGATGGACATGACCGGGGCGCCAAGGTGATCGCCAGCGCGTTCCGCGATGGCGGGTTCGAGGTGATCTATACCGGCCTCCATCAGACCCCTGAAATGATCGTCAGCGCCGCGGTCCAGGAGGACGTCGATGTGGTCGCACTTTCGATCCTGTCGGGCGCCCACATGACTCTTTTTCCCCGTGTTCGCGACCTGCTGGCCGCCGAAGGGGCAGATCATGTGCTTCTGACCGGAGGCGGAATCCTCCCCCAGGATGATGTGAAGGAGCTCGAGGGGCAGGGGATCGGCCGACTGTTCGGCCCGGGCACGCCCACCTCCGAATCCATCCAGTACATCCGCGACTGGTTCGCAGTGCAGGGCGAGAGGGTTTGATGTCCGACTCCGAGACTGTGTCCCGGTTGTCGCAACTCTCCTCCGAACTGATTGAACTCCGCTCCCGCCTGAGTATGGGCGGCGGGCAGAAGCGGATCGACCGACAGCACGCCCAGGGCAAATTGACCGCCCGAGAGCGCGTCGCCGGCCTCCTGGACCCAGGGGCCACATGGGTCGAGATCGGAATGCTGGTCGCTCACGACCTCTACGAGGGGGAGGCACCCTCCGCCGGTGTTGTTACCGGTGTAGGGGTGTGTGCGGGACGGGAGATCGTGGTCGTCGCCAACGACGCCACGGTCAAAGCCGGCTCCTGGTGGCCCGAAACGATCACCAAAATCCTGCGCGCGCAGGAAATCGCCATGCGCTGCCGGATCCCGATCGTCTATCTGGTCGACTCCGCCGGCGTGAATCTGCCCTACCAGGGTGGTGTCTTTCCGGGACAGTACGGAGCCGCCCGGATCTTCTACTACAATTCCGTCATGCGGCGGCATCTGCGGATCCCGCAGCTGGCTGCCGTCATGGGTCAGTGCATTGCGGGCGGAGCCTACCTGCCTGCATTGAGCGACGTGATCGTCATGGTCGAAGGCTCGTCGTTCATGGGCCTGGGCGGACCCAACCTGGTCAAGGGCGCGACCGGCCAGGTTGTGGAGGGAGAAGAGCTGGGTGGCGCCTCGGTGCATACGGGGCTGAGCGGAGTCGCTCACTACTCCGAGCCCGACGATACGGCCTGCCTGAACCGGCTGCGCAAGCTGGTGGCTGAATTGCCGGTCGACGTGCCGGGCATCCCGATGGCCAAAACTCGCCCGGCCCGCGACATCTCCGAGCTGGAGACCCTGCTCCCTCCCAATCACCGCCAGCCCTACGACATGCGTGCGGTGCTTGAGACGATCATTGATGCAGGCGACTTCGACGAGTTCCAGCCCGACCATGCCGCCGAAATGATTTGCGGTACCGCCACCATCACCGGGATCCGGGTCGGCATCATCGCCAACCATCGCGGCATGGTGAAGGATGGTCGACAGGGTCCACCGCGTTTTGGCGGCATCGTCTACACCGAGAGCGCTCGCAAGGTGGCCTACTTCATCGAGACGATGAACCGCCACCGCACGCCGATCCTTTTTGTGCAGGATGTTTCGGGTTTCATGGTGGGGACGGACGCTGAGCACTCCGGGATCATTCGGGCTGGCGCCGAGTTTGTGGAGGCCATGGCCTCGGCTCTGGTGCCCAAGATCGTCCTGACGCTCAACCACGCTTCGGGGGCCGGCTACTACGCCATGGCCGGACAGGGCTTCGACCCCGACTTCATCCTGTCGCTCCCGACCGGGCGCATGGGTGTCATGGAGGGCGCCAGCGCGGTGGTGGCGCTCTTCTCGGGTCAGATCGAGAAGCTGAAGGCCGAGGGGAAGCTTCCCGACGAGGACCTGACCACCAAGATGGATGAGGTTCGAGACGACTACGAGCGGCAACTCGACGCCCGTTTTGCAGGGGCCCGCGGCTTCGTGGATGAGGTCGTTCTCCCCGAGGAAGTGAGACCGGCACTGGCTCTGCTACTCCGCGCGTCACTCCGTAATCCGCAGCCCCACATCGGCACTTTTCACCTTCCGCAGCACCTGGGGACCTGAGCGAAATGGCTTCAAAAAAAATGATTCGAATTGCGTCGGGACAGGGCTTCTGGGGCGATGACCTCGAAGCTCCCGTTCGGCAGGTCCGTGGCGGCCCGATCGACTATCTGATGATGGACTATCTGGCCGAAGTGACCATGTCGATCATGCAAAAGCAGCGTGCTCGCGATCCCAACGCCGGCTACGCCCGTGACTTCGTGCCGCTCATGGAGCGGATCTTTCCGGACATCGTCGAGCGCGGGGTGAAGATCATCACCAATGCGGGCGGCGTGAATCCTGAAGGATGTGCCCAGGCGCTGCTTGGCGCAGGACGCGCGGCCGGTGTGCGCGGAAAGGCCGCGGTCGGTCGGGTGGAGGGCGACGACATTCTGGCTCGACTGCCCAAGTTGATTGCCGAAGGTCATGCGCTGACCAATATGGAGACCGGCGAGCCGCTCGAGTCCATCCTTGATCAGGTGCAGAGCGCGAACGTCTACATTGGCGCCGCACCGATCGTCAAAGCGCTCGAGATGGGTGCTGACGTGATCGTGACCGGACGCTCGACGGATACGGCGTTGACCTACGCCGCCATGATGCACGAGTTCGGCTGGAGCGAGGACGATCACGATCGTCTCGCCGCCGGCGTGGTTGCGGGGCACATCAACGAGTGCGGCGCCCAGAGCACGGGCGGCAACTGCATGATCAACTGGTGGGAGATGCCCAACATGGCCGCCGTTGGTTTCCCGATCGTTGAAGCCAACCCGGACGGCACCTTTGTGGTCACCAAGCACGCCGGGAGCGGTGGCCGCGTGAACCGGGCCACGGTCACGGAGCAGATCGTCTACGAGATGGGGGATCCCAAGGACTACATCACCCCGGATGTGGTCGCCGATTTCACCACGATTCAGCTTGAGGACGTGGGCCCTGATCGGGTCCGCGTGCACGGCGTGAAGGGCGGACCGCGGACCGACTTCTTAAAGGTCAGCATCGCGTACTCCGGCGGCTGGAAGGCCACCGGAACGCTCACCTACTCCTGGCCGGACGCCGCCCACAAGGCCGAAGCCGCAGGTCGCCTCCTCCGGGAGCGTCTGGACAGGCTGGGTCTCAAGTTCGACGCGGTTCGCATTGAACTCGTCGGCTGGGATTCCACGCATGGAGCCCTGGTTGGTCCCCCACCCGCCGACCTCCCCGAGGTCCAGCTCAGGGTTGGTGTACGGGGACAGGACAAGGCCACGGTCGAACGCTTCACCCGTGAGATCGCCCCTCTGGTGCTGACCGGCCCCCCGTCGGTGACCGGTTTCGCCGGGGGTCGCCCCCGCACGCAGGAGATCATGGCCTACTGGCCGGCGCTGATCCGTCGCAAGGCAGTCGAGCCCTTCCTTTCAGTCGAAGTCACGGAGGTCTGACATGGTCAAGGTCCAACTGGTCCGGATCGCGCACGCGCGCTCCGGTGACAAGGGTGACACCGCCAACGTCGGCGTCATCGCCTACGACCCTGCACACTACTCGATTCTGGTCGATCAGCTCACGTCGGAGGCCGTAAAGGCACACTTCGGCCCCATGGTCGCCGGTAAAGTCGAGCGCTTCGAACTGCCCAATCTGGATGCCATCAACTTTCTGCTCCACGGAGCACTGGATGGCGGCGGGACGCAGTCGCTCATGAACGACGCCCAGGGAAAGGTCTTCTCGACGGCCCTGCTGCGAATGGCGGTCGAGGTGCCGGATGCGGTAGCCGCCGCCCTCCCCGATCGCGGGCGTGTGCCGGCTGGCTGGTCGGCCGAAACCTACGGGAGCGGCAAATGAGTGACGCGGATGGCCCCGTGCGTGATTTTCCTGCTCAGGCCCATCTGGGGGATCCTGACGTCCTTTCTGTCACGGTAGAGGACGGCGTCTGCACGCTGGAACTCAACCGACCCGAGAAGCGGAACGCACTCAACGAGGACTTGGTCGCCGCCCTGCACGACGCGATCGGCGATGCCGCGGTGGATCCCCATGTGCGTGTCATCGTGATTCGCGGGGCGGGCGCCGACTTCTGTTCCGGCGCCGATCTGGCGGAACTCGAGAAGATCGCCGAGATGGGCGCCGAAGAGAGCCTGACCGATGCACAGCGCATGGGCGATCTCTTTGTCGGCATTCGGACGGTCGAGAAGCCGATCATCGCGACGGTGAAGGGCAGGGCGCTTGCGGGCGGAGCGGGCCTGGCCACCGCATGCGATCTGGTTCTGGCAGCCGAGTCCGCCGAGTTCGGCTATCCCGAGGTCCATCT
>JBDNHE010000004.1:0-17878 GCA_041688945.1 Gemmatimonadota bacterium | reverse complement strand
CAGCAGCCGTCACGGGCCATGAGAAGTGAAGGCGGTACTGCGGTGACTTTACCTTCCCGTGCCAAGAGCAGAAGAGGCGTCCGCCAGACTCATCCGGATGCGGAAAGCTGAGCTCGTCCTTGAACTCCGTTTTCTCGGTAGCCGACGAGTCCGAGAACCAAGCCTTGTCGCCGACAAAATGCTGTTGGTACAAATGATGACCCGCCTCTGTACGCGATCCGTCCTCGTCGAAGCACTGCTTCAATCGGTGAAGGACTTCGAGGCAAGTAAGGATGCGCTCGGCGACTCCTTGTTTGAAGGGTTGAGCTCGAAGCGGCTGAAAAGCGTCTTCGGAGAACTCCAGGTTCTCAAAGCGCGTGATAGACAGCTTCTCGAGCGCGAGCCAGCACGTCAGGGGCGCAGGCGTTGCAGCCAAGTGGGCCTCAATCGTGGTGGGCGCCCAGTAGTTCCGCACGTCGACCGCAGCCCGACTACCGTCATCGAGCACTCGCTCTACCGCAACCGGATCGTGAATGAAATCGGATGGATCCAGGCTCACCAGGGCGCGATCGATTCCGTGGAAGGCGCAATGGGCGGCTTCACCGAGGGCCGTGTCCGTCACTATATCCCCGACGCGCTCGTACCAGTCTCCGCCGTCGTGCAGCCGGTCATCATCCCAGAATGGGCCATGCTGGCTCAGCCATGACATCACCGCTCGTTGTTCGTTGAGCGGTAGGGCCTGCACGGCACTGGGCATCGCATCGTGAGCAGTGACCTGCCGGTTCACGAGGCCGCGGTGGCAGTACAAGGAGTGCATGTGTCGTCGAGCGATCGCTCGAATCAGCATGATGCGGCGGATCGAGTCTCGGAAGGCCGCTAGGTCAGCGAACTGTCCGTGGAGGGAGAGATCGTTGATGAGGAGGTCCACGTCAGTCGTCCCATCCGGCAAAGTGATTCATGTCCTTGTCGAACTGGTCGAAGAAGCCCTCCGGCCATAGGTCGATGTTTCCCAAGGAATTCAGAGCGGGGCTGACGACCTGGTCGAGGTCTCCTCCACGCGGGCGGAAGAAGTGCAGCAGAGCCTGCTCCGCCGGAAGAGTCCCTGCTTTGATCGCCCGGCGGATACCGTTGAGAACGTGATCGCTGTGGGTCTCCACGATGACCTGCGTGCCACCTGCGGCGACCTCCGCTAGGAACGTACCCATCATGGCCTGCCCTGCCGGATGAAGATGAACCTCTGGGTTTTCGATCACGAGAATGTCAAGCTCGCTTGCCGCAAGAGCGCCGACCACGATCGGAAGCACCTGGGTAAGGCCAAATCCGACGTGCACCGGTCGATGGAAGTCGGTTTCATCCGAGGTCCGAATACCCAGGGTGACCGCATTGGCCTGCGGTACGGGCTGCACGTCGAGGCGGCAGCCAGGGAAGAACTGCGCCATCCGCGCCTCAACCTGCTTCAGCCCAGTTGGGGCGACATCACCGACAACAAGGGCCTCCCTGATGGGCTCTGCCCGGATACGTGACAAGACGCTGAGCGTGTGCTCACCACGCGGGCCAACGACCCTCGCTGCCTGACGATCCTCAAGTCCATAGATCTCTCGCGGCCCTACGCGCTCGGCGGTGATGTATGTGAGATCCCGGAGGCGCATGGCGAAACCTGAGGCCGATTCGTACTGGTCGGGCGGCAGCAGGTGTCGGAGGGCGGAGGGTTCGCTGATCTCAACCCCATCCAACCGGACGCGCGCCATTGCCATCGACATCTCATCTCGGTCCCCGTGAAAGGTCCACCGGAGGGTGGAGCCACCTTCGACCAGTCCGATCTCGAGTTGACGCCTGCCGTGCACCTTGTCTACCACGTCAAGCACTGTTCCGAGTTGGATAGCGCTTCCGTTCAGCATCAGTCGCGTAGACCACTCGTGTTCGCGCATCGTCTGGTGAAGCAGAACAAGTGCCTGCAATGCCGAGGACTTTCCTGATGCGTTCGATCCAGAAAGAAGAGTCAGTGGCCCAAGCGGCAGATCTAGCCTCTCGAAGCACTTGAAGTGCCGAAGCTCCAGCTGTTCAATCATCGAACACATCGCTCAATGTCTGCTGCATGACTTCGAACCGGTGTCGGACCTTCTTGGGCGTATTTGGCCCATAGGTTATCGCCTCAAGGAATTCATGGTCCCTCATGAGGGTGTGAAATCGTTCCCGAAGCAACTCAACCCGCGCCCGCACCTCCGCTTCCGGAACCTCAGCGAGTCCCGTGCTAATAACATCCCAGAGCGAGGCATTCACAATGCTGCGCCGCTGCTGGCCAGGCTCATGCTTACGAAAAGCATGCTCGTTGAACACGAGCAGGTTGTTGCCAAGGGCGTTGCGGAATTTGGCAGACAGCTTGTCGAGCTCCTCCTGAGGAAGCGTATTCATCCGAGTTAGCGCTGCCGCGAGAAACTCATCCATCTCGCCTTTGTAGGTATCCAGATCCAAGAGGCTGAACGCGCAGAATCGATTAACAAACTCCCTGTCCCGCATCGAGTCTGACTGCAGACTATCGCCCGTGGCTCGCTTAAAGAGCTCTGTCGAGGCCTCCTTCTTCAGGAACGCCGTCGCTGGCCCCATGTAGAGGGAGTTTCGCATCTGCTGGCGAGTCAGAGGGACGCCGCTGTTTACGCGCTCGAAGATGTCAAGTCGAGCTCGCTCCGGGACCTTGGAGTCGACGATATAGAGAACGAGGTTGCAGTCCTCAATCCGGTTTTGAAGTTTCGGCGACAGGTCCCCGAATTTCTTTCTATGAAGCTCTGCCTGGTGGGGAAGCTTGAGTTGAAGGTCGTCCTTGATGTACCGCGCGAAGGTCGAGAGCCGCTGTAGTCCATCGACGACGATCATACGACCCTGGACATCTTCGGCCAGGTAGAACACCGGGAGGGGAATGCGCATCAATACCGACTCTATCAGCTTGCTCTGCTTCACGTCGTTCCAGATAAACGCCCGCTGGAAGTCCGGGTCCATAACGAATGAGCCTTGGTCGATTCGCCGAACGACATCATGGACGGTCCGCTGTTCATGCCGGATGAGGAGAGTGTCGATAGGGTAGTCGCCCCATCCAGCGTCCTCGTCTCCCCCGAGGCCTTCGACGTCCTCGTTGTCCTCGGTGTCAGCAGGCTGGTTGGCTGGTATGCTCATTGTCGTGGAACTCCGCATCGTGCTCGGTTGGCTTGACGTTGCCCGCTTCGGCCTCACCCTGAGGTCGGTACGGAAAGTCCCCGTAGTCCGAAAGGAGACCAGCCGTCACGATATGCGACACCAGAACCGAAAGCCAATCTGAGCGCCCCGTCACCCCTTCGTCGCCCGCAATACCTCGTCAAATAGAAACTCCAACAACGTCGCCCCGAACGCCTTATCCTCGGTGATGCGCTTGTAAAGCTTGAAGTTAGAATCCACGATGTCTTGCAGCCGATCCTCGGCGATGTGCTTGAAGGTCAGCTTCGCGTTCTCTCGGGTGTTCGCCCGCATGGCGACGACCAGGTTCGGGTCACCTGCCAGCTGCTCCTGAAGGGCCTCGATCGAGATGCGGTCCTTCTCGGTCAGGTTTGCACCGAAGCGCTCGTTCAGGCTGCGGATGATTTCGGAAAGAGCGCTTTGCTCATTCTCCCCAACCGGCTTTCCCTTCTCGGGGTCGTTTCGGGGCTCTAAGGGAGGATTGCCCCGACCCAGGTGGATGGGGCCGCTGAACTGTTCCTGCATTCGGAACGAGCCCAGGTCGATCTTCTCTTGCACATCCCTTGGTAGTTCGACCTTGGATGAGGGCAGGTAGCGTCCGAGCAGCCGACTGAGGGCGTAGAGCTTCTCGAGCTCGGCGTCGGTGAAGGTCAGGATCTGCCCAAGGAAGGAGTAGAGCCGCACGTACTTCTGGACGGCGGTCCGGAAGTCGTCCTGTTCGGCTTCGTCTCGCTCCTTGAAGCGCTCGATCACGGGGGCGAGCTGAGCGTAGAGCTGCTGCTGGTTCATCTGCGGATCGAAGAAAACGTCCGCGAAGTCGTCCACATCGTCCTGCGTGAAGAGATGGAAGGACTCGATTCGGGTCTGGAAGTCGTAGAGCAGATTGGGGTCGGTCTCTTCCGAGAGCAGCGTACGTTCGTAGTAGGGCTCGAAGGCCCTCTGGATGGACTCGGCGTCATTGGCGAAGTCGAGCACCATGGTTTCGGACTTGTGCTCGTTGGTGCGGTTGAGCCGGGAGAGCGTCTGTACCGCGTTCACACCTCCGAGCAGCTTGTCGACGTACATGGTGTGGAGGAGTGGTTCGTCGAAGCCGGTCTGGAACTTGTTCGCGACCACAAGGAATCGTTGAGCAGGCCCGTGGAAGGTGGCCGCCGTCCGCGTGTCCGAGACTCCGTTCATGCCGGCTTCAGTACAGTCGACTCCGCCGTCCTTCACAGTTCCGCTGAAGGCCACCAAGACCCTGTGCGCATATCCGTTGTCCTCCATGTACTCGCGCAGGGCGATGGCGTAACGCACGGCGTGCAGTCGCGACCGGGTCACGACCATCGCCTTGGCCTTTCCACCAATCCGGTGGGCCACCTGTTTGTCGAAGTGCTCCAGCATGACCGCCACCTTCTCGCGGATGGCGTGCTCGTGAAGATCCGCGAACTGCTTGAGCAGATAGGCCGCCTTGCTCTTCTCGTAGCGGGGATCGTCCTCGATCGTCTTGTGAAGCTTCCAGTACGTCTTGTAGGTGGTGTAGTTCTGGAGAACGTCGAGGATGAACTTCTCCTCGATCGCCTGACGCATGGAGTAGACGCTGAAAGGCGCGAAGGTGCCGTCGGGCTGCGGCGTGCCGAACAGCTCCAGCGTCTTGGGCTTGGGTGTGGCCGTGAATGCGAAGGTGGAGACGTTGGGCATGGGGCCCCGCGTCTTCATCTCTCGCACCACACGATCCTCGGTGTCCTCGGCCTCGGTGCCATCGGCGGCCTCGGCGGTGGCCAGGTCGTCCACGGCGAGCGTCTGATGCAGGTGCTTTTTGGCTTCGCCCGACTGTGAGGAGTGGGCCTCATCCACGACCACCGCGAACCGCTTTCCGCCCAGGGCGCCCATCTCGTCGGAGATCACCGGGAACTTCTGAAGCGTAGTGACGATGATCGTCTTGCCGTTCTCGAGCGCGGAGCGGAGCTGACGCGAGGTCTGGTCGATGTTTTCGACGACCCCGTCCACATGCTGAAACTGACGGATGGTGCGCTGGAGTTGGCGATCCAGAATGCGTCGATCCGTGATCACGATGATCGAGTCGAAGACGCGGTTGTCCTCGTCGTCGTGCAGGACCGAGAGCTGGTGCGCGAGCCAGGCGATCGAGTTGGACTTTCCGCTCCCGGCCGAATGCTGGACCAGGTAGCGCTGGCCAGGCCCGTGGACCCGCGCGTCCTCGACCAACCCACGTACAGAGTCCATCTGATGATAGCGGGGGAAGATCAGTGACCGTTCACCCGTGGGTCTGCCTTCATCGTCCTCCACCTCGAACTCGTGTACGAAGTGTTGGACCAGATTCAATACGCTGTCCGGTGCCCAGACCCGCTCCCACAGGTAGGCTGTTGCGTACCGGTCGTCGGTGGGTGAGACGGGTGGATTTCCCGCTCCTCCGTGACGACCCTGGTTGAACGGGAGGAAGCGCGTGTCAGGCCCGGCAAGGCGGGTCGCGACGTAGACGAGGTCTGGGTCAACGGCAAAGTGCGCCAGGCAGCGCCGATAGCTGAAGAGGGCCTCGTGAGGTGATCGATCCCTCTGGTACTGCTTGATGGCGTCCTCGACGTTCTGTCCCGTGAACGGCGTCTTCAGCTCGGCGGTGAAGATCGGAAGCCCGTTCAGGAAGATGCCGATGTCGAGCGAGTCCTTGGTATCAGACTCGGAGTAGTGGAACTGGCGCAGGACGCTGAACACGTTCCCCTCGTAGAGCCTGCCGAGGTCTTCGTTGAGTCCTGAGGAGGGTCGGAAGAAGGCGAGCTCGAACTTCACACCACGGTCCTTCACGCCCTTTCGCAGAACATCGAGCGTGCCCCGCTTCCCGATCTGTCGCGTGACGCGGCTCAGGAACTGATCGCGGGCGCGGTCCGCGTAGTGGTTCTTGAGGGCGTCCCAAGCCTCGGGCTGAGTGGCCTGTACGAAGCCGATGAGGTCCTCCGGGATCAGACAGCGGGCCTTGTCGTAGTCGGCCGAGGTGCGGCGGCGGTATCCGCCGGAGATGCCTTCTCCGTAGACCGGGCCCGTCTCTCGGACCGCAGCAGCGACGCCCTCGCATTCGTCGGGCCCGCCGGCCAGGAGGGCGCACTCGATGGCAGTTTCGAAGGCCTTCTCGGAGACGTCGGGGCTCATGCGGCGTCTTCTGTTTCGGGGACTTCGATTTGTCCGGTGACCGCGGCTGAGATGAGGGAGGTGCGGTACTCCTTCAGTCGCTCGATGGCTTCGGTGACCTTGGCCTTGAGGGCATCGATCTTGGTGGTCTCACGGTCGAGGTAGTCGGCGATGGCCTTTTGGGTGGGGAGCGGGGGGATGGGGATTGGAAAGGTCGAGAAGCCTGAGACAGGAATTCCGTACCGCGTGACGCCATTGGCACGGAGGCCGAATTCAGCTTGGGCACCCGCCGCTTGGAGAGCCCGAAAGAGATAGAAGCCAGAGAGACGGTCCGCAGATGGGCGAACCAAGGCCAGATGATATCCACAAACGACTCCGGGGAGATCATCCGCAGCCACCGCGGGTACCGCGATGTCGTCCGGCGATTCCGAGTCCTTTGTAATCAGCACGTCACCCTGACGGAGCGTAAGGCGCCGAATCTGAGCTAATGACGCCGATGCCCGCATGAGGTCGAGATCATCAGTGATTCTCTCACGATAGTAGACGTCGGTGTAGTTGCAGAGTCGGATCTCGGTTTCACCGTCATGTGACTTCTTGTCGACGTTGGACATCATGACGGACGAGCTCTCCTTTAGACGGACAACCTCCCACCCCTCTGGGACCTCCCCAATCCACTCCACCCCCGATTCCTTCATCGGAACTTCGGGGTCCAGCCCCTTCGTCACCGCGTGGGAGATGAGCGCGCTCCGCTTCTCGTCGAGGAGTTCGAGGAGTCGCTCCTTCTTCGCCACCAGGGTGTCGAGCCGGTCGGTTTCCCGGTCGAGGAAGGCGGCGATGGCCCGCTGCGTGGGGAGGGTGGGGACGGGGACCTTGATCGACTTGAAACCATCCCAATAGAGCCGATTTCTGTCATCCACTATCCCGTGGGAATGCCTCAGCACCTCGCCGGAGAATACCGGCGTCCTAAAGAGCCGCCCGAAGAACTCAGACAGCACCTCCTGTCCGGGGATGGCGACCACGTAGTCAGGACTGACTAGGCCGTCGAGTGGACTCACTCCGACTGCGCCCTGCCACATTCGCATCTTGTTGAAGGCGATATCACCCTTCCTCGCCACCTTGTAGCTGGACCGATCGGAGGACTGCTGCTCTACACGGTCATCGGAGAACTCACGGATGGAAACGCCGGACCGAATCGAGACGTTCATTATTGGCAGGTCGGGGCAGTTCCGTACGTCACGTTGCCGAAATAGCGTGCCAAGCCGACGAGGTTCCCATTCATCGGGAAAATCTCCTGCCCAGGCCAATCCGGGAGCTTCTGCGGCGTCTCTGTTCACCCCACCACCTCCCGCAGCATTCTCCCAATCTCACCCTCTAACTCCATCAATTCCGCATTGATCGCCTCCAACGCCCGAGGCGGCTCATACACATAGAACTCCCGGTTGAAGTTGATTTCGTACCCGACGATGCCGACCTCGCCGTCCTTGGCATCCGTCTTCCCCTCGTCGATCCAAGCATCCGGAACGTGCGGAACGACCTCCCGCTCAAAGAAGGCCTCTACGGATTCGTCGAGCGGTACGTCTTCTGTATCTCGTAGCGAAGTATCAGGCTCCGGTGCCCCCGTTCGATCAACACAGACATCCGCCGAGTCGTCCTGCTCGGACAGCGCATTGAGGATCGCTTTCCGAAGGTTTGCCGTCAGACTCACGCCGGACGCCTTGGCCGCGGAATTCAGTGCCTTCACGAACATTTTTCGATTGATCCAGACCTGATCGGCATCCAAACTTGCAACGAGATCACGGATCTGATCCTGCAGCTTCCGATCTGCGGCGATCTCTTCCTCACGCGCCGCGCCCTTCTTCTTCGACTTTGCGAGATTCTTGAAGGCCGTCTCGTCATCGAGACGTTCGATTCTCTCGGCCGAGGCGCGGAAATTCAGACGGAGTGGCCGATCGACGGTGATCTTCCGGAATCCGAAGTGGGTAGTCGGGAGGACCTTGCCGTGGTCGCCGTCCTTGAACGTCCGAACCATGCCTAGGACCTCTTCAGCACGCTCGGTCGGGATCTCGCGGCGCTTGTCTCCGAGAGACTTGCGCATGGGTGTCCAAAAGCTGGTCGCGTCGACCAGGATCAGGTTCCCGCGCCGGTCCTCAGGCTTACGCGTGTTGAGCACCCAGACGTAGGTCGCGATGCCGGTGTTGTAGAAGAGCTGCTCGGGGAGTGCCACCAGGGCTTCGAGCCAGTCGTTCTCCAGCACCCAGCGACGGATATCGGACTCGCCGCTGCCCGCGTCCCCCGTAAACAGCGGGGAGCCGTTCATGATGATCGCGATGCGCGAACCGCCATCCCCCGGCTTCTTCGCGTGGGCGAGCATGTGCTGCAGGAAGAGGAGCTGGCCGTCTGATTTTCGCGGTGTGCCGGCGGCGAAACGGCCTGCGGCGCCCTTGGCCGCTTCGGCCTCCACTTCGGCCTGGTCCTTCTTCCAATCTTTTCCGTACGGGGGGTTAGCGATCATGTAGTCAAAGGAGTTTCCACGATGCCCGGGAAGCGACAGAGTGCTGCCAAACGCAATGCGGTCGGCGTCCTTACCTGTCGGGTCCTTGATGAAGAGGTCCGACTTGGCGATCGCATAGGTCTCCGGATTCACTTCCTGCCCAAACAGGAAGACGCCCGCATCTTTCGCGATGCCCTCCAACGAATCGCTGCCACTGATGTGATTTTTGGTGATAGTGAGCATCCCGCCGGTACCGCAGCACGGATCGTAGACCGTAAAACTCACCCCGGGTTTACGGATCTTCTCTTCGTCCCCGAGCAGCATCAGATCCACCATCAGATGCACCACGTCCCGAGGTGTGAAGTGTTCCCCGGGGTTCTCGTTCATGGCCTCGTTGAACTTGCGAATCAGTTCTTCAAAGGCCGTCCCCATGGTGTGGTTGTCCACCTTGGAAGGATGCAGCTCGACGTTCTTGAAGCGCTCCATGACCAGAAAGAGCACGCCAGCGTCGTCCAGCTTCCGGATGGTCTGCTCGAACTCGAACTTTTCGACCACCTCACGCATGTTGGCGCTGAACCCCGTGATGTAGTTCAGCAGGTTCTTGGCCAGGTTGGGCGGGTCCGCGCACAGCGACTCGAAGTCGTAGCGCGAGGTGTTGTAGAAGGCATACCCGGATGCTTTTCGAAGCAGACCATCACGGTCGTCGAGTTTGTCGCGGTACTCGGCGTTCCGAGCCAGCACCGTCTTCTTTGTGTCGGCCAGGACGCAGTCGATGCGTCGCAGAACCGTGAGCGGAAGGATGACGTCCTGGTACTTGGACCGGCGGAAGTCGTCCCGCAGAAGGTCGGCTACGCCCCAAAAGAGGGCGACGATTTCGGAGTGGGTCATGTGAGGCTTATTGCTGTCGCTTCAGCATTGTGATGATTCGGCTGATGAGTTCGGAGGGGGCATCGAAGTCCTGCCGAAGCAGGGCCGTTGAGGTCGCGAAGGCATTCAGCGCTTCCGGACCTGACATTCTCATCGTCACACCTCCCCCCGCCGGGCTAGGATCGCCGATCGTACGGTAGCCCAGATTCATCACGCGCGCATTGTGATAGAGTCTCGCATATCGATGGTGCGGATCCTCCCGCTCATAAAGGGCGCCGATGAAGCGGAATCCTCTGAGGAGCCGATCGTCAATATCGGCGGGGCGGATAGGATGCATCCCTGCGAAGGCATCACGCGAGTCGCGCGCCTCCAGGTCCTGATCGATCAGGACGGTGCCGCTCTCGTGAAGATGCAGCACGACACTCGGACCCGAGTGCGTGAAGCCGCCTTCCGATGGCTGGACCAGTCGAAATGAGTCGCGCCCGACTTCGGGGGACTTGCCCACCTCGTAGGAAAGAAGCGGGGGTGACCCCGAATGCCCGATCTCGTTGATACGCTGTGCGAAGGCCTGGTCTCCGAAGGCGACCGAGTCAAAAACCGTGTCGTGTCGCTCGGGCGTTACTACCAGTCGCAGGACGGGCGAACGCTCAATCAATGCCTTTGAGGCCAGGAACTGGTTGACCCGTTCCTCGTGCCCCGCGGAGGACGAGGTGTCATCCATCATGTTCTCCAGTGCCGAGTGGATCTGATCGCCAAGGCTCGTCTCGTCGGTAAAGGTCCTGCGAAACCGCCCGTGAACATACTCTGACAGTTCGTGTGACAGGTCTGAAGCGTCCCTGTCCATCTGTTGCTCAGTCACGAAGATCAGGACCGGAATCTTCTTCTTAAGGGCGTGCAGGGCCTCTTCGGCAACGACAAGCTTTCCGGAGGGCGCGCGCCAGCCACCCCGGGGCCCCACGACCACCACCACGCAGTCACACGATTCGACGCCGTCCAAGCAGACGTTTCGGGAACTCTCGTCGACCGAAGCGAGATCCTCCACCAGTACCGGTTCGCCACCCACCTCAGAGATCCGCCGCTTCGCTTCCGCGCGGAAGGGCTCGAATCCGTCGATGACAGAGCTCAGGAAAACACGGGGGCGGGCGCCTTCAGTCATGAAGAGTCACCTGCAGGCTCCCGCAACGCTCGCAGCGAGGTGGAACCGGTCTGCGGCCTTCATCACGAATCTCCTTAGTCGAGTAGATCAGTATCTTCTTCTCCGTGCCACATGCGTGGCAGACCAACAGGCGGTACTTGGGCATGACCGAAACACCTGGTTCTTGAGAACCCACCACGACCGACTCGACCCTCGAGACAGCGGCGATGACGGGACCGGCGCATGCCGGCATCCCACCATACCATGGCACTGTGACACAGGTCGAACTTGGGACTCAGTCGAGGTGACCGGCCTCCAAGAAGCTCAAGAGTACGTCCATCTGTCCGTTATGGCTGATCCTCTTCGTCCCTCTTGAAAGAATCCAGAGCGCGGTCTTGTCGTGCGCAAGCGTTGGATCCTTGCGCAGGGCGGCCAGGCCGGTGACGGCATAGTCACCGTTGTCACTGCGAGACAGAGTCCGGCGCATAGCCACCCCGACCACCGCGCCCGATTCACGGAGTCCAACAAATGCTCCCTTCGGACAAAGCTTCTCGCGACTAGACCCCTTGAGCCCCCGAGCCGCTCGCTCCCATGCCCGCTGGGGCTCGAGGTGCGGCTTCACTCGAATTAGTTCAACCGCTTGAAGGGCAACATCACCGTATTGTCCCAAAGATTACTCCCATTCCAAAGGTCAGTGGGGGTGCTCGCGCAACGCTAACCCAGAGTCAGGCGGCCATCCGCCAAGCTCAATTCGTTCTGGCCAAGCATCCACCGCAACTGCTTCTCAAAAGACAGACGGAGGTCGTGGCCTAATCGATCGAACCCGAAAACCCTGGCAAGGGCGGACAAGAGTTCCTCCGTCGCAACGGAGTGGTTTGCCTCCACCAGGCTGTAAATCGCGCCGCGAATTTCCTGCGGGGCAATCATGTCTCCCTTCCGCAGGGTGGTCGACGTGACGTTCCGCCTGCTCCGAGCCGGGTACTTCTGGAGGACTCTGATCGTCCAAAAATCACCGTCACGTTCGATGAGGCCCTGACGCAGGGCTGCCCCTGCTCCCCTTGAGGCAGCCTCCCGGATGCGCGCACCTGCCCGGCCCTTTCCCCAAACTGTGGCAAGGCGACGCCCGAGCTCATCTCCATGGATGGGCGCCTCAATCGCGACGATTCGTTCGACGACGCTGGCCAAGCTCTTGTTTGGCGCCTCGTGCGGTTCGAAAGGCGAGGACACGCTGAAGTCGGCCTCTCGGTAGGGCCCCGCCTCAAGGTCATCGGTCTCAGCCTCGGTAGAGGGCTCTCCCCAGATGGAAGCAGGCGGATCCTCCACGCCGGGGCGGGCCGGCTCTGGCACACCCGCGAGAAGCTCCTGAATCCGACCTTCCAGTTTTCTCAGTTCCCCTTCCGAATCTTGAAACCAATCGGTGCTCCAGATTCGATGGACTGTCCACCCGCGACTCTCAAGGACTTCCTGACGAAGCCTGTCACGTTCCCGCGCGGAGCGGCTCGAGTGGTAGGTGGCTCCATCGCACTCGATGCCGAGCAGGTAGCGTCCTGGAGCGGTTGGATCCACGACGGCCAGATCAATGAAAAACCCTGCCTCGCCGACCTGGTGGTGAGCCGAATGTCCCAGATCGGTAAGCGCGCGACCGACGTCCTCCTCGAAAGGAGAATCCGGTTCCCGATCGCCGGGGCTCAGATATCCCTCAAGCTCACCCAGCTCGGCGTACCTCAGGAACGTTTTGAGGACCTTCGCTCCACGGCTCTTGGCACGGGCCAGGTCGATGTCGGCGCCGGTGATGGATGCGAATACCTCAGTCCGGCGACGAGCCCGTGACATCAGCACGTTCAGGCGCCGTTCGCCGCCCTCCATTCCGACGGGGCCGAAATTCATTGTGAAATAGCCGTCGGCATCTCGTGCGTATCCGACCGAGATGAAGATGACATCCCGCTCGTCGCCCTGGAGCGACTCGAGATTCTTCACAAAGAACGGCTCCGCACCGCCAGTTGAAAAGAAGGACTCGAGAGACGGCTCCGCTCGTCTTGCAAGCTCCAGTTCATCGAGGACGGCGTCCCGTTGGGATGCGGAGAACGTGCCAACCCCAAGACTCAGGTCCGGGCGGTCTGCCGCATGGCGCATGACAGCCTGGACGACGGCCCGGGCCTCTATGCGATTGGTTGCAGACCGACCGCGATCCCAGATACCGTCGACCGGCCGGAACCGCAGACCAACGTCATCCTCAATCCCGCTACTCGGGACGATGAAGAGCTTGCTCCGATAGAACTCCTGATTTGAAACCGCGATCAGGGACTCATGCCGACTACGGTAGTGCCACATGAGCATTCGGTCGGGCATGCCCTGACTACTGCAAAGGCCGAGGACGCTTTCGATATTGCCGAGTACCACCTCATCGGGGTCTTCTGACTCTTCGGCGTCTGCGATCTTGTCGAAGAAGCGTGTGGGCGGGAGCTGTTGCTCATCCCCGACAACGACAAGCTGATGCCCGCGGGCGATTGCCCCAAGGGCCTCCACAGGTTGGATCTGACTGGCCTCGTCCATGATGACGAGATCAAAACTGAGGCCGCCCGGCTCCAGATACTGGGCGATCGAAAGGGGCGACATCATGAATACCGGCTTGATCGCCTGAACTGCCTCGCCGGCCTCCCGCATCAGGCGACGAATAGGCATGTGTCGACGTTTCAGCCCCATCTGCTTGAGCAGGATACCGGGTTGTCCGAGGCCACTTCGTGGCGGGATGCGAGCGTGGTGGGCGGCCGCTACTTCGACCCGGGCGTGTTGAATTCGTCGGTGGTCCAGCTCTTGGAATTCTGAAATGATCCGTTCGTGATCAAGGCCTCTGAAGCGGGTGAGTTCTGGTCGAGACTCGAGTGCGCTCTTGAACAGAGACTGATAGAAGCCGTTGGCTAAGACTGCAGGCAGGGCGTCGGGCTGAGCTTGGCCGTCGTCAGAGATGCGAATCAGGGCCTGGAGTCCCTGTTCTGTGATCTCAGTACGGAGGTGATTGTACTGGATCCATTGGTTCAGGCCGACAGCGTTTTCAGCCATCCCGGCAAGAAGCGATGTGATCGTGCCGATGGGTACCAGATCGGGCTCGTTCCCCCAGATCGCATCGGGCGAATTCTTCAGGTCGCCCAGAAGGGCGGGGAGCCCTGTTTCGAAATCCGACAGGGAGCTCCCAACTTGGTCGGTGAGCGTCTTGAGCTGGCCTAGATCAGGATCAGTGGCGAGCGCACGGCGCACCTGAGGGTGGATCTTAGACTCCGCGGCTTCAATCCATTCCAGGGAGGCTGAAAGCGAATCAAAGTCGGAGCGTGCGCCCTTCCATACGGTCCCGAACGCCTCCTGGCCTTGCTGATCAAGCTCCGCCACCAGGGCCTCGGCCCGGTGACCCAGGGGTATTCTGTCCAGCATATGCACGACCACGGCTGGCTTGAGCCGCAGCTTCTCCTTTCCCAGGCTCTTGATCCGAGACATCGCCGTGCGGTAGGAACTCGAAAAGATCCGGAAGAGGCTATCCCTGCGTAAATGGATCGCCTGACGTTCCTCGGACAGGTCCTTCTCCCATGCCGCGTCGGTCAGGTATCGCCCTACGTGGGCTCGTGCCTGGGTCGCATCCTTCCCGGCCTGAACTACCCGCCGAAGATCGTCACGGGCCGACTCCCAGACCGGGGAGCAGACGCTTTCTCGATCCACTGCCGGGGCGTCCAGCAACGCTCGGCCTAAACTCAAGAGTGCGCTTACCTCACCGAGCGTCTGGACACTGCCTTCAACATTGAGAAGAGAGGTCAGCTCCGACGTGAAGGCCTCCACCGCTTGGAGAGCCTCACGAAGCTCGCCGGCCCGGGCGGCAAAACGGACGCTCTCGTCTGGCAAAACTGAGGTCAGCTCGGTCCCACGCCATGGGTGTGCCGCCGGGTCCGGCATCTCCTCCAAGATTCCCGAGAGGCGTGCTACGAGGGCCGTCAGGGTCTCAAATCGGTCTAGCCCCCAGCCATTGCTGCCCTCCACGACGATCGCAGGTAGGGTCCCGTACATCCGGCGAATCCGAACCAGCTCCCCGACGAGCCTGAACGGCGTCAGCTGGGAGGGAGAGAGGGGCTCGTGCATCCGAGCGACATGCGCATCCAGGGCTTGGCGGCGCTGTTTGAGGCCCTTTCGAACGCTGTCCTTTTCCGGTCCAAGGGTCGGCGCTCCCAGACTCCATGTCTGGGACAGATCCTGCAGGAGCTCCTTCTTTCGCGCCTTGTGGCTGTGCAACTCAAGACACAGGGGCCCAAGCTGCAGCTGCTCCATCCGGCTCCGAACCACCGACAGGGCCGCCATCTTCTCCGCGACGAATAGCACCGTCTTGCCATCTGCCACGGCCCCCGCGATCAGGTTCGTGATCGTCTGTGACTTTCCCGTTCCGGGTGGACCCTGGATCACAAGATTGCAGCCGCGCCTCACGACTTCGATCGCGACGGTCTGCGAGCTGTCGGCATCGACAACGTGAATGGAGTCTTCAGGTGAAGCGATCGCGTCGACTTCTTGGACATCCTCCCCCCCGAACGGATCGCCTCCCTCCGAGAAGCCACTGCAGAGCAGCCCGTCGACGAGTGCTCGACCTTCCAGCGGGTCGCTCTCGGGCCACGACGCCGGATCCAAGTCCCGATACATCATAAACTTCGCGAACGAATAGAAGCCCAGGACGATATCGTCCTGTCTGACCCGCCACCGCTTCATCCGAGAAACTGCCTCCGTCACCGCGTTGGCGTACTCCGTTGTCGGTGAGCTTGAGTCGCCGGCGTCGAACGCATCAGCGAAGTCCGGGATGGTCACGCCGAAATCCGCTTTCAGCTTCTCCTGAAGTGAGAGGTTTCCATGAAGGTCCTCGTCCGTGAAGCTGATCTTGTACGCCTGATTCGCGCTCCTCCGTTCCAGTCGCACCGGTACGAGAATCAGTGGGGCCGATCGCGCCTTGTCGCTTGAATCGGACTCGTACCACTCGAGAAACCCAATGGCGAGGAACAGAATGTTGACGCCCTGCTCCTCTTCAAAGCTGCGGGCGTCGTAGTCCATCTGACGAAGCCGCTTCTGAAGCTTCTCGTCCTCCATCGTGGTCTGGAGTCGCAGGTCGGTATGGCGCGCAGCAACACCCCGCTCGTCCTCAGGTTCGTCTTCGGAGTCCAGTATCGAGAGGGGAGCATCTTCATCATCTCGAGTCGGAACGGGCAGAAAACTGAACTTCTTGCTCGCCACTACCAATCTCTGGAACGTCTCCTCCCCGAGCTCATCGACTACCTCGACGATCTTGGCTCGGCCGCGCGGCTGATGAATCAGGCGACTACGGGTCGTCAGATCCAGAAGGCTCTTTCGCGAGGAGTTCAGCTTGTCGGCTGTGTTGCAGCTCATAGTGGACCGTTGGAGGGCGGAAGCACGATGCGGAGACGCTTATACTGCTTGGCGTTCACATCTGGAGCAACGTGGACGGAGAGGGCACTCGGATCGCCTCGTCACTCATGCAGCACCTTCACCTCCGCCATCTGCGACATCACCCCGTGGCATCCGATACCAAGGAGTCGCTCCCTGAGCCGTAGGACAGACTCACCCGCGACCAGGCCGGTGTGTGCTGCTGGATTCCGCAGCTCCTGCACTCTTCCAAGCTCGGCGGGGAGCTTGTATGGATCCGTCAGAAACGTGTGTCTCAATTGAGCCGATATCTTCAAAGCGTTCCCCAGGATCGGCTCCTCCGTGAGCAGCCGCTTGATGGTGCCCAGCGTCTGAAACGGTACGGGTCGCCCCAGGTCGAGCGTGCGCCCGTCCACATGTATGGTCCGCGCACCTGGCGCCTTCTCAGCCAGCGCCCGCCTAGCAAACCCAAACACCAAATCATTCGCCTCCACCTCTACCGCCTTCGCCAACTGAATCGCGGGCCCCGAGAAGTCGAACACAGGATCCTCACGGCGAGTGCGAAGCACGGCCTCCGCTGAAGCCAGAAACGTCCGCGTAGCCGGGTTCAGCGCCTGCCACAGCCTGCGACCAAACAGGTTGTCACGGAGGTCAGAGGAGATCCGCGCCGACTCCCCCCGCAGCTCCGCATCCGTCTCAGCCCACAGCCGCCCTTCGGTCAGTTCCGCGCGATCGCCAAACCAGTCCACATCAGTCTGACGCTCAACGATCAGCGGCAGCTCAGTGATGCCTCCATAGAGCGAGACGGGATGGTTGTGGTAGCGAACGTTCAGAAGCGTCTTCAGCTCCTCGACCACCGCGAGCGTGTCGTCCGCCACTAGGCGGCGAATGTCCCAGATTCGGAACCACGCATCGCACTCCAGATCCTTGTAGTAGGAGGGCATGGCAGCCCGCTCCCCATCGCGAGCACGCACATCGTCGACCGTGACCTCTCCTACATCGGCCACATAGAGCGATCGGTAGTCGGTCAGGAACAGGTAGGTGGGCGTCTCTGCCTGAATCTGATCGTCGAGGGCCAGGACATCGGCGAGATGAGGAAGGCCCCCCTCGCGATTCTTCGACCGCACCCGGCCCCACCAGACGTAGACGTCATCCTCCTCCAGCTTGCCGGCCCGATGATCCGCTGCACGAGACAGCAGCACCTGGACATGGGCGTCCATGGCGTCCACGGCGTAGGCCGGATTCCAGACGGAGACGAGGTGACGTTGATTCAAGAGTCAGGTTCCTTTTGCGATTCTAATCTCTCGCACTATGCCGCTTACCCGCCCGCCCGGCCACCCTTCAGCCGAGCGGACGGCAACCACCTGCGGCCTACTCGGAGCAGGTTGGGCGAGTCGCGATGGTTCAGGACGAATGCGTAAGCCGCCCGCTGCACCAACAGAATTGAATCTTCGGGTTGTGTTCGGTATCGAATGTCAACAGGGGACCTGGGAGGTTAATTGGGTCGTTAACCATTGGCTAACCGGGCCGTGGCTAGAGGCAATACCGTTGCTTTAGACTGCATATCGCATCCGGATCACGGGGCGATGGCGCAGGGTTCCTCGGTGGGGGCTACGGGATTTGGTGGGGTAGTTGCTCATCTTTCGTTTGACGACCCGTGGGTTGAAGCGACCTCGACT
>JBDNHE010000003.1:0-1509 GCA_041688945.1 Gemmatimonadota bacterium | reverse complement strand
TGGCCAGCAGGCTCACGGTGCGTCCTCCACCAAACGCCCATGATCCAGCCGCAGGATCCGGTCCGCCTGGGCGGCCACTTCGCGCGAGTGCGTTACGGCAAGGAGAGTCCGGCCCGCGTCTCTCACCAGTTCGTTGATCAGCCCAAGAACCTGTTCGGCGGTTTCCGGATCCAGGTTTCCGGTGGGCTCGTCCGCCAGAATCAGGTCGGGCTCATGAACCAGCGCACGGGCGATGGCGATACGTTGCTGTTCGCCCCCCGACAGCCGGTCCGGAAATGCGCCAGCGCGATCCTCAAGGCCGACCCGTCCAAGAAGCTCCAGCGCCGCCTGTCGAGCCCGGGCATCGACCTTTCCCTTGAGCTCAATCGGCAGAAGCAGGTTCTCCAACACGGTGAGCGTAGGAAGCAGATTGAAGAACTGAAAGACGAACCCAAGGTGGCGTCGGCGAAAAAGGGTTCGCTCACGTTCGTTCAGTTCGTGCAGCCCCACACCGGCGACCTCGACCCTCCCTGAATCCGGGCGATCAATCCCCGCGACCAGGTTCAGGAGGGTGGACTTGCCACTGCCACTGGGCCCCAGGAGGACGACGAATTCTCCTCGCCGGATGTTGGCGTTGACGCCATCCAGCACCGTCCGGGTTCGCCCTGCCTCAACGTAGTGCTTGTGAAGGTCCTGGATTCGGACGACGACATCGGGGTCAGACTGATTCACGGCAGGCGGGTTCGGGGGGACGGCCAGCGATCAGACGGCTACCCCTCGATCCAGACAGGTTTCCTGGTCAGTCGCCCTTGACCCCAAGCTGCTGCGGCAACGTCTTGAGCTCGAGAACCTTGAACTTCCGATCACCGACGGGGAGCGTGATGGTCAACTCCTCTCCCTCTTTGCTGCCCAGGAGACCGCGGCCGATCGGAGACGCAAGCGAGATCTGATCCGAATCCAAGTCCATGAAGTCGCCCGCCACGATCGTGAAGTTGACCTCTTCGCCCATGGCGTAGTCCATGAGGCGGATCTTGGAGCCGAAGCCGCAGCGATCCGCGGGCATGGCAGTCACGTCGATCTTGGAGAGCTCCGATGCCCGGTGCCCGAGATGGCCAATTCGGGCCCGAACAAAGCCCTGACGCTCAAGCGCCGACTTGTACTCGGCATTCTCTCGAAGGTCGCCGAGCTCTACCGCCTTACTGATCCGATCCGGGAGTTCGACGTTGAGTTCGTGCATGAGCTTCTCGATCTCTCCTTCGATGCGTTCTCTGATCTCGTCCAGCATGTCCTGCTCCGGGGGGTACGTCGTGAAGGCCACCGAGCCTGCTCGGGCTCAGATACGACGCGCCGTCCCGAGGATACTCGCTCGGGACGGCGCATTGTACGATCTAGCATAGACGGGAAGTCACATCCGGCCAAGGCCTCAACGCCCTACTCCGATCGAAGAGCGCGGACCGGATCAACCCCTGCGGCCCGACGAGCAGGCACCCAGGAAGCGACCAGAGCAACGCTGGCGAGCACGAGCGGGAT
>JBDNHE010000002.1:0-2426 GCA_041688945.1 Gemmatimonadota bacterium | reverse complement strand
TGGGATATCGGATACCAGCTCTTCCTTGCCCTGCCGTATGTGCTGACGCTGGCTGCCCTGGCAGGATGGATTGGCCGAGCTCGCGCGCCATCCGCTCTGGCACTGCCTTGGCCGCGTCACGGACAGAGCAGACGCTGAACCCCGTAGGCCCAAGGGCGCCAACGTGGGGAACGCGTGAGGGGTCCACGGGATACCGAAAATGTCCGCTCGCACCCTCTGAGCCATCGGCAGTAGCTTCAGGCCATGAAATCAAACCACGACCGACGTCATATTTCAGTCGCACGCGTGGCCATTCTGGCCGCGGCCCTCACTGCCCTCGCGGCCCCATCCCTGCAGGCACAGGTGCCGCTGGATCGGGGAGTCTCCGCCACGGCCCTGTCGTTGCGGCATCTGGATGGTGTAAAGCGGGTTCTGATGATCGGCGCTCATCCTGACGATGAGGACACTGCGCTGTTGACCACGCTCGCTCGCGGGATGGGGGTGGAGACCGCCTACCTGTCGCTCACGCGGGGAGATGGTGGCCAGAACCTGATCGGCCCCGAGCTGGGTGAGGGCCTGGGCGTGATTCGGACGGGTGAATTGATGGCCGCCCGCGCGCTGGATGGTGGTGGGCAGTTCTTCACGCGCGCTTTCGACTTCGGCTACTCCAAGAGTGGCGACGAGGCCCTTCGTCTGTGGCCGCGCCAGGAACTGCTGCGCGACGTCGTCTGGGCCATCAGGAATTTCCGCCCGCAGGTCATCGTGTCTATCTGGACCGGAACCAGCGCCGACGGTCATGGTCAGCACGAGGCATCCGGAATCATCGCGACGGAGGCATTTGAAGCCGCCGCTGATCCCACTCTGTTTCCGGAGATGGCCGCCCTGGGTGCGCCGGCATGGCAGGCGGACAAGTTCTATCAGCGCCGACGGGGCAGCGGTCAGGACGGAATCGAGACCGATGTAGCGACCGGATCCTTTGATCCCGTCCTTGGGCGCTCCTATCTGCAACTGGCGATGGATTCGCGCAGCCAGCATCGCTCTCAGGACATGGGCGCCGCCCAGCCTTTCGGGTCGCGCACGTCTCAGTTGGTGCTGATGAATCAGGCGCCGGGCCTGACTGTTTCGGGGGCGGGGTTCTTTGACGGGGTCGACACCACCTTCACGGGTGTAGCCGACGCGATTCCAGCCAACCGCCGGGGTGCCGTCATCGCGCATCTGGCCGCGTACCGGCAGGAGATCACGCGGGCCGGATCAGCCCTTTCGCCATTCGTTCCGACTGCGGTGCTTCAGCCGCTTGATGCGGCGCGGAGTCATCTGGTCGCGGCGCTCAATGCCGCCGACGGCGTGGAATCCGACAACCTGGCGATCCGGACTCTCAATGAGCGCCTGGCCGCCATCGACGAGACGATCCTGCAGGCCGCCGGTGTGGTCGTGCGAGTACGCGCAGAGGATGACCTGATCGTTCCCGGTGAGCCGGCCGAGGTGGTCGTCGAACTCTGGAATGGTGGGACCGAGACGCTCAACTTCGCCCAGTCCGCGCTGGACCTGCCGGCCAACTGGCGGGCCTCGCTGACCGAGACCGATACGCCCGGAGACGGGGCGATGGTCGAACAGGGGAATCCGGGATACTCAGTCGCCCCGGGAGGGGTCGTACGCTGGACCTGGACCGTGGACGTCCCGGCGGACGCCGATATGTCACGCCTGTACTTCCGTGCGGCCGAGCGCGATGGCGAGATGTACCGCTGGCCCGACCAGCCGTCTCTCTGGGGCCTTCCGAGGGATCCCGCGCCCATCCACGGGCGCGCCTGGTTCATGCGTAACGCCCCCGATGGCACCGTCCCCGCGGGCTGGACCACATCAGAGAGCCGGGCCAGCCTCACCGCAGCCCGCCCGGCCCGCTACGTGGGGGTCGACAAGGCCCTTGGGGAATTCACCAAGCCGCTCCTGATCGTGCCCGCCGTCTCGGTTGCGACCACCCCCTCGTCGCTGGTCTGGCCGTTTGGCGCCAACGCCACCAAGCAGGTGTCGGTGGAGGTTTCGGGCGAAGCGGTTGCCGGTGCACGTGGCTCGGTCAGACTCGATGTTCCTGCCGGATGGAGCGTGTCGCCTGCAGCCCACGAGTTCAGCTTCGAAGGCCCAGGTCAGTCCCGCACCTTCACCTTCGATGTGCAGCCCGCCGGGGCAGGGGCCGGGAGTCATTCATTCCAGGCCGTCGCGCGACTGTCGGATGGGCGCGAGTACAACGAAGGCTTCACCCTGATCGACTACGAGCACATTGAGCGGACGGCCATGTTCGACCCCGCCCAGACCAACGTCACTGTGGTGCCGGTACTCGTGGCGCAGGGACGTATCGGATACATCCAGGGATCCGGAGACGACGGCCTGCTGGCCCTCCAGCAGATGGACGCCGACGCCGAACTTGTCACCATCGAGCAGCTTCGTTCGGG
>JBDNHE010000001.1:0-17045 GCA_041688945.1 Gemmatimonadota bacterium | reverse complement strand
GCCGGGGCGATTCTCGCTCTATGGCGACCTGACCGTACGCGAGAATCTGGAGTTCTTTGCCACTGCCTTCGGAACGACCATCGAGGCGCAGTACGAATCCATCGCTCCGATCTACCGGCAGATCGAGCCGTTCAACGACCGCCGGGCGGACGCCCTCTCTGGTGGCATGAAGCAGAAACTGGCCTTGTCCTGCGCCCTGGTTCACCGGCCCGACATCCTGTTTCTTGACGAGCCGACAACCGGGGTGGATGCGGTCTCCAGGCGGGAGTTCTGGGACCTGCTCGCCCAACTGAAAGCGGGGGGTCTCACGATCGTGGTCTCGACGCCCTACATGGACGAAGCTGACCGCTGCGATCGCGTGGCCCTGATCCAGAATGGTCGAATACTGGATGTCGACCAGCCCGCGGCGATCACCGCGCGGTACCCACTCCCGCTGGCCGCGATCTACGGGCCTGATCTCTATGGGATGTTGAAGTCGCTCCGCCAGGCACCTCACTTGCATTCGGTCTATCCGTTTGGTGAGTCGATTCACTACACGGACGGTCGCGCGAAACTGGACCCGGCTGAACTCATGAGGGAGTTGGGCGGCTTCCTCTCAAACGCAGGATTCCCTGGGGCTGACGTCAGACCAATAGAGGCGGGAATCGAGGACAGCTTCATGCTCCTGATGGGCGGCGTTCCCTCCGATTCAGTCGAGGCCGCATGAACCGCCAAGGCGAGCATGAGGTGACCGTCCGTGTGCGCGGGCTGACGCGGCGCTTCGGGTCGTTCACTGCGGTGGACGCCATCGACTTCGATGTCGCGCGCGGCGAGGTGTTCGGCTTTCTGGGCGCGAACGGCGCGGGAAAAACCACAGCCATTCGCATGCTCACCGGCCTGCTCGAACCTACGGAAGGTGAGGCGCGCGTAGCTGGCTTCGACGTGTTTACCGAACCCGAAAAGGTGAAGCGATCGATCGGATACATGAGCCAGAAATTCTCGTTGTACGAGGACCTGACCGTCGGCGAGAACATTCGGCTCTACGCAGGCATCTACGGGCTGACCAATCTGGAGATCCGAGATCGCACCCACGACCTTCTTGAGCGCTTGGGGATGGAGGGCCGCCGAAAGAAGCTGGTCAAATCGCTTCCGCTCGGGTGGCGGCAGAAGCTCGCCTTTTCGGTCGCGATGGTGCATCAACCGCGCGTCGTTTTTCTGGACGAACCGACCGGTGGAGTCGACCCGATCACACGGCGACAGTTCTGGGAAATGATCTACGAAGCCGCGGAGAACGGCACCACGGTGTTCGTCACTACGCACTACATGGATGAAGCCGAGTACTGCGACCGCGTCTCGATCATGGTGCACGGGCGGATCGGCGCACTCGGGACGCCGGATGAACTCAAGCGCACCTTCGACAGCCGAACCATGGATGAGGTTTTCGTGAAGCTGGCCCGTCCCGACGAGGCTGCATGAAGCCGCTGATCGGATTCCTGATCAAGGAGTTCAGACACATCCTGCGGGATCGTCGGACGTTGGCAATTCTCTTGCTGCTGCCCTTGGGACAGGTCCTGCTCTTCGGCTTCGCGGTCCGCACGGACATCCGGGAAATCCGCTTGGTCGTCGTCGATCCCTCACCCGATGCCGCCTCTCTTTCGCTCGCGAATCGTTTCAGCGCGTCCCCCGATTTCACCGTCCAGTACGTCCGCCGCGTCTCGGAACTGGAGGCTCTGTTCCAGAGTGATCAGGCGGACCAGGCGATCATATTCCCGGACCACTTCGCTGACCTGCTTGGTGGCGATGCCCCCGTCGAACTGCAGTTGATCACCGACGTGGCCGATCCCAATACAGGGAGCACCATGCAGGCGTGGAGCTCGGCCATGATTCAGCGCTGGGAGCTGGAGCGATTCCAGTCCAGGGGCGCCGGAGTGATTGCGGGCGCGGGAGCTGGTGTTCGGATCGAGCCCCGGATCCGGATGCGCTTCAATCCCACGCTCGAGAGCGTGAACCTGTTTGTCCCCGGACTGATCGCGGTCGTGCTGACGGTCGTATCGGCCTTGATGTCCGCGATCTCTCTGTCGAGGGAAAAGGAGACCGGTACGCTGGAAGTGCTGCTGGTGTCCCCGCTCCGCCCCTGGCAGATCATTGTGGGGAAGGTGGCGCCCTACATGGTGCTGGGCTTCGTGAACGTGGTCACCGTGCTCTTGGCGGCGTGGCTGGTGTTCGGTGTGCCCTTCGAGGGGAGTGTCGTCCTGCTCCTCTTTGAGAGTCTGCTCTTTATTGTCGCCTCACTCGGGCTCGGTGTCCTGGTTGCGGCCGTGACCAGCTCGCAGCGTGCGGCGATGATCGGGGCGCTGATGGGCCTCATGCTTCCGACACTGCTGCTTTCAGGCATGATCTTCCCCTTGGCCAGCATGCCGCTTCCACTGCAGATCATCTCGAACATCGTCCCCGGGAAGTGGTTCCTGCTCATCTCGCGCGGAATCATGCTCAAGGGCATCGGCCTGACCTACCTGTGGCAGGAGACGCTCATCCTGGTGGGCATGACGGTCGTCGTGCTGGTGGCGGCGTCCCGTCGATTCAACGTGCGCTTGGACTCCTGATGAGGACCATCGGCTTTCTGCTCCAGAAGGAGTTTCGGCAGATCTTTCGGGATCAAACCATGCTCAGAATGCTGATCGCGATTCCGATCGTGCAGCTCCTGATTCTTTCGAGCGCGGCCACCTTCGAAGTGAAGCAGGGGCGCGTATGGGTCGTCGATCAGGATCACTCCTCCGTGTCTCGCGGTCTTGTGAGTCGGCTGACCGCATCGGGCAGGTTCGTGATCGTTGGAACCTCGGCTGCAAATCATGAGGCAGACGAAGCGATCCTGAAGGGACAGACCTCGGCGATCATGACCCTCCCGGCCGGGCTCGAGCGCGATCTCCGGCGAGATGGCATCGCTCAGATTCAACTCATCTTCGACGCACAGGATGGCGCTCAGGCCGGGGTGCTGCGGTCGTACATGACCCAGGTGATCGCTCGATACTCCGCGGAGCTCGGCGCCGACCTCTCAATGCAGGCGCCATCGACGGCCGGTTCAGTTCCCGGAGCCCGTGTCGATCTGCGGACCCGCGGCTGGTACAACCCCGAGCTGCGTTACACCGACTACATGGTGCCCGGAATCCTGGTGCTGCTGGTCACGATCATCGGACTCTCCATCTCGTCCATGAACATCGTGCGCGAGAAGGAGATAGGGACCCTGGAGCAGCTCAACGTCACCCCGGTCACACGGTCTCAGTTCATTGCCGGAAAACTGATCCCGTTCTGGACCATCTCCATGATGGTTCTGGCCCTGGGACTCGTCGTCGCCTGGCTCGTGTTCGACATCCCCATGGAAGGCAGCCTCGCTCTCATTTTCCTCTCCGGCGGCATCTACCTGATCGTCGCTCTCGGGATCGGACTCCTCATCTCCACCATGGTCGATACCCAGCAGCAGGCCATGTTCCTGAGCTTCAGCTTCAACATGGTCTTCCTGCTCATGAGCGGACTGTTCACTCCCGTGAAGAGCATGCCGCCCTGGGCGCAGCTGGTCGCAGAGATCAGCCCCGTGAAGCACTTCATCGAGATCATGCGGGCGGTGCTGGTGCGGGGGGCTGGGATCGGGGCGATCGCGCAGCCGTTGCTGATATTGGTCGGGTTTGGGACGGTGGTGTTGGGGTTGGCGGTGAGGCAGCACAAAAAGACGACGGGATGACGCGGCGGCGGATCCGGGCGCAGGGCGTCGTTGGGACCTCCACTTCGGACTCTTTGCGACGTAGCGATGCTACGTCTCAGTCGCCTCGCTTGACCCGCCTAGCCCTGCATCCCGGCTTCGCTGCCGCTTCGGGCGGAGGGGGGCGGGAGGCCAGATCGGGATTGAAACGATCGGGATCGGCGGAGGGGGGCGGCGGGATTCTGGACTAGGCAGCCTCACCCCGCCAGGTGCTCGACCGACTCCGGGAGGATTCCACTCGCGAGGGCCACGATCCCTCGATCGAAGGTCGCCAGGCGGCCGCCATGCTTCTGAGCCAGTAGCACCAGGTGTACGTCGGCCACCTGCCTGTGTCCCACGATTCGATTCGCCAACTGGGTGCCATCGTCCGCGATTGAGACTGCGTCTTTCCAGAACTGATGGCCCGGGACGGCGCGCATCCGCTGCAGGAGGGCGATCGCCTCCACGGGACGGACTGCATCAGGGAGAGCCTTCGGGTTGCTGGAGACCCGGACAAATCCCGTTTCAGTCATTGAACAGGTCGCCCAGCCCTCGTCACGGATCGCCCCGAACCATTCATGTGCGGCAGCGTGATGCACATGGTTTGGCCAGGCCAGCGCGACCAGCACATTCACATCCAAGAGCCGGATCACGACTCGTCCAGAGCGTCGGCGACCATGTCGGAGGTGATGGGCGGGGCATTCTCACGCACCGAAAAGACCGGGAACTCCCCGCGATAGGCTCCGCCTGATTCAGGTTGAAGGGCCTCTCGAATCAGGCCGCTCGCCACATCACCGAGGCTGGAACCCCGGTCTCGCGCGAGGCTTCGCAGCACCTGCAGGACATCGTCATCCAGATTGAGTGTTGTTCGCATGACTGCATCATAGCATCGTGCTGTTATGATGTCACGCATCAGTGAGGACGTCTTCCATCAGTCTGGAACTGAACACCGTCCCCATTCGGCGGAAGCGGCGGCGAAGCCGGGATGCAGGAGTAGGCGGGCCGACCGAGGCGACCGAGAGGTAGCAGGGCTACCTCGCAGGGAGTCCGAGTGGAGGTCCAACGACCCTCCGCGCCCGGATCCGCCGCCGATACTGAGGCGTCGCATCGCTACGTCGCATCGAGTCCGAGTGGAGGTCCCAACACCCTCCTGCGCCCGGATTCGCCGCCGCGCCGTCGCTACATGATGTAGCGGACCCTCACCGTCATATAATTGTACTCCGGCATCCGATCTCCCACGCTCTGCGTCCGCTTCTGATACTGAAGATCAAAGCGCACTCCACGGACCGGCTCAAACCCCGCTTCAAAGCCGATTGTCTTGAACTCCTGAAGGTCAGAGTTCTCGAACAGGGAGAAATTCCCCTGGTCGGCCGTCAGGGCACCGAGCTCCAGGTCGCCTCCGACGTTCTCAATCAGGTCGCCGTTCGCATCGACCGGGTTCAATCCCTTCTTCGACTGAGCCAGGCTCAGCCCGACGTATCCGCGGAGCGGCAGCCACGTACCGATGTGGGCCTCACGTGTCGTGGCGTTCGGTCCGAGTGGATGCCCCAAAGGGAAGCCTCGCTGATCCAGCGTGTTCAGCCGCTGCCAGTGCGTGTAGACCCAGGGATCGATTCTCACGTAGCGGAGGCCGGCCTCGACACCATAAGGCAGGGCGGCATCGATCCCGACATCAAAGGCCCGGTCCACATCCACTTCGGGTCCCGAGTTGAAGATGTCGCCGAAGGTGACCAGGTCGTCGATGAACAGCGTCCCGTATACCTCGACGCCATCAATGGGGCGGACCGTGCCGTCGAACACCCAGACCGCGTTGTCACGATCCCCGCTGTCCAACTCCGAAAAGAAGAGCGGAGCGATGGGGTTCAGGTAGGCGTAGTCAGTGGGGCGTGCGGAGTAGGTGAGCATCTCGGTGAAGCCGAGGCGCACCCGGTCGGTGGGGCGAAAGTCGAAGCGGTGAATCGCCAGCCAGCGCGCGCCGGCGAAATTGGTCCGAACCGTGTCATCCGGAAAGACGATCTGCCCGAACTCCACATCGGAAGCCATGCTGCCGTGAAGCGCGGTGTAGGTGAATTTCTTGAAGTCGAGATCCAGTCGGATCCAGTCGAACGTCGAGGCGTCGCGCGAGAGAAGGAGCGAGGTACGCCGGCCGGGCCCGACCTGCATTCCACCGTGACCAATGCTCAGCGCGACCGGCCCAAGGCGGGCCGAGGCGGACGCTTCGACGTAGGTAGAGTTCGACTTCTGCTGAACGACGGCTTCAAAGGTCTTGTTGTAGAGCGGATCAAAGCGGACCGCGGGATCGCCCGAGTGGCCCGCCAGGTTTCCCGCCTCCAGGTGGAGCCCGAAATGGCCGAGAAAATCGGCGTAGGCACGAATGCCTTTTTCGTCCCGGAATGAGGAGAAGCTCGTGCCGGCTTCGGACCCGGAGATGCGACCGACAGACCCCCATCCGTCGATGGCGAAGGCGCGGCTGGAATCGGCGAAAGCATAGAGATGCGGCTCCCGATAGTTCCCCAACCATTCACGAAACCGGTCCACGAACCCACCACTTCCGGCGATCGCTTCGTCGCCACCCAGAAAGCTGGTGGTCACAGACTCCGGACTGCCGATCCGTGCGAACTCACGGATGTAGGTCTGCAGGTGCGTTCGATCGAAGTCGTCCAGAGCGGAGTCGCCGGAGCCGATGATCGAGTCCACCCGCATCAAGTGACCGAAGACCTGATTCCTCGAAATCGGCCTCATCTCGAGCTGGAAATCGGGCACGTAGCCGAGAATGCGCTGGCGATGCAGCCACTCGTAGACAGGGTGCTGCACCGGCACCAGAGAACTCTGCGCCGAAGCGGCGGTCGGCGTGGCCAGACCGGATGCGAGGGTGATTGCGAGGGTGATGATGAGGGCGGCAGCCGACCGGATGGCGGTCCTGTGGATCTTGGTTTTCATCGGTGCATCCCGATCAGGTGTGAAGTCAGCGGCGTACGGACGGAATCCAGGACCGGATGGCCACAAAGGCGTAGGAAACCGCGAGGGCGATGTGTAGAGGCAAGAATGCGAATCCGCCAAACCGTACATCGACCCAGAGTCCGAAGAGGAAATACAGCGCGAGTGCGAACTCTGCCACAACCTCTGGGGGCATCGTCCGCAGCCGCAACTGTCCGAGTCGGCTACGAGACTGACCGCCGGCGACACCGAATTTTGGCGTGCGCCAGAATTCTCCCGAGGTCCCGAACATGCCTCTTACCAGTGCGATCGTCTGGTAGAAGGTAGTACCCAGCACCGTAATCAGTACCGCGGGGAAGTCGCGGAAAAAGGAGGCGAGGCCTCGCCCCGGGTGCTGAAAGCGCAGCACGGCGGCCACGAACCAGATCCAGACAAACAGGGGCAACAGGGCGAACGACGTGTCCACCATGTACTGAGGAAAGGCGGACTCGCTGAAGAGAATCCACGACAGTGGCACACTCAGAATTCCGACGCCCAGCGCGGAGATGTAGACCAGCACATTCAGCAGATCGACAAAGGCGTGAAGCTTCACCATGAAGGGCAGCTTCGCCTTCAGAATCGGGATCGCCAACTTCCGTACCACCTGCACTTTGCCCCGGGTCCAGCGGTACTGCTGCTTCTTGAAAGCCTCCAGCGACGGCGGCAGTTCAGCCGGCGCCACCACGTCGTGAGCGTAGCGCATGGTCCAGCCCTTGAGCTGGGCACGGAAGCAAAGATCCAGGTCCTCGGCCAGTGAGTCGGCGCTCCAGCCTCCGGCATCAGCGATGCACTCTCTTCGCCAGACGCCCCCGGACCCATTGAAACGGGTGAAGTATCCGGCGTGCTGACGCGCGGGCTGTTCAACCAGATAAAACCCATCCAGAAGGACGGCCTGCACGCGTGTCAGCATCGATTCGTTGAGGTTCAGGTGCCCCCACCGTGCCTGGACCATTCCAACCCGAGGCCCATCAAACCAGGGCATCAACTTCCGGAGAAAATCGGCGTCTGGAAGAAAGTCGGCGTCAAAGAGCGCCACGAATTCGCCCTTGGCCTTTGGGGTGGCGATGGCGAGCGCCCCGGCCTTGTAGCCCGATCTGTCTTCTCGCGTGCAGTGGACCATGTCCCGTCCACGTGCGCGCCAGTGCGCGATGCGCTTTTCGACGATCTGGACGGTTTCGTCTGTGGAGTCGTCGACCACCTGGATCTCCAGGAAGTCGCTGGGCCATTCGATCTGCGCGACGGTATCAATCACCTGAGCGGCGACGGCCAGCTCGTTGTACATGGCGATCTGGATCGTTACGTACAGCCCTTCGCTGGTCCCAACAGGAATGGGTGCCGGATCAGCGGGCCGAGTGCGCTTCCACTGGTAGTACAGGAAGAGCAGGTGGATCTGCGCCACGGAGTAGAGCGTGATGAACACGAGACCCGTCGTGTAGACGACGACGAGGATCTTTTCCCAGTTCACATTCAGCATCTCAGAGGGGCGCGAGGCCGCGCGGTGGGATCGCCCCGCCGCACCGTCGGCCCGGAACCTAGAGCGATGGCGGGACGGCTGGTAGGGGAGGCGCGCGAGACGCCCAGGATGATCCAGAGGACGTGGCGTTGATACGTCTTGCGGGTCTTCTCCAACTGTTGCTCGGCATCTCGCTGCTCGGACAACAGAATGGTGTGCGCCGGACTGTCGCCCGCCTCCCCGTCTCCGTCCGACCCGACCAGATCTGTCATCAGGCCATTCCCGTAGAGTCCGAGGATGCCGCAGCGGATCGGGAGCCTGACCGTGCGGCGGCGACCACGCGGCTCACAATCGCCTGCGGTCCGCTATCGACCCACGTCCTGAAGGCTGCGACCTGCCCGCTGTCGGGCGCGGTCGCGCCGTCCCAGAAGACATTGAGGTCGCTCCAGCTTCCCTTCCGGACCACCCCGGTGCGTTCGCCGTCGGCCGCGTTCAACTGTTGTTCGACCTGTCCGGCTGTGGGAACGGCGAGCGTTGGCTTTCCCAGGTAGTACGCCTCGCAGAGGGACTCAAAGCCCGCCGATCCCGCATAGGCCCGGCACGAGGCCATGTGTGCCAGGAAGGCCTTGTCGTCGAGAGCGTGGACGTGACATCCCGCGCCGATTTCGGCGGAGATCGCTGCGGTTCCGCCCGCGAGGTAGATGTGGACCACGACTTCTGGACGGGTCTTTTGCCAGGCCACGACCTGCTCGCCAACTCCAGGCGTGACGGCGTATGCAAGGAGATGTCCGTCGTCTCGCGTTAACAATTCCGACACTTCGGGCCGGAGGATTGGCGGAACGATGGTCGGGTGACGAGACGCCGGATCGACCCCGACGCCGTTGCCATCAAGGTCGGCGAACGAAAGAGCCAGCACCTCGGTCGCGCGATGGGCCGTGACCCGGGTCAGCCAGCGCAGACCGGCCTTCGCGGCACCTGACAGTGGGAGCTGTGGGGCGTCTGGGTGAAACAGGACGTAGTGGTGACCGATGGCCACGTTCGGAACGGAATGTCCAAGCATGCGCGCGATTCCACCGACCGCGTCGTAGAACCCGACCACCACGTCGGTGTTGGCGGCGGTGATCAGACGCTTTCGCGCACGGGCCGCGCCAAGGAATGCGGGAAGTCCAAAGAGCGCATCGCGGAACGTGGCCCCCGCATTGACCCGGGTCCGGTCCGAGGTCAGGGAGTGTGTCGGAGCGCGGAAGGTTGTGATGGGGGCGCCGATTCCCCGAACGAAAAATTCCGGAATCGACCACCCGGGGCCCAGTCCCACCCACACCTGATCAACCGAATGTCCTGCGGCTCTAAGGTGATGGGCCAGCGCCAGGGCTTGGGTCATATGCCCACGCCCTTCACCCTGGAGCGCGAACGTGATTCTCAGCGCCATCCGACTCGGACCCTCCAGGCGTACGGTTAGAAGTCCACCTTGGGTACGGCCTTTTCGCCTTCGTCGATCTCGAAGAACTCACGCTCTTTGAAGCCGAAGGACTTGGCCACCAGGTTCTGTGGCACGGACTGGATCTTGGTGTTGTAATCCCGCACGACCGCGTTGTAGTAGCGACGAGCGTTCGCAATCACGTCTTCCAGCTCCGCGAGCGTCTTCTGCAGATCGCGGAATCCTTCGGCGGCTTTGAGGTCCGGATATGCCTCAGAAAGGGCGAAGAGCGACTTGAGTGCGCCGGTCAGCACGCCTTCGGCCTGGGCTTTTTCAGCGGGTCCGGCCGCTCCCATCGCCCGCGAGCGCGCCTGGATCACCGCCTCCAGAGTCTCCTTCTCATGCCCGGCATATCCCTTCACCGTCTCAACAATGTTGGGGATCAGGTCATATCGGCGCTTGAGCTGGACGTCGATATCTGCCCAAGCAGCGTCCGCCTGTTCACGGAGCTTGACCAGGCCGTTGTAGAGCGCCGCAGCACCGACCATAACAGCGCCAATGACGGCGAGTTCAATGAGCATGGTGTTCCTCCGGACTCGGAGAGGGGGGATGACCGAATTTTCAAGGTAGGCACCGATCGGCCGAGGGGGAAAGCCCGCGGTCCCCGGACTTTACTTGGGAGGCGCCGATCCTCTACCTTCGACGGGCCTGGAACCCGCCATGCGAGCGAGTTTCAGACGTCGTTTTCATTGAGATTTGAACCCAATCCGGCCCCTTCGGCCGGTTGAGCACAAAAGAGGTGTTCCGTGGCTGGCAATACGAGTTTCGACCTGGTGGTGATTGGTAGTGGACCTGGCGGATATCACGCCGCAATCCGCGCCGCACAGTTGGGCCAGAACGTGGCCTGTATTGAGACCGAGAAACTGGGCGGAGTCTGCCTGAACATCGGCTGCATTCCTACCAAGGCGCTCCTGACGAGTGCCTTCATGGCCAACGAAATGACCAATTTGGGTGCCAAGCACGGCATCATGACGGGCGACATCACCCTCGACCTGGGCCCGGCCCAGCAGCGCTCGCGCGACGTCGCCGACCAGCTCAACAAGGGGATCGGCCACCTCTTCAAGAACAACAAGATCACCCCCTTCATGGGCTATGGCCGTCTGTTGGGCGGCGGAAAGGTCGAGGTCACCGACGCCGAGGGCACCAAGACCACGATCACCGCCAAGAACGTGATCATCGCCACCGGCTCACGGCCGCGTGACCTGCCGATTCTCAAGATCGACGAGGACCGCATCCTGTCGTCGACCGGGGCGCTGATGCAGGAGAAGGCCCCCAAGACGCTCTTTATTGTGGGATCGGGTGCAATCGGGATGGAGTTCGCCGACGTCTACAATGCGTATGGCACCAAGGTCACGATCGTCGAGATGGCGCCGAACGTTCTGCCGCTGGAAGACGAAGAGGTCTCCAAGTTCATCGAGCGCACCTTCAAAAAGCGCGGAATGGACATCCACACCGGCGCCAAGTTCCAGAAGGCCGTGGTCCAGAAGGATGGAGTCGAGGTCACTTTCGAGGACGCGAAGGGTGCGGTTCAGACCATGCAGGTGGACAAGGTTCTGTCCGCCGTGGGTCGCGTGCCCAACACCGAGGACGTTGGCCTTGAGAAGGCGGGCGTAAAGAAAGACGAGCGTGGCTTTGTGGTCGTGGACGATCAGATGCGCACAAACGTCCCCGGCGTCTTCGCCCTCGGCGACTGTGCTGGCCGCCAGCTTCTGGCCCACAAGGCCATGCACGAAGGCGTCAGCTGTGTGGAGTACATGCTCGGTGCCGGGCACCATTCGGTGGATTACGACAACGTGCCCAACTGCACCTACTGCCATCCTGAAGTCGCCTCGGTCGGCATGACCGAGAAGGCCGCGAGAGAAGCGGGCTACGACATTGAGGTGGGCAAGCTGCCCTGGGTCGCCATCGGGCGTGCGGTCGCCAGTGGCCACACCGAGGGCTTCGTGAAGATCATCCGGGACAAGAAATACTCGGAGATTCTGGGCGCTCACATCGTGGGTCCGCACGCGACCGAGCTGATCGCCGAGTTCGTTCTGGGCCGTCATCTTGAGTCGACGGTCGAGGAGATGGAGCGGGCGATGCATCCGCACCCGACGCTCTCCGAGGGTGTCAGTGAGGGGGCGCTTCAGTCATTGGGACGCGCAATCCATATCTGATCCCGGAATGGTCGAGAAGCCTGAAGCACCGGCGCGGGGGTGGTCTGACGAGGAGGAGCTTTCGCTCCGGCTCTGGATCGCCCTCGCGCGTTGTTATGGCACTTTGTCCCGTAAGGTTGCGGGAAAAGTTGCCGAGTACGGACTGACGACCCCGCAGTTCGGAATTCTCGAAGCACTCTTCCATCTGGGGCCGCTGACGCTGGGCGACCTGGCTACCAAGCTCCTGGTCACGGGCGGCAACATTACCTACCTGATGGACCGACTCGAAGATCAGGGGTTTGTCGTGCGTGACCGGTCGGAGTCAGACCGTCGCGTGGTGTGCGCCCGGCTGACCGCCTTGGGCGAGCAGACGATCCGCGACATCTTCCCGGGTCACGCCACCTTCGTTCGCGATCTGGCCTCCCACCTGGAGCACGACGAGCAGGTAGAGCTCCGCCGGCTGCTCAAGAAGTGGGGGAAGGGGATGGCGGGCGAGGGCTGACCGGGGTGGATCTGCTCCCGGACAGCCACACCGTTGAGTCCACTCAGGCGGGCTGAGGCGCCCCGATTGCCTCTTCGATTGCGATTCCACGAATCTTCAGAATCCGGACCAGCGCCTCACCGATCTTGTTGTTCGGCGTGGACGCCCCCGCGGTAAGCCCCAGCGAGAACGGTCCCTCGGGCAGCCAGTCGGTTTCGACGTCTTCGGGTGCGGTCGCGGACAGGACTGGCTTGTGCCTGATCTCGCCGGTTTCGACGTCAATGCAGGCCGCGTCCTCGACGTGGTAGGTCGTGGTGTAGTCGCGGCACATGTGGGCCAGGTGGTTCGTGTTCGAGGAGTTGTAGCCCCCGATCACCAGCATCACCTGCGGAGGCGACTTCATCATCTCCTTGACCGCGTCTTGCCGCTCCTGGGTCGCCGAGCAGATCGTACCAAAGGTGCGGAAGTGTTCGCCCGCATGTTCCTCGCCGAACGCCTCGACCATCGCCCTACGGACCTGGACGCCGATCGCCAGTGACTCGTTGGCCAGCATCGTGGTCTGATTGGCGACTCCGATCTTTTTCAGATCAAGGTCCGGATCGAAGCCCTCGGCTGCCTTGTCCCCAAAGCGCTCAAGAAAAGCGTCGCGACTGAGCGAGTTGTCCGCGCCGGCGAAGTAGTCGCAGACCACCTGAGCTTCGTCGCTGTCACGAACAATGATGTACTTGCCCCCTTCGTACTTGAGCGCCTGCGACGCGGTCGCACGTGATTCCTCGTGGTGATGCTTGCCGTGAATCAGCGAGGTGAAGCCGTCGCGAGCGTAACCCTCAACACGTTTCCAGACATGCAGTACCGAGCCGCACGTCGTATCGACAAGAACGCAGCCGATCCCCTTGAGCATCTCGAAGTCGTGGATCGTCACACCAAAAGCCGGGAGCAGGACCACGTCCTGCGGCGTCAGGTGGGTGAAGTCGAAAAGGCCGTCGGCCTGGGGGAGAATGAAGTTGATCCCCATCTCCGTCATGCGGTGGTTCACATGCGGATTGTGGATGATCTCACCCACCAGATAGATCGTCCGGTCCGGGAACTTGTGGACCGTCTCGTAGGCATAGTCAACCGCGCGGTCGACGCCATAACAGAAGCCGAACTCCTGGGCGAGGCGGACGTTGATGTCGCCGAAGGAATCCTCGTATCCGCGGGAACGGATCCGTTCCACGATGGCGGAGTGATACTCGGCGTCGATGAGTGGTCTGACCTCGGATTTGAGTCCGAAGCCTTTCCGAAAATACGTCTGCTCCATAAGTCCGGTGGGGTTGCCGCGGATTTCGAGTCCGCTGGGCCCTGTGTCGAGCCGACCTCGAACGCCGGCGATGATGGGGATGATGGGGATGAAGGTGGCAACGACCGGCCGGCGCATCAATGCCCGCGCCGCAGATTTACAGCGGCCGGCATCAACAGATCGACTCAGGACTCGGGCTCTTTGCGGACAGGCGGGGCGAAAACACCGACCTGAACCGGAACAGGATTCGTGTCAACGACCGACCCTCCGTGTAGATTCAAACCATGCTTTCAAGACTATTTCTTCTGTTTGTTGTCGTTCCGGTGGTCGAACTGATGCTGTTGATTCAGGTCGGTCAGTGGATCGGATTGCTGCCGACGCTGCTGATCGTTCTTGGAACCGGGGCCGCCGGTGCGGCACTCGCTCGGCGCGAAGGCCTGCGCACCCTGATGGCGATTCAAACGGAGATGGCCGCCGGACGGATGCCGGGCTCTTCGCTTCTGGACGGCGCCGCGATCCTGATTGGCGGGGCGTTTCTGCTCACGCCGGGCATTCTCACCGATCTGGTCGGCTTTTCATTGCTTATGCCAGTGACCCGAGGCTGGATGAAGCGACGCATGGCGAAGTTCATTGAGCGTCAGGTCCAGAACGGTGGAATGAACGTGAGGGTTGTAGGGTTCGGGTCGGGCGGCTTTGGACCCGGCTTTGGCGGCAGTGCCGCCGGATTTGGGGCGGACGGGTCGGATCAGCCGGATCAGGAAGACGCTGGAGGCGCGGAGATCGGCGGACGTGGCGCCTCACAGACCGTACCCGGAAGCAGGAATCGCGCAGGTCTGGACCCGTCGAAAGAGGTTTCGCAGGACTGATTCGCTCAGGGCGAGGACTGACGGGGGAACGGGAAAGCTCAGCCGGGCGCCGCCGCATCCGTTGACGGCGACCCGGGTCAGGCGCACTATCGATCTTGCTGCGCGCAGACCGCGCGTCCAGCCGTGTCGCCAGGTCGTGCCGGCGATTCGCTTGAATCCACGCGCCCACCCGCGACGCTTCCCCCTCGTCTCTGAATGAACACCGACTTTCTCGCCCGACTGCTCGATGCCGCTGGACCCTCTGGATTCGAAACCCGCCCCGCTCGCGTCTGGCGCGCCGAGGCCGAGTCCTTCGCCGAGGAGGTTCGAGTCGATGTAAATGGCAATTCGTACGCCGGCGTGAATATCAAAGGTGGCCCTCGCGTGATGCTCGCTGGCCACATCGACGAGATCGGCCTGCAGATCACTCATATCGATGACGAGGGATACCTCTACATCGATGAGATCGGTGGCTGGGATCCTCAAGTCCTGGTGGGCCAGCGCGTAAAGGTGATGACCAAGGATGGCGATCTGCCCGGCGTGATCGGAAAGAAGGCCATCCACCTGATCGAAGCAGACGAGCGCAGCAAGGCAACAAAGACCAAGGAACTCTGGGTCGATGTGGGAGCGGGATCCCTGGATGAAGTCAAAGCGATGGGCATCCGCATCGGTGACCCGATGGTCGTGGATGTGCCGATGGTCAAGCTGGCAAACGACCGGATCGCCTCGCGTGCGATCGACAACCGGATCGGGGCCTACGTGGTACTCGAGGCCATCCGCATGCTGTCCGATAAGCCCTGTGCCGCTTCGGCGTGGGCAGTCGCGACGGCTCAGGAGGAGATTGGCTACCAGGGCGGCGGTGCGCGCACAAGCGCATTCTCGCTCAAGCCCGATGTGGCTCTGGTGGTGGACGTCACCTTCTCGACGGACGTTCCGGACGTTCCCAAAAAGGAGCTGGGCGACCACAAGATCGGCGGTGGCCCGGTGCTCAGCCGCGGGTCGGCCGCCCACCCGATGGTGTGTGAGCGCCTGATCGAGGTCGCCGAGGCAGAGGGGATTTCCTACACGCTCCAGGCGTCTCCCAAGGCCACCCGCACTGACGCCGACGGCATCCACCTGGTCGGGACCGGTGTGCCCACCGGGCTGATCTCGGTGCCGAATCGCTATATGCACTCGCCCAACGAAGTGGTCAGCCTGAAGGACCTGGAGAACACCGCCAAGTTGCTAGCGGCGTTTATCCGCAGCCTGGATGAAACGACGGACTTTACTCCGCGGTGAGGGGGTCGGGCGGTTGGGCTCCGGAAAGGAACTCTGATCGACTCGGTCGTGACGCGCCCCCTTTGGACCGTCCCATTGGTCCCGAGATCGATCTTCGTCCAACTGACCTCGTGCCTGGTGGCCCAACGCAGGGTCAACCCAGCCAAGACAGTGCCGCCTCGATCCGGGGGCGCGCAGATTTGATGGTCCTCGCCCAGGAGAAGGCGGAAGGATGGGTCGGCCTCAGCGCTTGGCGCGTTTCAAGCCTGATTGCGGTCATGGCTTTTCCACTCGTCCTGATCGTCTTCGTCCTACGGTTGATCCCCGATGCACTAAGTGTCGTAAACCCGCTGTTATCTGACAGCGCTAGAAACAGGTCGCCGTCTATGCGGTAGGTAGTAGCGTTGCGGTTCTGAGTTGCTGTCCCGCAGTTTTGGGGGGTCACATGGTTCGGTGGGGTGTCTGCGCACCAGTTCGAGTTGGACACATACGTTGCGGTAAACCTACCGTACCGATAACCTACGGCTCGTGAGCATGTAATCCGCTACATGGAGATGAGAGAACGATCAAGAAATTTGTCTATCGTTCGACAGCCGTGCTAACCCTATTGGGTGGGGCGTTGGCGGCGCAGGAGCTTCCAGGCTTCTGCGACGATCTTTGGGGGCACTTCGACATCTGCATCGAGTACTATAACAACGGTAATATTCCAGCCTACGGGATCTGCATGGACACCCACGAAGGGATGGAAGCGGCATGCAATCCGGTTTAGAACCCGTCCGGGGGAGTCATTGGCTCCCCCGGCGATCCTCGGCCCGGACGTTTGCTCGCGCGATTGCTGGCCTTCTATTTTTTGCACCCCTTGTTGCTTGCAATGCGACCGGGCCGGACGTGTTTGCTCGGTCCCTAAACGAATTGGCGCTCGACACGCTGTTTGAAGTACAAGGTGCTGGGTATGACCTGTCCTCGGCGATCCGCTTCGATCTGGACCGAACCGGACGTGTGGTGGTTTCGGATGCTGTAGCGCAACGGGTGATCGCGTTCACCTCATTGGGGGAACTGGCCTGGGCCTACGACGCGGTGGGTCCGGGGCCTGGGGAGCTGAATCGGCCACGCACGGTGGGGTTTTTGCCGGATTCGTCGGTGTTCGTCGTCGATGACCGCAACCGGAAAGTCATCATCCTATCCCCAGGCGGGAAGTTTGAACGGGAGGTGCCTCTCCCGGCAGTCGGCGGCGCTCTGAGCTACACCGCGTCTGGCTTCCTTCTTTGGAGGCATGGTGGTCGACTTGGAGAATCCGGTTCGGACATTACTCGATACACTCAGCATATTGACCTTAGTCCGAGCAACGCGCCTCAACTCTGGACGGAGCCAGCTGATCAGGTTTCATCGGTCTGCTACATGCGATGTCCGATCTACGTCCTGAACGATGG